>CAYUYU010000091.1:0-9719 GCA_964449405.1 uncultured Thermotogaceae bacterium
CCTTTTGGAAAGTATTCTCGAAATATACAAAACCTCATCCGCATAAGGTGAACGTGTCAGTATGCCACCAGTTCCCACTAATGCTTTCACAGCCGTCAAATCTTTTCCTTCGGCAATCTTTTGCCTGCCGGTTGGTACGTAGATATAGCGTATTTTCCCTGCGTGCCTTCTCAATCCGGCTGAAAGACAGTGTACAGCAAGTCTGGCCATGAACTGTTCCATTTTTTCGTTTTTAGGGTATGGGGTTATCTCTTGGATAATTTGAAGATAATCGGGATATTCCAACTCAAGTTGTCCTTTCATGGATTCAATCACATTGGGAGCGTTGACAAAAACTCCAAGATCTCCCTCTACAGTTCTTTTGGCATAAGGTTCAGGAGAAATGGTGATTTCTTGTATTTCAGGAGAACCGAAAGTGACAGAATCAATGTCTGTGGTAGCCCCTCCAATATCCACAGTAACAACATCTCCCAAAAGATCGTAAAGTAATCTTGTTGTCAGCATGACTGCCGCCGGTGTAGGTATAATGGGACGCTTTACCATCTTCTCTATCTTTTCCATACCATCTGCATGAATGATATGTTCAGAAAAAATTTGTTGAATCACATCTCGAATAGGATCTACATTCAATTCATCGACTTTGGGATAGACATTTTCCGTTGGGTAAACCCGTTTGCCTGATTGTTCAAGAATTTCACAGATTTGATCCCGAGCTGCATAATTACCGGCAACGACAAACGGCATGTTTAGCGTTTCTTTGGCAAATTCCCTTGCATTATGAATAATCGTGTCTTTTTCACCGTAATCCACACCACCTGCCAATAAAATCATATTTGGATTGATGGATTTGACCTTCTCAACTTCGCGCTGGTCAACCTTTCCGGCAGTCACATGGCGAATAATTCCACCTGCTCCAAGTGCTGCTTCTTTTGCAGCCCTGACTGTCATATCGTACACCAAACCGTGAACGGACATTCTCAATCCACCGGCTGCACTGCTGGTGGCCACAAATTCTTCCCAGTCTACATCTTCTCCAATTTTTTTGCCGATATCTTCAAGACATCTGTTAATGCCAATGGTTACATCGCCTTCATTGACGGTGGTAAAGTGTTCTGCCTGAGCGGTTTTTTGTGTTTTCTTTGTACCGATGCCATCAAATGCCGTGACAATAGTTGTAGTTGAGCCAATTTCAGCCGTAATCAATTCAAATTTCAATCAAGTCACCCCGTAGCATTTTTTTCTGTTCTGTTCAAAGATCAGAGAGGATATCTCTGACCATTTTGTTTACCTGTTTTCCGTCAGCCCTTCCTTTAACCTTAGGCATCACGCTTTTCATTATCAGTCCCACTCCTGAAGGAGAATTTACATTTTGTTCCTCAATGGCTTCCAATATAATGGTTCTAAGTTCATCTTCACCCATCTTTTCCGGAAGGTACCCTTTGATGATTTCCAATTCATCTTTTTCAGACTGTGCCAAGTCTTCTCTGTTCGCCTTTGTGTATTCTTCGATAGAATCTTTTCTCAACTTGGCCTCTTTGGTAAGAATTTCCATAACATCTTCATCGTCAAGATCCTTCTTATCCACCAGTTTGTTTTTGATAGCTGCTACAACCATCCTGAGTGTTCTGACTCTAACTTCTTCTCTTGCCTTCATAGCCTTTTTAAGGTCTTCAAAGATTACATCTTTAAGCATTTAAATCCCTCCAAAGATCAATAACGTTGATCTTAACCGTTTTTCATTTTCGTACTGAGATTTATCTCTTAATCAATAGTCTCGGTATTTCATTTCTTTTGCGATATCACGCTTGATGGCCTTGTCCTTCAAATCTTCACGTTTATCGTGAATATTCTTTCCCTTTCCAACTCCGATTTCGAGTTTTATCAGCCCTTTATTGTTGAAATAGACCTTTAGTGGGACGATGGTGTAGCCCTTTTGCATGACACTGCTTTGTAACTTTCGCAGTTCTCGTTTGTGTAATAGGAGCTTTCGCTTTCTGTCCGGCTCGTGATTGTAAAAGGATGAATGGGCATAGGGGCTAATGTTTGCCTTCAGTAAGAACAGTTCATTGCCTTTGAATCTGCAATAGCTTTCCTTGATGTTAATTCGTCCTTCTCGAATGGATTTCACTTCAGTTCCCAATAACTCCAAGCCGGCTTCAAACTTCTCTTCAATATTATAAATTCTATATGCATTCTTATTTTTTTGTACAATTTTCATCTAAATCCTCCAAAGTTTCGTTTTGCTTATAATGATAACATATTTTTTAACTTCACAACCCTCAATATTGTATCAAAACTTAGGCAGATATGGGAATGTCTATTCTGTCGCCCTGATGAATGTATGCTATAATTGATAAAGACTACGATCATCGTTTTTAATAAATTAGGAGTTTCTTGTGAATAAAGCGAAATCATTAAACAAGGTTTTTATCACCATAGTCATTATCATCTACGTCATTACCATTTTATTTGCCGCTTTTGTGTTTTTTCAAACTTCGACAAGAATCAGTGAGAAATACCTGAAAAGTTCTATCCAAACACAAAACCAATTAGAAGTCAGTTCCATATTATCCTTCATGGAAAAAGAGATTGCCATAAGCCAAAAACTTGCCCAAGATCCGTTAATTCGCAAATGGATGTTGAATCAAAATGATTTGGAGCTGACTAAACAGGTACAAGAACAGTTAAACAGTTATCGCGAGTTTATCAGTTCTGGCACGCATTTTATCGCCGTTCAATCCAGTCTGAATTATTATCTTGATGATATCCACCATCCGGCAAAAAAGTTGAATAAGGAGTCAAACGCTGATCGATGGTTTTTTAAAGCGCTTGAAAAAAATGAAAATTACTCTTTGAATGTGGATTATCAAGAAAGTCTTAAGGAAATCAGGCTTTGGATCAACGTTATGGTACGTGATGAAGCAGGCGATGCTATTGGACTGGCCGGTTCTGGTATCTACATCAACGACTTTCTCAACGAGATCATCATCCATGAAGATCCCAATTTACACACCATCTTGATTAATGAACAAGGACATATCCAAGGTCATGCGGATGAAACCATCATCGAGCATAACGGCATGTCCAAAACGGATGAGACGAAGATCACGATTTATGATCTCATGGATGAACCGGAAGAAAACAAGTTAATTGAACAGACCATTCGGGAGATAAAGGACTCATCAAAGATAAAGATGTTTGAAGTCCATTACAAAGGCATGGATTGTATCGCAGCAATGGGGTTTATCCAGAAGTTAAACTGGTACAATCTTGTTTTGGTTCAAAAAGACTCCATAATGAGTTGGCGTGATTTCCTGCCCCTTATTTTCCTGTTTGTCATCTCCGCATTGTTGATCATCATCTCTATCATATTGATTTTTACAAGATTAATCACCAATCCCATTAAACAATTGACAAATGCCGCTGAAGTTGTTGCTAAAGGGGATTATAGCGTGAAAATTCCGGTTCAAAAGAAAGACGAAATAGGTCGCTTGAGTCGTAGTTTTAACACCATGACGGAGAAGGTCAAACAATACACTGAAAATCTTGAACTGCTCGTCGATGAACGAACAAAAGCGTTGCAACATGCCAATGAAGAACTCTCAAACACTCAAAAACGAATGCTGGATTCCATTGAATATGCCAAGCTCATTCAAAGCTCTATCCTTCCGACAGAAGCTGAGATGGACCAAACATTTGCTGATCATTTCGAGATCTACCAGCCCCTTGATATTGTAGGTGGAGATTTTTACTTTTTGAAAGAAACGGGTGATGACATCTGGATTGCCGGAATCGACTGTACCGGTCACGGTGTCCCAGGGGCTTTCATGACCATGATAACGAATGTAGTGTTGAAAGATATTATTGAGGTCCATGCAGGAGAAGGTCCCGGCATTATACTGGAAAGGCTTCATTTTAAGCTTAAAGATGCGTTGAAATCAAGTTCAAGGTTTGATCATTTGGATAACGGCTTGGATATGGCACTGTGTAAAATCTCTATGAAAAAAGAAAAAATACACTTTTCCGGAGCCGGCCTTCCCTTTCTTTATACGGATGCTACAGGGGTGCATGAGATTCATGGAGATAACCTCCATATCGGTTACAGGATAGAAAAAGACTACTCATTTACAGAACATGAAGTTCACATGACGGGTGACATGGCCTGCTATTTGATTACAGACGGGATACTGGATTTACCCGGAGGTAAAAAAGGGTTTGGATTAGGTCGAAAAAGATTGAAAGAAATTTTGGAATCCGTCAGGCATTTGCCCTTAAGCGATCAAAAGCAGATGATCAATCGACAGTTGGCTCAATACCAAGGAGATTATCATATCAAAGACGACATGCTCCTTTTGGGCTTTCGTCTTAAACCATAATGATCAAATAAGAATTGGAGGCGAAAAGAATGGATAATATGTTGGATTTTAAAGAGTCGTTGACCAAAGAGGGGATTCTTATCAGTTTTAACGGTTCATTTTCAAACAGCATTATTGAAGAAATAGGCCGGGCGATTCGGACATATCTTCATGAAGAAAAACTCTCAGGTGGTATTATATCCGATGTTTTTTCCGTTTATATAGAACAGACTCAGAATATCCGTAATTATATCGAATTAAATGGAATGAACAATACAGTTCACGGAGAGGCGGTAGTGATTATTGCGAAAAAAAACGGATATTACACCATCAGTTCGGGTAACAGCGTAAAAAAAGATGATGTGAAACAGCTAACGGTTTATTTGAATAAGCTAAATGGACTGGACAAAAAGGAACTGAGACAATTATACAAAGAGCAGATGAGAAAACCGGCCAACCCTGAATCGCGAAGTGCCGGGTTAGGATTGATAGATATAGCAAGAAAGGCCTCGGATAAGATCAGATATCAATTTCAGAACAGAGACGAAAATTACGATTTTTTCAACATGTTTGTCACGGTTAAAGGGGGTGAGTGACAGCATGCTTCATATTGATCAAACTCCCAGTTCTCCCGAAGTTACTTTTGATGTCAAGCAAGAAATATTCAAAATTGAGGGGGAATCATACCCTGAAAATTCATTTGAATTCTATAAACCCGTTTTTAAATGGTTTGATGACGTGTTTCCCACGATAAAGCAAATGGTTTTACATTTAAAGATCAGTTATATGAACTCCTCAAGTGTGAAATGTATCTTGGATATTATGAACATATTGGAAGAAGCTTATGCCAAGGGGAAAGATTGTAAAATCAAATGGTTTTACGATGAGGAAAACAGTCGATCATTGGAACTGGCTGAAGATTTCAAAGAAGACCTGAAGCTGCCCTTTGAAGTGTTAACGTAGTTGTTCTTTGTAGGGGCAATTCACGAATTGCCCTTGAGATAAAGACATGGTAATAGATTGAAGTGTTTTTTTAAAAGTAGAAAGCCATTCGAACGAGGTTTTTTAAAACAGTAGGGGCGGACCGGTGTGTCCGCCCGCAGAACAATAGCGAAGACAGATTTTTAAAAATCAATCGGAAAAATGGTTTTTGCAGTAGAACCACAGTTTGTATATAGGAGATAGATTATGACAAATAAAAACCTCGATAAACTTGCACAACACCTAATAGAATTGCTTCCAAAACTAAAAGAAGATAAATCTCAAATGGCCCAAGAGTTTTATCAGACAGCGGAGGCGTATATTCACACTTCCAGGCAGTTGTACAAGATCATAGAAATCTCAGATAAGAACCAGTCCGCCATTATGGACATGTCCAAAGAACTCAAGAGATCACAAGAACAGTTAAAGCAGGCGAAGGAAACTGCGGAGAGGGCCAATCGTTCTAAATCCACCTTTCTTTCAAACATGAGCCATGAGATTCGTACGCCACTCAACAGCATTATTGGATTTACGGATTTATTGGTGAATCTCCCAATGGATGAGATGCAAAAGCAATATGTTAAGAACATCAACATCTCTGCACATTCACTGTTGGGGATTATCAATGATATTCTGGATTTTTCCAAAATAGAAGCAGGGAAATTGGAATTAGAATTGACCAAGGAAAACATCGTTAAATTAGCAGAAGAGGCAATGAATATCATCAAATTTCAAGCACAGAAAAAGGGATTGAACCTTGCCTTAGATGTCCCGCCGGACATGCCACGCTTCGCAAGCATCGATGGGGTTAGATTAAGACAGGTCATGGTCAATCTTCTGGGAAATGCCGTAAAATTTACCGAAAAGGGAGAAGTGAAACTGAAACTATCCTTAACCAGAATAGACGAAAAACGTGGCCTTTATCATATCTCCGTAGAAGATACCGGAATAGGGATCACAGACGACAAAAAAGACAAGTTGTTTAAATCCTTTTCGCAAGCTGACGTTTCCATCAGCAGAAAATTTGGAGGGACAGGGCTGGGATTAGCCATATCCGCCATGCTGGTTGACAAAATGGGAAGCACCCTTGAGGTAAAAAGTGAACTTGGGAAAGGTTCAACCTTTTTCTTTTCGATAGAGACTGAGTACTTTTATGAAGACGATAAGCCAGAGATAAACCGGAAAGTCAAGACAGACGATGAACAAAGCGATACGATGCTTAAATCCACCATCATGATTGCCGAAGATGTGAACATCAACATGCAATTGATCAAGGCAATCATTACAAAATACTTTTCCGACGTTAAAATCCTTGAAGCCCAAAATGGTGAAGAAGCCTGTGCATTAGCTCGAAACAATGAGATCGACTTAATCTTAATGGATATTCAAATGCCGGTTATGGATGGCTTGGTTGCCACAAAGAAGATACGTGAAGAAGAAACAAAAACAGGCAAGCATATACCCATCATAGCCTTAACAGCAGCTGCCGTAAAAGAGGATATCCAAAATTGCTTGGATGCCGGTATGGATGATTATTTTACCAAACCCATCAAGCAAAAACGCTTTCATGAGAAACTCCAACATTATCTGAATCAGCAACGAGAAAAACAAAAGGATACGCGTAATAAAGGCCGTGTTTCCAAAGAAATTGAAGAGGTTAATTTTGAAGAAGGGGTGAAACGCCTTAATCAAAAAAAAGAACTGTATTTGGATTTATTGCAAGAATTTTCTGCACAATCCACAGAGGAATTTCAAGCCCTTAAAAATGCCTTGCAACATCAACAATCTGAAGCAACCGCAATCGCTCACAGAATAAAGGGATTGGCTTATAACCTATCCGTCAACGAAGTGGGTCAAGCGGCAGAGGAAATTGAGATAGCATTGAAAAAAGGGGACAGTGAATCGCTTGATTCAAAAGTTGAAATTCTAAGAGAAAAAATAACAAACTTCAAAACTTCTTTGGAACAATATTTGTCTAAATAAAAAGCCCTATTTTTTTTTCAGCAAACAAATATTTTCCACATGGGCTGTGTGAGGAAAGTTATCCATTGGTTGTATCGTTTCGATGATATATCCCGCCTCAACCAAACGAGAACAATCACGGATAAGTGTACCCAAATCGCAGGAGCAATAGACAATCTTTTTGGGTTGAATCTCAATAATGTGTTCAAGGGCATCCTTTTCGATACCCGCTCTTGGGGGGTCAATAATTAAAGTGTCCGGTTGATCAATGTATTTGGCGGGTTCTAAAAACGCTTCAACGGATTTTTCAATGATTTCCACGTTCGTTATCTTGTTCATCGAGCAATTTGCTCGGGCAGCCTTTGCTGATTCCGGTTGTGATTCTACTAAGATCACGCGTTTATACAAAGGAGACAGGTAAATCGAGAAAAATCCAACTCCCCCGTACAGGTCCATCATCATTTCGTTTTTATTGGGTTGTGCCATTTCTTTAACCGTATCCAAAAATACTTTCAGCATCTTGGTATTGGTTTGAAAAAAGGCAGTTGGAGGAATATTGTAATCGAACCAATCGATGTGTTCTCTCAAAGTACCACTTCCATAAACGGTGGCGTACTCACCCGAGAGCATCGATTTTTTTCTGGTGAAAACGTTGATGATGGAGTCCAAAAACGGTAATTCCTCTTTTAATCTCGCTTTCAATTGTTTTAATTGCTTTGTCATCTTCAATGAAGTGATGAGGATTAACATAAACTGTCCGGTGTATTCGGTTTTTCTGATTGAAATACCACGAAGAAAACCCAATCTCTTTCTGGTCTGAAAAAGATCTTCCGGGGTAAAAATATCATTGAATATTATTTGAACGGTTTTTCGGATGTGCTCAAATTGAGGATCCACCACTTTACAACCCAATGGTTCGACGATTCGGTTCGAGCCTTTGGTTCTTAATCCCAAAACAAGTTTCCCCTTAAGGAAACCACATGCGTAGGTCATTTTATTTCTCGTTTGATAAACCGGTTGTGAGGGTAAAACATCTTGAAGAATTCCGGTTGTGTCGATATTTCCCAATCGCATAAACTGTTCGTGGATGATGTCCTTTTTTGACTTTAACTGGAATGAATAATCCAAATCCAGCCAGTCGCATCCACCGCAATCACGAAAAACCTTGCAAACCGGCTGATTTCTTTGAGGGATTTTGTACTTGTAAGTGTGAACTTTTCCCATGTCGAAATTTTTCTTTTCCTTGTTGATTTCCACATCAACAATCTCACCGGGATAGGCACCCGTAACAAAAACGGGTTTTCCGGAACTATCATGCCCCAGACCTTGGCCGCCGTTAAGGAATTTTTCGATGATGATATCGTGTTTGATGTCATGCTCTTTCATAGATTTGTCCTGAACCATCCGATCACATCCTGTCTGAAATGATCACCATGTTCTGGGTCATATATGGTTTCATGATAAGCGCCCGGGTATTTTGAGATGACTTTGTTTTCACTGCCAAGCATTTCAAAGAATTGTTCAAGGTTGTCAGGTGGAACGACATTATCTGACATGCCTTTTAAAAGAAGAATGGGAGTTTTGATGGCACTTGCTTTTTCATTGACGGTTTTGACATTTTTGTGGATGCTTAAAGCCAGTTTAAGGCTGACCTTTGGATGAACCAGGACATCTTTTGAATAAGCTGACACTTCAGATTGATTTCTGGAGATATCTTCGTGTTTAATGTTGTTGTTCAGCGTGACGAAAGGCAATAATTTGGCTATTCGAACATTCTTTTCCATCCTTTTTTCAGTTTCTTCATCCAAAATAATGGCTGGAGCTGAAATGGCGGCAACGTGGATTTTAGAAGGGTTTTCCTGTATGTAGCGTAATCCAATCAAACCACCAAGACTGTGACCAAACAAAGTGATGGGCATATCTTGATGGTCGGAAGATATTCTTTCAATCATCATGTCAATGATTTGGAACGAGTGTTCTATGGATGTATGCCCTCTTTTCCCCTCGCTTTTGCCATGTCCGAGATTGTCAAATCCGTAAACATCGAGACGATGTTCGTTCATTTCTCTGGCAAAGCGTTCATATCTGTCTATGTGTTCACCCAATCCGTGGACAATCAATACCGACGCCAAAGGATCAGGGCAATTGTAAGCAACCGTGTAGACAGACTTTCTTCCAAATTTTATGTTTTCAGTTTTTTTCATTTCAAGACTCCTCATGTCAAATTTTAAAAAAAATCATGTAGATGATTCATGTATTGTTGGTATGAACCCCTTTATTATCTCATACATGAGGGAAAATAGTTTACATTATAGTTAAGAAAAGATTATTTTTCAATTAACAACGAGCAGAAAGACTATTATAAGTGTATAATAGAGTGGGGTATAAAAGCAAGCTTTTCTTTCAATTGGAGTGATTCAT
>CAYUYU010000092.1:0-9510 GCA_964449405.1 uncultured Thermotogaceae bacterium
TCGACATCTCTGGCCTTGAGGGTGTAAAGAAGCATCCGTTCACTGTTGATCTTATCGGATTTATTGAGTTCAATCAGTTTTTCATTAAACTGTTCTTCCAATTTGTCCACTTGCTTATCCCTGATGAAGATTTCCTTAACAAGTTCAATATTTCTATCTCCAAAGGCGTTAAAGGCATCTTTTGTCATATCAATTGAGATACCAATCATTTCTTTGAGCTCCTTAAGCGGATCGTATTTTTCCCGTATCTTTTTAATAGCCAAGGTCTTTTTTGCAATGTTATGGGCCAAATCAGCCATTCTCTCAAGATTGTTGGCAAATTTTATCATGGTGATGGTGTATCTCAACTCTTTGGCCATAGGATTAAATCGCGCGATGATTTCATAAACCGTTTCCTCTATCTTTCTGTTGAGATCATCGATGGGATCATCCAGGCCCATCACCTGTTTTGCCAATCTCTCGTCTCCATCCTCTATGGATTGAACAGCCATTTTATATAATTGAAGAACCAAAGAAAGCATCTTGGATATCTCCGCTTTCAGTAGCATTGTTTGATTATCATAATGAATCCCGTTAATCATTCCTTTCCCTCCCTAACTCACTTTTCCGGTTAAATACTCTTCAGTTCTTGGATCAGCCGGCTGCTTGACAATGGAAGATGTTAGTCCGTATTCCACCAAATCTCCCTGGTACATGTACACCATATAATCTGAAATTCTAACCGCTTGTGCCAGATTATGCGTAACGATGATAATCGTATAAGTGGTGACTAATTCCTCAACCAAATTTTCGATATGTTTCGTCGCAATGGGGTCAAGCGCAGAGGTCGGTTCATCCAAGAGAATGACCTCCGGATCCACTGCCAACGCCCTGGCAATACATAATCTTTGTTGTTGTCCTCCCGAAAGACTCCAGGCGGATTTCTTCAAATCGTCTTTCACTTCATCGAATAAAGAGGCCTGCTGGAGGGACTTTTCAACGATTTCATCTAAATCCGTTTTTTTCTTCATTCCGTGAAGCTTTGGCCCAAATGCGATGTTATCGTATATAGACATGGGGAAAGGAGTGGGTCTTTGAAAGACCATTCCAACCTTTTTTCTGAATTTAGTCAGATTGATTTCCTTTGAATAGACATCTTGATTTTCAAAAAGAATTTTTCCTTGTGTCTTGTAAACGGGAATCTCGTCGTTCATTCGGTTGATACTCCTTAACAACGTTGATTTTCCGCATCCTGAAGGTCCGATAATCGCGGTTATTTTATTCTTTTCAAAACCGACATTAATATCCTTCACACCAACCTTTTCCCCGTAATAACCGGAAAAATCTTTGACTTGTATGACCGGTTCGGTTGTTCTATCGTTCATTTTTTTTCCTCCAATGTATATTGTATACCAATCATTTTTTTAGGACAACCAGGGTTGCCCCTACATTGATACGAATCGTTTTTATCATTATTTTGCTTTTGCCATTCTCTTTCTCAGAGCAAAGGCCATTGAATAGAGAATCAGCACAAAGATCATCAAAACGGAAATGGTTCCCTTTGCCATCCATTGGGCGCTTTCTCCATATGCCATGGTGATGTAATAGATATGCGTCGGCATGGTCATCGTGGGATCGAAAACGTTAGAGGGCATGGATGTGGCATAAAAGATTGCCCCGGTCAATAAAACCGGAGCTGTTTCTCCAATCGCCCTTCCACCACCAATAAGAATAGCCGTTAGGATACGCAGCTTTGCGTAGGGAATTAAAACTCGAAAGATGACTTCTGTTTTGTTTGCCCCTAAGGCGTAAGCTGATTCACGAATATCACGAGGAATCGAACTCAACGCCTCTTGAACCGAAGAGGAAATCACCGGTAAAGTCATAATCGCTAAGGTCAGACTTCCGGATATGATGGACGTTCTGAATCCAAAGGCAATGGAAAACAAAGCCAGTCCAAACAGCCCGTAAACAACCGATGGGACCCCTGCTAATGAAGTTATAGCCGTTAAAATCAATTCGGCGAGTTTGGAATATCTCCCGTATTCGGATAAATAAATCCCCGTCATCAATCCAATGGGAATAGCAATAAGCAGTGTCAATCCCAATATGTAAAAACTACCCAGAATTGCGGGAAAAATTCCCCCTTCAGACATCCCTTTCAATGGAGGTTTTGTGAAAAAATCCCAATCGAAATAGCGCATGCCGTCAAAAATCGTTGTAGCAAAAATCGCTATGACCACAAAAAAGGCCAAATAACTGATGGTCCTGAATATTGTTGAAATGATTAAATCTCTTTTCATCAAATCATCCTCTGTTCTTATACATGTCTGTTTTTTGAGATAATGACTCTCGCTGTGATCGTCAACGAAAATGAAAAGACCAGCAAGATCAACCCGCAAAAAAACAAAACGGAATAATGCACACTTCCCGTAGCCACCTCTCCCATTTCACTGGCTATCGTTGCTGTGAGCGGTTTTGCCGGATCAAACAACGATCTTGGGATAATCGCTGCACCACCGGCTACCATGAGAACAACCATGGTTTCTCCTATGATTCGATTGACTGTCAGGATCACCGCATTCAATATCCCGGAAAGCGCTGCCCGAGATACGACTTTAAACCCTGCTGTAAATCTGGTGGAGCCTAATGCCAGTGAACCTTCTTTTAAAGCTCTGTCCACAGACTGCATGGCCTCTTGCATCAACGACGCCGTATAGGGCAGTGATAAAATCGTTAAACCCAAGGATGCGATGAGTATGTTTTCTGGTGTATAGATGTTAAATTTAAAGGTTATTGGGGCCACATAAACCAGCATAAACGCCCCAATGATAACCGATGGAACGCCTGAGAGTAGATCGATCGCCGATTTGATTACCATAACTTCTTTTTCTTTGGCATACTCAAACAAAAAAAAGGCGATAATATACCCCAGAGGCAACACAAACAAAGTTGTTAAACCCGTTATATACAATGAACCAATCAACAAGGCCAAAGTACCATATCCCGGATTATTCGCATTGGTAGGATACCAGTCCACACTGGTAAACAACTCTGCCCCGACATTTGTCAGGGCTGGTGCTGCTTCTTTGATGATGAAAGCGGTAAGTATGACGAGTATGACAATCCCGGAAAAGGCAATGGTATTGATTAGTGTCGTGTTGATACTATATTTTAAAGTTCTTGCTGTCAATTTCTTTCACCATCCATTCACAAATAATCCCCTCCGTGAGAGGGGATTATGTTTTGTATTCAGTGTCTTTTATTTTCCGTATGCCCCTACGTATCCAGCTTGGTCAACCAATTCCTGTCCTCTTTTGCTCAGACCGAATGTGATGTATCGTTTCACATCTCCCGTTTCAGGGAATCCGTCTGTGGCATCTACCCACATGAACAAGGGTCTTGAAAGATAGTATTCATTAGTCAGAATTGTTTCGATGGATGGCATAATTCCTTCCAATGTGAGTACTTTAACTTTGTCATTCACATAACCGTATCCAGTGTAAGCAATGGCATAAGGATTCTGTGCAATACCGTCAATTTCGAGCTGTGTGGATTCAACCATTCTGGCTCTTGGATCCATTCTGTCTCCATCCAGGATTTTGCCTTCAAATGTTTCGTAAGTACCTGAAGCAGTATTTCTCGTGTAGAAAACAATGGGCTGATTGGGGAGATTCGGGTCGATCTGTGACCATCTGTTGATTTTTCCTGTGTAAATACCTTTCAACTGCTCCACAGTGATGTCGTCTAATTCGTTGTTTTTGTTGACGACTATGGCTATACCATCATAAGCGACAACAAAAGGAATAAAATATTTTCCTTCATCGTGCATTCTCTCCAGTTCTTTGTCCTTTAACCATCTGCTGGTGTTTCCAATGTCTGCTGTTCCGTTGAAAAGTGCTGTGAAACCCGTTGTTGATCCGGCACCTTCCAATGTGATTTCGATGTCGGGATACATTTCCTTTAATTCTTCAATCCAAAGCTGTGAAACCGGAAAAACTGTGTTTGATCCCTTAATAGCCATGGTTCCTGCAAATCCAACGAAAGCGATAGCGATAATTAACGTTACTAACAATACTTTTTTCATTTAAAACCCTCCTGTTTTTTGAAAGTGTATTTCCTTTCTCACACTGGTATAGTAACCGGAGAATTTTCATTGGATATTTTGTTTTATTAAGAAATGTGAAGGGTTTTTATTCAAACATCCCAATAACAAGATTTGCTGTTACTTCTTTTCGATATTCTGAAGTGGCTCTGACATCTGTGATGGGGTTAATGAGTGTTTTAGCCTTTTGAGAAAGAATTCTTGCAGTTTCTTCGTTAAAATCCATGCCAAGTGCCATTGCCTCTATTTCATCAGCACGAATGACCGTAGGGGCTACAGATCCAAAGGCCATTTTCAAATTCAAGAACATCCCCTTTTTAAGAGTGTAAATCGCACCCATACTGGCGATAGAGATGGCCATCGCCTTTCTTTGACCCACCTTCTTAAAATAATGTACATTGTGATTGGCACATTTGGGAATGATGACCGAATGAACGTATTCACCCGCTTCAAGGGTTGTCTGTCCCGGTCCCTTAATAAAATTTTCGATGCGTACCGTTTTTTCTCCTCTTTGAGAACGAATGACCAAAAAGGCATCCAGTAGATACAAAGCCAGAACACCATCACCTGCCGGAGAGGCGTTGATGATATTTCCCACTAACGTCCCGCGATTTCTTATTTGCGTGGATCCAATTTCCCTTATGGTTTTTTCTAAAATCGGAAATTCCTTTCTGACAAGCTCATGAGAGAGTATTTTCGTATACGTTGCTTTGGCAAAGATTCTAATGGCATCTCCCTCGTCGGTGATTTTGTCCATGTCTTTTATTTTGTCCAAACTCACAAGTTTACTTGCCTTCAAACCTTTAACACGGTTTCGAACAACCAAATCCGTCCCGCCTGATAAAATCATTGAATTTTCGTCCAGTTGCTCAAACAATTCTTCTTGATCTCTTGGGAAGATCAATTTAAAATCAGACATCTTTTCACCATCAACCTCGCTCCACTTAACCCTTTTGACCCAATTTAAACCCATTTCTTTCCAAAACGGTAATTACCTTTTCCTTATCAATAGGTTTTGTTATATAATCATCGCATTTATTCTCAAATGATTTCACCACCGTATCAAAATCAGACAATGCCGTGGTCATGATGATCTTGCTTTTTTTGATATCGTGCTTTTTTTCATAGTTTCGGATATCGTTCAACAACACCTGACCATCTTTTTCCGGCATCATGATATCGAGAAAAATATATGCATAAGGATTGGAAGCTTCATGCGCGGCAACAAATTTTTGCCATCCCTGTTCTCCGTCATTTGCCGTATCACAATCAAAAAAATCCTTCACAAAGTAATAAAGGATATTAACAGATACACTATCATCTTCTACAATCAAGGCTTTCATTCTCAATCACTCCTTGTCTAATGATTAAGGTCTCGTTCTAACTCTACTATTCTTTGATGCATCTATATCATAACATTTTTTTCAAATAAAATTTTTCCCATTGGCAAAGAGTGTATAATAACAATCAAATCAGATCGAAAGGAATCGTGATTATGATAACTTTTTTTGAAAAAATACTTTATTTTCTACCCTTTGTCATCCTGTTCTTAGTGAGTACCCTCTTTTTTTTGTTGTCTTTTTCTGCCTTTGATGAAGGCAGCTTAATGCAACAAATTCTAAGTTTTTTAATCCAAAATATTCCAACCGCTGTGATTATCTTTTTAACCTTTTTTTCAATAAATCATCCCAAAATCAGTGGAACTATCCTCATTATAATTTGGGCATTCTTTTTGTTCTTTTTTCATGGTTATCAAAATCTATCGGTTTTTTTGATGATCATTCCCATCTTAATCGCAGGATTTTTATTTTTCTTTCGAGATAAATTGAGTCAATAAATCAAATCAACGCGATCATCTTGTTTTTCCCTATCATTTCCTCTGTTTTCGGACCATAGGAGATGTGATTGATTTTGATCCCGGTTTTCTCTTCGATAAACGTCATGTATTTTAAGAAATTGAGATGTTGTGTATTTTCCCATCCCCTGAGTTTTTCATATATGGGTTTGGCAACAAAAAAATCATAAGAAGAGGATGGAATCTCTTTAATCTTTCCATTTACATCGTATGCCGTACAGATTTTTATCTCATCCATACCGTTTAACACATCCGCTTTGGTGATGACTAATTCCGTTAAACCGGATCTTAATTTTGCATATCTCAAAGCAGGTAAATCAAGCCAACCAACGCGTCTCGGTCTTCCGGTAGTGGCTCCATATTCGTTTCCCTTTTGCCTTAATGCTTCTGCCTTTTCTTCGTCGGTCTCTTCTGTGGGATACGGCCCTTCTCCTACTCTTGTGGTATAAGCCTTTAAAACTCCCATCACAGAATCCAACTCAAAGGTGGAAAAACCCACTGCAGAAACACCATGCGCCATACAAGAGCCGGAAGTTACGAAAGGATAGGTCCCAAAGTCCAAATCCAACAATACCCCTTGAGCACCCTCGAACAGGACGGTTGTGTTCCTGAACACATCTGCCATATCCACGGCACTGGCTATGTTGACATTCATCTGTTCCAATTTTCTCCTTAAGTGAACCAGATATTCGAATACGTCTTTATAATCCATTTCGAGTTGCTCGTTGTACATCTTCATCTTTAATTTATACGCACTTTTAAGCCGTTCCAGTAACATCTCTTCATCCAAAAGATGATAAAACTTTATGCCCTCCCTTGAAACCTTATCGGTATAAGCCGGACCAACGCCTTTTTTTGTCGTTCCGATCGGGTTATCCCGCCAACTTTCAACGATGGCATCTTCTTGCTTATGCCAGGGTAATACCAAAAAGACTTCTCTGTCTATGTGAATTCTTGAGGAAAAACCGGGATAATCGGCTTCGATAATCTCTATCTCTTTGATCATCTGTTCCAAATCAATTACCATACCGGCTCCCAAAAAGGCCTTTGAAGAGCTGTCTGGTGATATAGATGGCAGAATGTGATTCACATATTTTTTGCCATCCACATAAATGGTGTGACCGGCATTTGCCCCTCCTGAGAATCTGACAATCCATTCATACTCTCTGGCAAAATA
The DNA here is from genome assembly GCA_964449405.1 of uncultured Thermotogaceae bacterium. Taxonomy (GTDB): domain Bacteria; phylum Thermotogota; class Thermotogae; order MWEM01; family MWEM01; genus JASUTC01. The sequence goes on from CAYUYU010000092.1 coordinate 7,117, forward strand.
ATTAACGACCTTTCCTTTTCCCTCGTCTCCCCATTGAGCGCCAACAATAGCAAGTCTTTTCATCTGATAACCTCCAAACTATTCATAAAGCCAACTTTAAAAGGCGCCACCGCCGCCTCCACCAGAACCGCCTCCGGCTCCTCCAGCTCCTCCGGAAAATCCTCCTCCGCTTCCTGATGAGGATTTAGCCACCGTTTGTAAAGCCACATTTCTAACCGAACCGATGTTATAACCCAATCCATAACCGTAAGCGCCATATAGTAAACCGTGATTACTTTGACTTTCCCATTGTTCTCTTGGAACTAACTTTTTCAACGCCTTTTCGACCTTATCCGCAATACCAAATGCCGTTGCATAAACCAAAAATTCCTCCCAAACGATTACGGAATCCGGTGGATATTCAGACATCAACGAAAATTCTTCCAAAAATTTCTTCAAATTGATCCATTTTCGATAATAGGTCAAACCCTCTTTCGTCCACTTACCAAATACATCCTTTGGAAGGAAAAGGATGATGGCAGCAGTAAACAAATAACAAGCCGAGAGAATGGCCGCCAATATTTGTAGATCGGCTGTTGGCGGGGCAATCAAGATTGGTGTTAAGACAATGCCACCTATTCCGAGTAAAATCCCGAGCAATAAGGCAAAAACGTATCCGGTTGTTTTAAAATAACCTCTTTCGTTGACATTATCCTTCACAATACTCTGATAAGCGCTGTATTTTGAATTAAACGCTTTCGCTTTGCTTTCGCTTTTTTTCAATGTCTTTTTTAAATCACTAAAATCAAGCTTATTATCCACGGAATACCCTTTAAGAAAATTAAAGAAATAAGCCTCACTTTCGGATAAATCATCTCCGGCTGTTTGTTTTTTAAATACGATCACATCCGAAAGCTTCTTTTTATCGATTTGCTCATCTCCAAATGTGAGGTAATCCTTTCGATATAAATCCAACATGACCGCTGATATACCGTTGTTATCAACATTTCCGACCAAATTGACGACTGCGGAATTAACAAAATCCGGAGAATCTTTTGTCGGCAATTCTCTTTCGTAAATTCCCTGATACTGAATCTCAGGTTCTTTACCGAAGACCCAAAAAACAAGGACGACAAGGGCTAAAATGACAAAATAAACAACGATGGGAACGATGATTTTCAAGATTCTTTGTCTGTTATAGACATTTTCTTCCTTGGCAATCGCTTTTAAATCCAAAGAATTGTTTTGAACGGAAAAGTTCATGTTTGATTGCTGATCAAAGACCATTCGAGTCTCCGCAAATGTGTAAGGAGGTAAATGATTAAGAGAAAACTCAACTGCATTTCCATTTTGATTCACCTGTGCCTTTGGATGGGTGTAAATATCCGTAGGTGACATACTCGAAGGAAGATTGAAAACCGCTGTCAGGTTCTTTACAGGGGCATCCCAATCTGATCCCCAGAATTGTCTAAAGATTTGTGTACAATCTTTTCCGTTTTCTACCACATTCTTTGCCCCATAGCTCACATGAAGGGTGTATTCTTTCCCGTCAGGTTTCAGTTCTTGATTGGAACCGTAAGGGGCAATCCAAACCCTCGCTTCGAATTCATTATCATTATTTTTTAAATATTGGACATGGGCATCTTTTTCCTCTTCCACCCAAATTCTAACATTGCTGATCTTGACATATCTGTCGGGAGGAACATAGCGATATAAACCCCTGAAAGGCTTTCTCATATCGTACTTGATGACTTCATGAACTTCAACTTCTCCCGTTTCCTTTATCGTTTGCTCAATATGTGCAGATTCTATGGAATACTTGGAAGAAGTAAACCACTCACCATAATGGCCGGTAATAAATTGTACCGCAATAAAGATAACAAAAGCTACAACACATGCAATAATAACTCTTCCAACGTTTTTCATCAGAAAACCTCCAATTACTCGTTTAATAAATGAAAAAAAGTGTCTTTTTTTTCATTTTTGACAAAACAAAAACTATGAAAAAAGTTCCCCCGTCGATAATTTTCAAAAACGAACCTTGCACTCCGATTATATCAGTATCATAGGATTTAACAAAATTTTTCTTTTAACACGATCAATAGATGATGGTTTAAAGGTTTCCAACGATATTAATTCGATATATGAACCTTTTTGATTTCGGCGTCAATATTGAATTATAGGGTATCATCGATTTTTTTGACGCGTTTTTTGTTGACATAATAAGTATTATAGTCTTTATATTATAAGAAATACAATAATCTACCTTTGAAAAAAATAAAAACAAAGCTTTCAGCGTCTATATACCCATATAGGGTATATTAAAGGGGGAATCACTTTGCAAGGAACTCTACAGGTTACAGCTACAGTAAGCTTTATCGCTGCCTTTACGGGAGGTATATTAAGTTTTTTTTC
>CAYUYU010000093.1:0-9469 GCA_964449405.1 uncultured Thermotogaceae bacterium
CGAAAAGATTAAGGTATTCGAAGAAAAGGCCAGGACCGATTGGTTCAACCAATTGGGAGACATCACAACCACTGAGAAGTTAATTAAAATGGGAACGGAATACGGCATCACCCTTTCAGAAGTCGAGCTCAGGAAGGACTGGACCTTCTGCAAACGAATGGCAAAGAACTCAGCGAAGAAGAACTCTCCGCCATTGCCGGTGGAAAAGGTGCCATAGTTTTTTAAGAATTAATCTCTTCGAGGAAAAAACGGTGCTTTTTGTTTTTCAGCAGGCCTTAATGAACGATGCTAACCCTCTTTTTTTGAGAGAGGAATGCGATTGAAACGTTTGTCATAGGCATGGTTCTCTTTCAATTGTCGATTCCAGTAAGTATTGAAGATCCCCAACTTCATAAATAGCTTAACGACAATGGCTACACCTTTACCAAAGCGAACGGGCATGGCTAATTGACGAATATCCATTGGGTTGAATCTCCCTTCACGCATCAAGTTCACAATGGCCTTCACCATTGACTCAATCATCTTTTCCTGAGCCTTAGCCGGCCTCATACGTAAACCTTCCACTCCGCCCTTTATGGCTGTTCCAAGATAAGTTCTTCCCAATCTGAGAGCCAATTGTTCACAATAGGCCTCAAGATAATGAGATTGAGCACTTTCAGGGAACCCGGATTGTACGAAAAAGCTGATGCTCCCTTCTGATGCTTGAAGTTTTTCGATAAATCCCATAACGTGAGAAGGCATTGCATGAACGTATAAAGGCATGAAGAACATCGTATGTTTCTCGTTTTTAAAAGCCTCCGCCCATTCCTCCCATTTATCTGCCTGTTTCAAATCCCGAATCTCAACCTGATCACCAAGTGCTTCAACAACTTTTTTCAGAATAAGTGCTGAATTGCTGCCACTCCTTCTGGGCGAACCATTATAAATGATCAGTTTTTCCATGGGCTCAACGCTTGCAAAGGCCACAGCGCTGTTTTTCGCATGTCTTGATTCCAGCGGATGTAATGCAAGAGAGCCTTCCTTTACAATACGGGAGGCTTTCGATTGAAAATGGTAGGCCGTACGATATAAATAATCCTCAATCACTTGTTCTTCTTGGTTAGTTAAGCCTTCAGTGTCAAAGTAAAACACCAGATCAGGATAGCGCTGATACCTTGCGACATGATGACACTCGCCACTTACAATTTCGATATATGGAAAATAGTGGGGAATTGTTCTGTCAAAAAAAGCTTTAGACAGATGGTTAATAAATCCCTGGGCTGTATCAATGAGCAGAATGACAGTATCACTGTTTATATAGTCAGGATAGGACGCAGCCATTTCATCCTTCATCACACATTGACCAGGGGTTTTAAGCCAGCAGCTCCAACACCCAATACATGGCGTGATAGACTGTTCTCCTAATCGAATTGTCTTCAAAGGTTCATCATAAAGATTCCCAATGGCTTCAATCATTTCGCTAGTTTGTTTGTCTCTTAGATCAATCAAAGTTTTCATATATTTCTCCTTCACTACCTCTTATTTTTTTAACCATCCAATTGTCAGTTGCGAGTTAAAATGTTCCGCTTGATATAAATGCACCATCTCCCTTAAGATAACTGTTGAAAAATTCAAGACAAACCTTGTTGATTGTATTAAGACAGTATACTGTTTCAGTCGTCGGCCAAGTATGCCCAATGAGCTATCCGAAGACACATGATGATGTGATGACATTGAAAGATATCTTTACTCATCGAGGCTCTCCATGAAAAAGGCATGGATCTCATCCATCAATTCACGATTGATGTCCTGGGCTAAAAACCGATCTACCTGTGAGTAGAAGTTTTGTTTGATTTCATATGGAATGTTTTGTTCATATTGATCATAAAGTTTGCGATAGTCTATATTCAATTTATCGATATAGGCCATAGCAGCATCGGAACGAAATAAATCGTTATGGCCATTGCTCCCGGGCTCAGTTAACGATAGACTTCTTACATTGGGGTTGGTAATGGTATTGATGTTTGAAATAATTGAACTGCCTGCATAATCAACAAAATCATCTTCCGTGCCATGGATAATAAACACTGGAACATCTGATCCATTGATTGCATCCACTGCATTCAAAGAAGCTGTCTTTCCAAACAATAGACTTTGATACAACCATAAATAGGGGTATTGTGTGTAAATAAACCCTCCCATCATCCTTTGGCCTTGTTCAATAATCATTTCCATGGGACTATTGGCACCTGATACCGTGGCAACAGAGGCAATATCATAATCGTAATGTAAAATATTCGCCACTGCGTAACCACCCCAGCTGTGGCCAAATAACAGAATTGGCAGTTTAGCAAAATCCTCCTGTGTATTTATAAAGGCCAATGCCGCATCCAAATCGATTAACGCTTGTGGAAAACCTTTTGTCGTCTTGCCTTCGCTGTCAAAACTGCCCGTCGCATCATAAGCAAAAACGCGCCATCCCTGATCAACAAAATAGGTGATTTGAGCCAGATAAGTGTCGGCTCCGCCTCCAATACCATGAGCCACAACTACAAGCCCTTGATCTTGATCCTGTCCATACACATAGCCTTGTAAGCGATTCTTGCCGGATTTAAAACTTACGAGTTTTCTCGGATACTGTCCTTCAAACTCGTCATAAATCAAACCAGTTGTAACTGTCAGATCATGTCGGTCATATCTGGGAAACTGTCCGTTGTAGATAACGATGACAACGATCATGGAAATGATTGAAAAAAGGAGAATAAATACTACAATACTCAAACCGACAATTTTCTTTATACTTAATTTTCGACCCTGGTGTCTTTTCATAAAAATTTTACCCCTTTTTACTACTTTCATTAGTACCCCAAATGGGTTTTGTTCGCCTGTATACTACTTGACAGTCTCTATTGACTTTCAGTTTTCTTGTATCTTTGCTGTTTTGAAGATGTTTTCTCTATTATTTGAATATCGCCTGTTGTTTGATTGACGTGGTTTAAAAACAGAATACCAAGCAATAAACGATCACCATGTGGAATTCTTTTCCAAAAGTAACCCTTAAAAAGATCCTTAACGAGGAAGATTTCTCCATCTTTCAGGTTCCTGGTTTCATTAACGGCATCTTCCAACAATTGATTCACATCAAACATTTTAACTCCCTACCATTTAGCCGGGACTTTCCCCCGGAATGTGGAATCTTTAATTCAACTTGTATAGTTCTTTATGTCATCCACCTTTGTACACACTTCATGCTCATTATCCATGATTCTCCCCAACAGATCGTTCTGATAAAAACGCATCCGTGATCTCTGAAATTCGATCAACATTGTTGAGGTATATAAAATGCGTTCCATCCAGAATTTCATATTTTGCCTTCTCACCAATGCGGGCAAGATGCTGCTCTTGATATTCTTGCGGTGATATCTTAATTTGGCTGTTCTTAGTTTCATATGTTTTCCTGGAAATGATCTTGAAGAACGGCACATTCTCTGGATACGTCATCTTGTTAGCGTCTTTGATATAGTCGCTCGTTTTTGCAATCTGATCCAAAGTGTTATCGTTCATAGAAAATCCGGCGTAAACAATCAGATCACTTATTTCCTCTTCTGTATAGCCAAAAGAAAGGAGTTTGGCTTTATTGGTGGCTATGGGTGCCATAATAGAAGTGAATCCTACGGCTTGCTGAAGCTTAGCTACACCAAGCAATGACTTTACAAAACCGGGCATATCAGCGCCAATATAAGCGCTGGAGGTTCCGTCAAGCGATATGATGGCTTGTATGTCATCGGGATATTTTGAAGCATAGTATTCGCTGTATACACTGGATATAGAGTGGGCCATTAAAACATAAGGAGGTTTGACCCCGGCACTTTTCAATGCTGTGCGAATTTCATCCACATAGTTTTCAGACGTTCTTGCTCGCTGCGTTTGACTACTGAATCCCACACCGAAATACTCAATGCAGACCACTGTATACTTTTCACTTAGCTGACGCATCAGCGGGCCAAAATCTGCAGACGGGAGCCCAATCCCAATACCGGGAAGCAAAACGATTGTTTCTTTGCCACTTCCCATCTTGTAGACATGCATTTGCCCATCATAAACATCAATCATCTGACCGTATGGTTCGATTGCTTCTTTTTTGTTCTTAAAATACGTTGCATGGAAAATACTACCGATCACCATAAACACTGCAATCCCTGCAAGAATAATTCCTAATATCATCATGACTTTCTTACCTCTCTTCTGTTTTGGCTTAATCCCTGTATTGTCGTTCGATTTCACAACTTTCAATTCTCTTCCCGGTAAACAACGTTGTTGTCAAACTGGTAATCAACATTGTATCATAATGAACATTCATTACCAAGTTATTCATACAAATATAATAAAAAAAATACCTATTAAAGCGAAAGCAAGGATGATGGAGAGAAAGCCCCGGGGACGGAGGTATTTATAAATATTTCAAGTTCTTTTGCTTTGTTTTCCACATTGTTTCAAGTAGGCCAAATATTCTCTTCTCTGAAGCGCTCTATATACCTTTTTTTCATTTTGAAACCACCTTCTATCATTTGGTTTTATTTTCATTAATATGGTTCCACTGCAAAAAGTCAAAAGCGTAACCCGCTCCCTTTGCATTAAGCGTGAAGTTTTGTCTTTTTAGACTTCTAAGGCGTGTTCCCCAACACCAGACCTACAAGAGGAATTTTTCGTTTTTCTGCAGACCCTACTTTAAAAGCTTAAGGACGGATTCCGTTGTTTCTTTTCCGATTTCTAAATCCGGATTAGCTGCTAACAAGCGCATACTCTCTGAAATAACACCCCTGACAAAGGATAGTTTTAATTCGGGATTTCCTTTACTGAATTCTCCACTATTCATCCCCGCTTCGATAATCTTGCTTAACAGTTCACCATGTGCTTCCTTAAAGGATAATTCGGCAATTTCATGTTTGTATTTAAATTCAAATGCATCTTCTTTTTTTAACCATTTTGAACTTTCTTCAAAGATCATTTCCAGAAGCTGTCGCATTTTAGCTTCTTGAGAATCGATACCCTCGAGCCTTTTCCACATTAGTTTAGCGCTCTTTTGGGCGATTTTTGAAATGATTTGGAAGAAAACCATTGGAAAAGAAAAAAGCTGTTGTTTTGGTTTCAATTAAGCCTCGTCAAATTTAACCTGTTTTTTCATACTTTTTACAGCAGCTGTCCCAATCATTTTTCCCAAGAGTGAATACAGAGGATTGACTTTCACATCGTAAAAATAAGCGTTTTTGTCCTTGTAGAATTCATAATCAGCGGGAATGGTGTTTTTGGATAGTGTTGACATTTTTTTGAACACATTAAACCAGATGACATTTCCCAGATCCGGTTTTCTGATACTTTTGTCGGACAAGTCGTTGTAAAACCGTTTGGTTGCTTTTTTTATCATGCGCTCGGTTTTACTTTTGTAAGTTTCAGTCATTTCCCAAGGTGTCGTGGTTATCATTAGTTTTGATGAAAGTCTTGCACCTCCAAGGCTTGTGCTGAGTGATTTCAAAACTTTTTTTAAACCGGAGCCGCCATTTGCAACAAGCATTAGTGATTGATCGAAAAAGTTGGGTCTATGCAGTGTATAGGCAAATCTGTCGATGAAATTTTTCATTAACCCGCTGACATTCCAAGCATAACCGGGGGAGATCAGTATGATACCATCTGATCCAAGGAGTTTTCTTTCTATCTCCAGTTTATCATCTTTTAACGGACAAAATTCTTTCCCTTTTGAAAAACATGCAAAACATCCCATGCACGTTTCCAAATGGATATCTTTGAGCCAAATTCGCTCAAAATCTTCAACACCCAGTTGTTTTAACTCCCGCTCTATCGCTTCAGATATTTTATAACCATTCCCTTTATGAGGGCTTCCAAGGACCGCTGTTACTTTCATCATTTCATCTCCGTATTGATCTTTTTTTGTTTCCATTGTTGATGGCATATGTTAGCATATATTCTGTTTTTAGTAAAGGCGAAGGGGACAGAGATATTTGTAAATATTTCAAATCCTTTTTCTTTTCCATAAATTAGTTAGTATGACTACAAAAATAGCAAAATATTGAAAAAATGATAGAATTTTGATGAATACAAGTGTTATATGAGGAGGGATTGAATGAAAACACCGGACTTAAACTTTAAAGTTCCAGAGGAAATCCTCTATACCCTAAATGAAACTAAAACAGATTTCATAAAGAAAAAGAAATTTTATACTGCGATAGAGCTTTACAAAATGCATAAACTGTCAATGGGAAAAGCTGCAGAGCTTGCAGAAATGAATAAGGTTGACTTTATGCTTGAACTGCATAAATACGAAATACCCGTTATAGATTATGAAGAAGATGATTTCAAAGAAGAATTAGAGAGGATCAAAAGAGGTTGATTATCGTTTCTGATTCATCACCATTGATATCACTGGCAATGCTTTTATCAAGTGATAACAACATGACGGTGATTTTTGAAATTGACCCCTACATGACGTAAATCAGGTCTCTGAAAAGCAATGATTAGATAAAACTGGAAGTCCTTAGTGAAGAGTTTATCGGGATTGTGTTGAAAATTATTGGCGTACGTAAAAACGTATGGTATAATTAAACTGGAGGAGATAAGATGTCATACACTACCAATATTACGAATGCCAGAAAAAATCTATACAAATTAGCCGAAATGGCGATTGAGAATGGTGCTGAGATAAGCATCAGCACAAAAAAAGGCAGCGTCATTATGATCTCTGAAGACGAGTACAGAAGTCTACTTGAAACATTATACTTAAGCTCAAATGAGTCCTATAAAAAAACGATTATCGAAGGTCTTAAAACACCATATGAACAAACAGTAGCTGAAGATAAAGTCAAATGGTAGTTGAAAATGTATGAAATCAGGTACACCAAACCTGCGATTAAAGATATAAAAAATCTGAAACAAGCCAATTTAGATATTAAAGTTAAGAATTTGATTGAACTTCTTCGTAAAAATCCTTTTGAAACACCACCCCCTTACGAAAAATTGGTGGGTGATTTAATAGGAGCCTATTCAAGACGCATTAATAGGCAACATCGTTTGGTTTACACAATTGATGTTGAACATCATACGGTTATCATCATCAGAATGTGGACGCATTATGAATGATTTTATCAACAGCAAGTGATGCCAAATATTTAGGCCAGCTGATAAACTCAGAGCCTTTTTTAATAAAGCTTTCCAGAGTCTTTTAGTCTGTTTAGGTAAAAAGTTTTTTAAGGAAATAGGCGAAAACTCAAGCACTGGGTGTTGAAAAGCACGCCTTGAAGTTTTTAAAAAGCAAAACTTCATGTAAGATTAAAGGCGGGGAATTTTTCGTTTTTCAGCAGGCGCTATTTATCGAAATCCTTTTTAAAAATAGAAGCGGAAGCTTTTATCATTCAACTCACCTCTGTTTTATTATAGCGTGGTGTGCTTGAAATATCATTAAGAAACAGCAAAACACAAAAAAACAGAATCAGAGATATTTGATTTTATCTTGTTGTCAGATATTTTCTGAACTTGTTTTCGGAAAAAAGTTCATGAGTCACAAATTCGCCCTTGTCATACATGGCATACGTCCCAAAGGGTCCGCCATGCTCTTTTACTTCATCTGCGCTTTTGAGTTGAATGATTTTGACGGGTATGGTTTCTTCCTCGCAGATCTTCGAAAGTAACGTCATGTATTCTTCCATAAAGGGGCATTGATGGGTGTAAATGAAGCAAATGCCATCTTTAAAGTCCGTTTTACCTGTTTTGGTCTTTGAGGTGAAGCCTGGATTTTCAGTCTTTTTGTTGAATTTTAGGGCCATGAGCTCAAAATAAGGCGGTGCTTGGTCAACTACTTGAAATCCTTTTTTTTCAAAGAACTTTTTCTCGGTTAGAAAGGGCATGTTTTTTGAGGATGTAATCACGGCAATCCCGTCTTTGCCCTTATTCTTTGATTCTCTAATGCATTCATCCAACAAGGCAGTTGCAATCCCTTGTTTTTTGAACTTACCCGAGACCCATAGGCAATGAATCATCATGTAATTCTTCCCAATAACCGGTTTCCATGCATGTTCTATCGGCATATATTCAATAAACATCTTGCCACGATCATCTAATCTTTTGAAGACCAACCCATTATCAAACTCTTTTTTCATCCAATCCTTCTTGACTTGTGCCCTCGCCCGATTCCTTTTATCATTACCAATGGCACAGCAAATGTGTTCTTGCTCAATATTGGTGTGATCAATAGTCATTATAGTCATCGTAAAACTCCCCCCTTCAAGTTTTACTTGATTATACAGGTAATACTTGACAAGACTTGTCAGGTTTTAAGTATCATATACTGCAAGCAACTGAAAGTATTATTAATTACTTCTGTTACCGTTTCTTCCTGTTGCTTAACTATTTCACTGGACAAAATTTGCCATAGATTCATAGATATCTTTCATGGTAAAATATCATGAGGAGGACAAAATGAGCAGATTAGAAAAGTTACTGATGAAAGTGCTTTGTGGTACTAAAGACAAGCATATAATGTTTGATGAACTCTGTAAAATACTAAACGAATTTGGTTTCAATGAAAGAATAAAGGGAAGTCATCATATTTTTTATAAAGAAGGCTTTGAAGAGATTATTAATATCCAACCAAGTGGAGCAAAAGCAAAACCATATCAAGTTAAGCAGGTTAGGAATATAATTATAAGATATAAGTTAGGAGGGTTAGACGATGTATAAGTATGAATTGATTATTTACTGGAGTGAAGAAGATGGTGCATATATCGCAGAGGTTCCTGAACTTCCCGGCTGTACAGCTGATGGTATGTCGTATCAAGATGTATTAAACAACACTGAAAAAGTCATTGAGGAATGGATCGAAACAGCAAAAATATTAGGAAGAGATATTCCGGAACCTAAAGGCCGATTGAAATATGCATAGATTTAGGGGGTGTAAAATAGAAACTGAAATATTTTCAGAATCTAAATCCCCCATTTTCCGGAATGTTCCCGGTACCACTTTGGAACAATCTCTCTGAAACCATCGTAGTCCTCAAAGTTTCTATAGGCTCTTTCCTTCATGTCCAACACATCTTCTTCACCAAACGGTTGTGCCCAGATGACAGAATAAAGTGAGGCATGAGCCACATAAACTGCATTTATCCGCCAGAATAACTCGTTGGGATCACCCTTGAAATAGCCCTTGAGATAACCGACTGAAAAGGGAATGTGTTTTTGGCGATGACAGAATAATATTTTTCATCAAAAGACCAGCCGGCTGTTATTTTTTCGAACCTTGTGATCTCGTTTAATTCGTGAATTTCTGAATGGAGTTTTTGGTTTTCAAAAAACTCCAAAGCTAAAATCCCGATAGGGTTTTAGCAAAGAGCTTTTTCATTGATTCATCTCCGTTCGAGATTATATTTGGGGGGGTATTATAGCACTTTAAAACAAATTTTAATTAGGGCCTGCTTTTCCCGGA
>CAYUYU010000094.1:0-9366 GCA_964449405.1 uncultured Thermotogaceae bacterium
ATGGTGGTGGTGGACATCAGCGGGCTTCAGGATGTACCATATATCAATCAATGGAGCAAACGATAGATGAAGTGGTTGAAAAAACCACAAAACGTATGGAAGAAACAAAACAGTAAAAAAAGACCAGGAGGAGAAAATGCCAAACATAACAAAAGAACAAATAGTGGATGCTTTGAAAACAGTCATTGATATAGAGATTGGAATTGATATTGTATCATTAGGATTAATATACGATATTGTTATCAACGATGATAATAGTGTCGATATAAAAATGACGCTAACGGTTCCAACTTGCCCGATGGCGAGTATATTAAAAGAGCAGGCCAGAAATGCTGTGGCTTCTGTAGAAGGAGTTAAGCAGGCCAATGTTGAGCTCGTCTTTGAACCAAGATGGAACCCTGATATGATGGATGAGAGCGCAAAAAAGCTTTTGGGGAGATAGTATGAATAACAGGCAAGTAATCGTCATCACATCGGGAAAAGGTGGTGTGGGTAAAACCACCATCACCGCAAATCTTGGAGCTGCATTTGCCAATTTAGGCAAAAAGGTTTGTCTCATAGACGGTGATCTTGGTTTGAAGAATCTCGATGTAGTGCTTGGGCTTGAAAACAGAATACTTTATACAATAATGGATGTGGTATCCGGCAGAGTAGGTGCTTCAGAGGCTTTGGTTCGGCATAAAACAAACAGAAATCTTTATATGCTACCGGCTTCTCAAATAGCAACCAAAGAGATGATGACCGTTGAAGATATGACCAAAGTTGTCACCATAATCAAACCCGAATTCGATTATATTATCATTGATTCTCCTGCAGGCATTGAGAGCGGTTTTCGAAATGCAGTGGCAGCGGCAGATACCGCCGTACTTGTGACCAATCCGGAGTTCACAGCGGTCAGTGATGCTGATCGGGTATTAGGCCTTTTGGAGAACACACATCTTGGATTGGATAATGTCTTTTTTATTTTGAATAAAGTGAAAGAGAGTATGAATGAAAAACGCGGTATGTTGAAAACAGAGGAAGTGTTGAAAACCTTGTCGATCCCGATGATAGGGATGGTTCCTGACAGTGACGAGGTGTTTATTGGTTCAAATAGAGGCGTGCCAATAGCTTTTGAACCTTCTCATGATATGAATAAGATCTTTACCAATATTACCAGAAGGATAATGGGTCATAACATTCCGATAGAGCAGGATTTCAAACTGGCAAAAACCAGTATCTGGAAACTGTTCTTGAAGCTTTTCAGATCTTAGTTTAAAGGGAGCAATCGTTCATGAAACATCTTGAAATAATTATTAAAACCACAAGCAGAGCTCAAGTGGTGGATATTACGTCTGAGGTGCAGCAGCTGATACGTGATAACGGCATTCAAAATGGCCTGGCAGTTGTTTTTGTGCCTCATACAACGGCAGGAATTGCGGTCAATGAAAACGCCGACCCGGATGTTAAATACGATTTTATCCAAAAAATGGGAGATCTCGTACCGGTAGATCCCTCATTTAGACATATTGAAGGCAATTCCGATTCACATATCAAGACAATTTTAACCAACACCTCTCAAACTTTTTTTGTGGAAAACGGGAGATTGTTGTTGGGTACTTGGCAAGGCATTTATTTTTGTGAATACGATGGGCCTCGAAACAGAACGTGTTGGGTAAAGTGTATGGAAGAATAGCATGCAAACCAAAATCATGTATATCAGTGTCAACTCTTCTGAATTTGATCAATCAGAAGAGTTTTTGCAATGTGTTGAGGATTTAAGAGCTGGTAAATTGGTCATTTTTCCCACTGAAACGGTATACGGTTTAGGCGCGGTCATTAACAATGTAGAAGCCCTGAAAGGTATTTATATGGCAAAGGGAAGGCCTTCGGACAATCCTTTGATTGTTCATATTGGCGAAATAGACCAAATCTGGCAGATCATTGAAAAAGATCCGCCAAAATTGTTTTGGAAATTAACAGAAAAATTCTGGCCCGGTCCTGTAACCTTCATCGTTAAAAAAGCAAAAACCTGTTCAGATATTATTACTGGAAAGAGAGAGAGTGTGGCGGTTAGATTTCCCTCAAATAGGATTGCCAAGCGATTAATAAAACTCTGCGGGATTCCCGTTGCAGCTCCCAGTGCAAATATTTCTGGACTGCCAAGCCCCACCAGACCTGAACATCTGAATGAGATGAAGGGAAGGGTTCAATGGATCGTTGAAACACAACCCCTTGAATTTGGTATTGAATCCACCATTATCTCCCTATTAAATGAAACCCCTGTTTTGTTGAGGCCGGGTCCGGTTACAGTGGAAAAATTGAGGGATTTGATTCCGGATTTAATTATTGGAAAAGATATATCTCAGGCAATAGCACCAGGTATGCAATATAGACATTATTCACCGAAGGCAGAAATAAGACTGATCCCTTGGCAAAAAGACAAAAATAAGTTTGCTGCAACCGGCGTAGAAATGTTTAAAGCATTATCATTGAATGAGAATCAAAAAAATTGGGCTCTTATTTGTACTGATGAAACCATCCACATCTATCAACAGTTGAACATTCACTGTATTTCATTGGGATCGAGAGAAGATCTGTATCGGGTTGCGAGTAATCTCTTTCATGTTTTAAGAACGCTGGATAATTTAGGGATAGATTGTGCACTTGTTGAGGGTTTTGAAGAAAAAGGTTTGGGAATAACCATTATGGACAGATTGAAGAAAGCAGCTTCGAAATGAAAAAAAGGGATCTCAGGCAGCTATTTAAAGAGATTGGAGAGGAATTCAAAAATACCCGAGTTTCAAGTGGTATTCCAAAAACACAGGTTTATGAGAAAATTCATATTAGCGTTGAAACTATTGATGAGATTGAAAACGGAGAACTGTCAAATATTCCAACGATTTATTTGAGAGATTTTGTCGTCAGATACTCAGACTTTCTTGGTATCCGTAACGCTGTACTGGTGGAAACATTCTTAACGACTTTGGATCAAAATGAAAAGCGGATCCCAAAGATCAAAAAAAATAATGAAAACAGAAAACCTGTGAGAATAATCCTGATATTGATGATACCTGTGTTACTTTTGATCATACTAATACAAATGGCTTTAATTCAAAGGCAGCAGAGCAGAGAAATGGTTAAAATAACGAATAAGGGAAAGATTGAAGCGATCATACAATTTGAAGATGAGAACATACCTCTAAAACCTAATGAAACATTAAGCTTTAAGGTTGATTTTTCCGGTAGGATTATCAATACGGAAAAGTCGTTAATTGTGGTAGAATATTATGAAGATACATGGGAAGTTTTTTTTAAGGAATTTGAGGTGCTGATAAAGAATGGGCAGGATTCGTAAGGCAGAGCTTGTCAACTTTGTAATTTTTGCTTTCGGACGTTATGTTGATTATAGATTGACTGATGTAAAAGATGATTTGGAAAAAAACTTCGGTGAAATGGATTTTATCTCCGAACCTCTTGATTTTGGTAAATACACCCATTATTATAATAAAGAAATGGGAGAAGGCAAGATAGAGGGGAAATTAATCAGTTTTAAAGAATTAATCCATCCTGCAGAATTAGCGCATGCAAAGTTAATCACAAATAGATTAGAACAAAAACATATCTTGGATAATAGTAGAACCATCAATCTTGATTCAGGGTATGTTCATCATACTCAATTTGTTTTAGCTTCCACCAAACCTCAGGGACACAGGATTTACATCGGAAAAGGTATCTATGCCGAGGTGACTTTGTACTTTGCCGAAGGTGCCTACAAACCCTTAAAATACACTTACCCAAATTATTCCAATCAGGAGT
Source organism: uncultured Thermotogaceae bacterium (assembly GCA_964449405.1). Classification (GTDB taxonomy): domain Bacteria; phylum Thermotogota; class Thermotogae; order MWEM01; family MWEM01; genus JASUTC01. The sequence continues at coordinate 3,799 of CAYUYU010000094.1, forward strand.
ATATTTCTGAAATTGCTAAGATAAGGAAGATATTTTTAAAAAAAAGAAAGAGTTGATAACTTGAACGTTTTTATAGAAACGTTAGGCTGCGCGAAAAACGAAGCGGACAGCCGAATACTTTCCGGTCTTTTTTTGGAAAGTCATCATACACTAACAGATGATCCTGAGCAAGCTGATTTGATTATTGTCAACACTTGTGGTTTTATTCTCGATGCTGCACAGGAGTCTATTCAACAGTTGGTTACTTACAGTACACACTTGAAAAGACTCAACCCCGCTGTTAAAGTTATGGCATTGGGATGTCTTGTTCAGCGGTATGCAGATGAATTGATTAAGGAAATACCGGAAATCGATTACTGGATTGGATTAGACACATTGGAGTCCATTGTACCTGTTGTTGAATATGCTTCCAAAGGCATAAGGATTCCGGAAAAACCTAACCCAATCTTTTATAGAACCCCCGAAGAATTCCAACCGGATAAACAGTCCTTTTCCTATATCAAGATTGGTGACGGTTGCAACAGAAATTGTGCCTTCTGTTCCATTCCCACATTTAAGGGAGAACACATCAGCAGAGATCATCGGGACATCAAAAAGGAATTTTTACAATTGGTAAAAACAGGGAAACGGGAGTTGATTCTCGTTGATCAAGACATCACACAATATAACTACGATGGAAAGGGTCTGTCACAGCTTACAACAGAACTCTCAAAAGTGGAGGGAGATTATTGGATAAGGCTGATGTACATGCACCCGGATCACATCTCTAAAGCTCTCTTTTTGGGGTTGAAAAAAGCAAAACATCTGATCAGCTACTTTGATGTTCCGGTGCAACACGGTTCAGACAGCGTGTTAAAAAACATGGGTCGAAAACGAACGGTTTCACAGCTGAAAGAGCAAATTCAAATGATAAGAGACAACTTTTCTGATGTTTGTTTGCGAACAACGATTATGCTGGGTTTTCCCGGAGAAGGACAGAAAGAATTTGATCAACTGATGGCGTTTATGGAGGAAGTCAGGTTTGATAAGGTGGGGTTTTTTACCTTTTCACCGGAAGAGGGGACACCCATTACAAAAAATCCTTATTCACTTGAAGATGAGGCTGTTATTGAAGAAAGGCTCACACAGATCAAGGAGCTGCAAAGGGAAATATCTGTTGATAAAAACGAAGAACTGTTGGGTCGCAAAATGCAGTTACTGATTGATTCGTATGAAGAAGACCTATTGGTTTGCAGGAGTTATAGAGATGCACCGGACATTGATTCGGAGGTATTTGTAAAAATAAACATTTCAGAAGGCCAAAAAAAACCAAGTGTTGGAGAATTCATTGAGGCAAGGATAACGGGTTTTGACGATTTTGATTTGGAGGCTGAATGGTTATGCAATTAAACATCCCAACAAGAATAACGCTTATAAGGGTTTTAACGATTCCCTTTCTAATGTGGTTGATTCTTTTGTCCAAAGACAATTCAATCTATGGACTCATTTCAGTATTTGTATTTATTGCCGGGTCATTAACCGATTGGCTTGACGGATACCTCGCTCGTAAACATAACCAAATTACCAATTTGGGGAAATTTATGGATCAATTGGCTGATAAAGCCTTTATTTCCGGAGCTTTATGTGTATTGGTCTGGAATCATCAGGTGAGTTTTTGGCTGCTGGCCATTATTATCATAAGAGATACTGCGGTAAGTGGTATAAGAATGTTGGCTGCCAGTAAAGGAGAGGTTATTGCGGCCAATTTTCTTGGAAAAAGCAAAACGGCCGTTCAGATGGTCTATATTGCGGTAGTTTTGGTTTCATTTGCCGCCAATTGGACAAATGAGCTGATGTTAACACTGTTTGCCTGGGCAGTAGGGATCATCACAGTTATCTCGGGATTAACCTATTTCAAGGGTGCTGAAAAATATTTATGAGATGTTTTATCTCATTGGAAGTGGGAGAAGCTGTAAAAAGACAAAGTCAATCCCTTATTTCATTATTGAAGCAAATGGGTTTCGAGGCAAAATGGGTTGAAGATGAGAATTTTCATATAACCCTATTTTTTCTTGGAGTAATTTTGTCAGATCAATTGGAAAAAACGGCTGAGATGTTAAAGAACTTTCGCATAGAACCTTTTCGATTAAGCATAAACAAACTTGGTTATTTTCAAAAACATGCCAAGCCCACCGTGATCTGGTTGGGATTGACAAAAAGCGAACCCCTTTTTCAATTATATTCAACAATGAGAGAACAGTTGGAAGTGATCTATCCCCAACCATTCAGCAAAAAATTTAACCCTCATCTGACTTTGGGAAGAATCAAACGAGCCCCGGAAGATTGGAAGGGTATTATTAAAACAACAAAGGTAGAAATCGTTGAAATAGGGGATATTGTTCTCAGTTTAAAAAGCTCTATATTGACCGAAACAGGACCGATTTATAAAACGTTGGAAAAAACGGTACGATGAATTCACAAGGAGGTAACAACGGATGACGAGAAGGAAAAAAGATGTAGATAACAATAAGAAAACAGCAATCGATACGGCAATAAAAAAGATTGAAAAGGATTTTGGCAAAGGCTCGATTATGGTGATGGGAGCCGATCAAGTTGCCAATGTAGAAGTCATTCCCTCAGGGTCCCTTGCATTAGATTTGGCTTTGGGTGTGGGTGGTTATCCCAGAGGGAGAATTGTTGAGATATACGGCCCGGAGTCAAGTGGTAAAACTACATTGACACTTCACGCCATTGCGGAAGCCCAAGCCAACGGCGGAATAGCAGCGTTTGTTGATGCGGAGCATGCTTTGGATCCCGTTTATGCAAAGAATTTAGGGGTTGACCTTGACAGTTTGTTGATTTCGCAACCCGGAAGTGGTGAAGAGGCCCTTGAGATCGTTGAGACATTAGTCAGAAGCGGGGCGGTGGATTTGATCATCGTCGACTCCGTTGCGGCATTGGTACCCAGAGCGGAAATAGAAGGTAATATGGGAGATGCACAGATGGGCTTGCAAGCAAGATTGATGTCTCAAGCTTTAAGAAAGCTCTCAAGTGCTGTGAACAAATCAAAAACATGTGTGATTTTCACCAATCAACTTAGAATGAAGATAGGCATCACATTTGGCAATCCCGAAACCACAACGGGAGGGATGGCTTTAAAATTTTACTGCTCCCTTCGTCTTGATATTAGACGAATCGGTTCTTTAAAGGAATCTGCACTGTTTGTTGGAAACGAGACAAGGGTTAAAGTGGTTAAAAACAAAGTCGCTCCGCCTTTTAAAGAAGCTTATTTTGATATTATATACGGTAAAGGTGTGGTTAGGGAGAACGAACTCATCACACTTGGAGATGAAGATGAGTTCATATTGAAAAAGGGATCATGGTTCAGTTATTTAACACCCGATGGAGAAGAGATTAGCATGGGACAGGGAAAAACGAATGCAGTTGCCTTTTTAAAGGAGAATACTAAAGTGAGATACGAATTAGAAAACAGGATTCGGGAAAGACATGAGATTCCCTTAATCGATATAGATGAAATGGAAGAGGAAAAAGGAGAAGATGAAAAGGGATAATAGGCAGGACATTCATCAGTATTGTTCACTTTTGTTTAAATATCGGCCGCGTACTGAGAAAGAAATTCGTCAAAGGTGCAGCGAAAAGGGATTTGATGAGGAAATCATAGAACAAACCGTTGATGAGTTGTATAATTTAAACATGCTGGATGATTTGAGATTTTCAAGGATGTATATTGAAGATGGATTGAAACTGAAAACAAAAGGGTTGTTCAGGCTGGAGAGGGAGTTGTTCGATCTTGGTGTTTCATCGGATAAGATCAAACAGGCCATCGAAGAAGTGGATGAAACGGATATTATGGATGTATTAAAACGGGATTATCAAAAAAATTGCAAAAACAATCCTGAAAAGTGGCAACGAAGAATGTATCAAAGAGGATTTCAAGCCAACAGAATTATCCGCGTCTTGAAGTTCTTTAAAGACGATAATTTTGATTGATATAAAACGGAGGTAAATTATGGGATTAGAAATAATATTATGGATTCTTTTTATCATTTCAGCGAGTTTTTTCGCATTCTTTACAGGGGTTTTTTATTCAAAGAAATACTTAGAGAAAAAGATTAAACAAGAAATCCTCAACGATATTCAAAGAGCTGAAAAGACTTATGATGAGATAATAGCAACTGCAAAATCCGAATCATACGCCATTATCAGACAGGCAAAATTGGATGGAAAAGAAGAGGCGCATAAGATCATTGAAGCAGCTGAGAAGGAAGCAAAACGGGCCAGAGATGAGATTAAGCGTGCGGAGACAAGATTAGAAAAGAAAGAAGCTTCTTTTGACAAACGAGAAGAGCAGTTTCTGGTTAAAGAAGAAAAATTTGAAGAGAAACAAATAGAGATTCATGATAAAGAGGAAAAACTCGATAAACTCATCAATGAAGAAGAGAAGAAACTTTACGAAATCGCACAGTTAACAACTGAAGAGGCCAAGGAAATCATTTTCAAGGATACCAAACGTCAATATGAACATGATCTGGCACAGATGTTTAAGGTAATAAAGGATGAAAAAGAAGAAGAAGCAGAAAGGCATTCACAATGGGTTGTGACAACAGCCATACAAAGATATGCTGCAGAATATGTTAATGAAGCGACAGTCAGCACCGTTTCTCTGCCTACAGATGACATGAAAGGCCGGATTATAGGGAGAGAAGGCAGGAACATCCGAGCCTTTGAGAAGATAACTGGAGCCGATCTGATTATTGATGATACACCAGAAATTGTGGTGGTATCCTGCTTTAATCCTTTAAGGAGAGAAGTAGCAAGATTGACATTGGAAAAACTCGTTGTGGATGGTCGTATCCATCCGGCAAATATTGAAGAAACGTACATCAAATCAAAGAAAGAGGTAGCAAAGCTTGTTAAGGAAGAGGGGGAACGAGCCACATTCGAAACAGGTGTAAGAGGTTTAAATAACGAATTAATCAAACTCATCGGAAGACTTAAATTCAGAACAAGTTTTGGTCAAAATGTCTTGGAGCACTCAATCGAAGTGGCGAAATTTGCCGGTATGATGGCGGAAGAACTTGGACTTAATGTGGATCGAGCTAAACGCGGAGCCTTGTTACACGATATCGGTAAAGGGGTGGATCATGAAGTAGAAGGATCTCATGCATTGATTGGAGCTGAATTGGCAAAACGTTATGGTGAAAAGGATGATATCATCAACATGATCCAATTTCATCACGGAGAGACAGAGCCTGAATCACCTGAAGCATGTCTCGTTGCTGCTGCGGATGCGATATCAGCCGCCCGGCCCGGTGCAAGAAGGGAAACCGTTGATTTGTACATCAAGCGGCTTAAAAAATTGGAAGAAATCGCTAAAAATCATAAAACAGTTGAAAAGGCATATGCCATACAAGCGGGACGTGAACTTAGAATTCTCGTTCAACCAGACAAGATTGATGATATCATGGCGGATAAGCTTGCTTTTGATATTGCAAAAGAAGTTGAAGAAGGTGTAGAATACCCCGGACAGTTGAAGGTAACCGTCATCCGAGAAAAACGTTCGGTGGC
>CAYUYU010000095.1:0-1319 GCA_964449405.1 uncultured Thermotogaceae bacterium
AACCAGAAGACAAGTCAATACAAACGTTTTTGGATGCAAATTGTTTTTATAAATACTAATACCTCCTTTATGTTTGAAAAAATTGATGATAAAGGTCAGCTAATAACACCGAAACAGCTTTCGCTCCTGCATCATAAGCACCGATACTTCTTTCCCCTAAATATCTAGCTCTGCCCTTTGAGGCAATGATTGTTTTGGTTGTTTCAGCGCCTTCTTCGGCTTTTTTGACTGCTTCTTTTATAGCTCTTTCAAGGCTTGTATCCTTTTCAGCGCTTTTCTTGAGGGATTCTGTAAACGGGATGAGAGAAGCCAGAAGGGTCTTATCTCCCAGTTGAGCTTTCCCCGCCTTTTGTACACCATCAACAAGTCCCTGGAAGAAATCGGAAAGATCGGTTATATCCATTTCCTGTTTTCCCTTTGCGTTTCTACCGGCTGTTAAAAAGGCTTTTCCCCATATGGGGCCTGAAGCGCCTCCGCATTTTTCCATGATAATCATACCGGAACTTCTCATGAAAGAACCGATATCCTCTTTGTTGAGAGAATCCCATTGTAACTCCACTTCCTTGAATCCTTTGGCTATAGAACTGCCAAAGTCCCCATCGCCTGCGACTGAATCCAGATCGCAAAAATACTGTTCATTTTTTATGATATCGTCTGCAAAAAAAGCAAACATATCGAGAAATGTTTCTTTATTAATTATTTTCATGTTTACAACTCCCTGACGCTTATGATTCTTTCCATGCTAAACTATCACAAGGTTCATCCAATAATGCTTTGGTTTCTTCATCCAATTTAAGCAGTGAAATTGAAGCTCCTGCCATGTCAATAGAGGTCATGTAATTGCCAATCATGCTTTTGTGGATTATGATTCCCTTTGCTTTTATTAACTCGATTACATCATTTGCCAAAATATAGAGTTCCTGCAATGGTGTCCCGCCAAAACCGTTAATGATCAGAGCACATTCATTACCTTTTTCGTAAGAAAGATCTTTAAGTATTCGATCCATCATTTTTTTTGCCAGAAATTTTGATTGAACATATGGTTCACGCGTTATTCCAGCTTCACCGTGAATTCCCACACCCACTTCTATTTTGTCCCCTTCCAGATCAAAGGTGGGTTTGCCCCTTGCAGGAACCGTACATGATTCAAGGGCGATACCCATGGACCTGACGTTGTTGATAACTTTTTCGGCAACCCTTTTGACTTCACTGAGTTCTGCCCCTTTTTCAGACATCGCACCGGCTATTTTATGAACAAATAAAGTTCCCGCAACGCCCCGACGGTCATCTTTCTTTTCAATCGCAACATCATCGTTGAC
>CAYUYU010000095.1:1419-9328 GCA_964449405.1 uncultured Thermotogaceae bacterium
ACTTTATTGGTTTCATCATACTCGACTTTATTGGGGAATGCATTTGCAATTCCTGAACACATCTCATGAACCAAATTGTCTATATTATTGATTATTTTTTTCATAAAAAATCTCCTTTTACACCATGTATTTTACTATTACTTCCTCTGAAGGCTTACGGTCCTTTTCTGCTTCAAACTCAGATTCAATCCGTCCGTCTTTCATAATAATAATGCGATTACTAAGACCGATTAACTCTAAAAGGTCATCAGTGATAAGGATAATGGCCATTTTTTTGTTTGCCGCTTCTCTGATGAAAGTGTAAATCTCTTCTTTAGCACCGATGTCAATTCCTCTTGTGGGGTTGTTAAGAATTAGCACATCCAAGTCTTTTGCCAACCACTTGGATAAAACGATCTTTTGCTGGTTCCCCCCGCTGAGTGAGTAACACAAATCTTCAGCTTTAGCTTTTATCCGAAATTTGCTGATACTGTTTTGCACCATGGTCTTTTCTTTTTGTTTGTTCAACAGTGCTATTTTACCCCTTAAAGCTTTTAAATTCGGTAGTGAAAGATTGTGTCTGACATTCAAGGTATCAATAATTCCAAAATTTTTTCTTTCTGAGGGGACATAACCAATATGGTTGTGAATCATTCTTCTAATATTGGGTTTTTCTATTGGTTTATTGTTTATTTTGATTTGTCCTGTATCATATTTACCAATCCCAAACAGAATTTCACCCAGTTCTTTTTTGCCCGAACCGAGTAATCCTCCAATACCCAATATTTCACCGGCTCTGAGTTTTATAGAAACCGATTCGTATTCTTCCTGTGAGCTTAATGCTTCAATTTCCAAAACGGTTTTTTCATTTTTGATTTCTTCTAAAGATTTTTGAGTGTGCGTGTTATAGGTGTCACCACTTAAAACTCTCCCAACCATCATAGGGTGAATAGAATCTTCTGTTGTTGTTTCAGGATTAACCTCACCAATCAATTCTCCATCTTTTAAAACGACAATTCTATTACAAGTGGTCATTAATTCAGATAGTCTGTGAGAAACAAAGATAAAACAAGCCTTCCCGGAAAAGTATTTAATTTTTTCTAGCAATAGAGCCCTTTCTTTTTCAGGTAAACCGGAAGTAGGTTCATCCAACAGGATTAAAGGGGTATCAATATGGTATATTTCAGAAATAGCAAAGGCTCTAATAATTTCAAGCATTTGCCGCTCATGGAAAGAACATGTTTTGACTTCCTGTTTTGGATCAATTTTTAGTTCAAAGTTTTTCAGATATTCCTGAGCCTTGCTTATCATCTTTCTTCTATTTAAGATACCTCTTTTCTCAAATTTCTCTTCGTGTGATAAAAAAAGGTTTTCATAAACGGTCAAATCAGGTACAAGATTCTGTTCCTGGAAAACCATAGAAACTCCCAGAATATTTGCTTCTCTGAAGCTTTCAGGTTTATAGGATTTACCGTAACTAAACATCTCGCCTTCTGCTGGTTTTTCTACTCCGGAGATTATTTTTAATAAGGTTGATTTACCGGCACCATTTTCTCCTGCAAAACCGATGATATCGTTTTTGTTTATGGTTAGATTAATACCTTTGAGCGCATGCACACCGGGATATTTTTGTTGAATGTCTTTTATTTCAAAAGAAAAATTATATTGACTGCTATTTGTTTTTTCCATACGTAAAAAACCTCACTATTATTGATCTCTTTTTGTCTGATATCAGCTTATTGAAAATAATAACGTTATTTCACAATAAGGCTTTTCGGCCTGCCTATATTGGATACAAGTGCACCAAATATGATCAGAATCCCCATTGCCACGTTTCTTATTTCAGGTGTTACTCCCATAAAATTCAATCCGCTGATTAATACTGTAATTAAAACCGCTCCAAGCAAAGTACCAATCGGTGTTCCTCTTCCCCCGCTAAGCGCAATGCCACCCATAACAACGACAGCAACCGTTGACAAAGTATAAGTATCTCCCATATACGGGCATCCGGCTTCCAATACCGATGCCTGCAAAGCTCCAGCCAATCCAACAAATGAGCCGTGAATGGCAAAGGTTGCGATTTGCATTTTCACAACGTTGATACCAGAGTACTCTGCTACATATTCATTGCTGCCAATGGAGTAAAGACTTCTTCCAAATGTAGTATTACGCAGGAATAAAATGGTAAAAATAACGATAATCAGTGGAATAAAAACGATATTTGGGATTCCTAAAAAAGCATCTCCTTTGCTAATCTGAAGAAACGGCTTTGAATTTATATTAAAAGGTGACCCCTTTAAAAGCAATACAGAAACACCGTTTAGGATCATCATCATCGCTATGGTAGAAAGAAAGGTTGGAATCTTCAATAAAGTAGCCAGAAAACCGTTTAAAAAACCTACACCAGCTCCAACCAAGATGCCAATAAAGATTGCCCAGAAACCCAACTGAGGGGTTACCATTGCTGTTACAGCCCCAGTAAATGTTATACAGGCACCCACTGAAATATCGATGCTTCCCATGATGATAATCATGGACATCCCCATTCCCGCTATCAATAGAATCGACATTTGTTTTAAAAGATTTTGAATATTGGTATATGATAGAAACGTCGGAAACTGGATTCCAAAAAACAGAAGTAATATAATCAGCAATATCGGCGTCCAATATTTTGATATTTTTTTATTTTCGAATAGTGTCATCCATTTATTAAACACACTGTCCACCCCATATTCATTTGGTTAGTAATATCTTTCCGCGTTTCTGCGAAAAAATGACAAGCGATATTGCCAATACAAGCAAAATCCCCTTCGTGATATCTTGCACATTTGACCCCACACCAAGGAGGTTCATCCCGTTATCAAACATCCCGATTAGTAGAACACCCAAGAGTGTTTTGATGAGTCCCCCGGATCCTCCCATGATGGATGTTCCACCTACTACAACAGCTATAAGCGTATTAAAAAGGTATTTGTCTCCCAGACGTGCTGGAGCCATTCCCAAATAGGAAGATAAGAGTACACAGGCGAAACCATTCAACAAACCGGAAAAACCAAAGGCAATAATTCTGTATTTATTGACATTGATTCCCATCTTTTTCAACGAGTCCTCATTGCTGCCAATGGCTTTAATATACATGCCCACTTTTGTGTTTTTACTGATGTAGACAAAAATGAAAAAGATAATAAAACCCCAAAGTATGACATTGGGAAGGCCCGGAATAAGTTGCCCGGTGGAAATCCAACTAAAATCCCTGTTTCTGATGGCGATGTTGTACCCATCTGTCAGGCCTGTTGCAATCCCTTTGAAAATAAACATCATGGCCAGGGTAATGATGAATGATGGGAGTTTTAACAAAACGATCAAAGAGCCATTTAATAGTCCAGATAGAAGACCAAAGCTTATTGCCAGAATAATCATCCAAGGACCCCCATCCGGGAATAAAAAAGCCGCCATAATGGATGAGGAAGACAACATGGAGCCTACTGAGAGGTCGATACTTCCCATCATTATTGGAAAAGTTTCACCGGCAGCAACCAAAAGAAAAACAGTTGATATGGTGAGGATCCCAGTTATATTTCTGATTCTTGAAAAAGCTGGAATCAGACTAGAAAAAATGATAAACACAGCTACCAAAAGTAAATAAGGTAGAATAGTCGTTAGTATTTCTAAACGTGTTTTTTTGGTTTTTTGAATTGTTGAAATCAAAAATGCCACTCCCTTGTTAAAAGGCAGGTTGAACTCCTTTTCAGGCAAACAACCCGCCCTGTTATCAATTAAAACTTATAGTCCTTCTCCAAATCCTTTTATATCAGAGCGATAAGGAACGTCGATGACTTCATGGACTAATTCATCATTTTCAGTTCTCTTTACAATATCGGCTCTTAATTGTTCCTCCAGGTTGTTGGCTACGAAGATATAGTTATAAGGGGCACTGTCTACAGGGGGAATAACCCACGCTGCGTTAAAGTGATCCAGGTACATCTCGTAAACTTCCTGGTATTCGCCGGATGTCATTGCTTCTTTGTATTCATCAGGTATATCATAGCCTCTTGGTTTGTCCAAATAGATCCAATTTGTGAAACGATCCGGGTAAATAGGTACTAACAAGCCTTGTGGATCCCAATCATCCGGATGTAAAGTTCTGGACATCTTTTTCCAGTCGAAATCATAAAGCCCATCCTGACAAAAAGTTTCAATGTACCAATCAACATTTGCTTCTGTGATACAAACCTGCATGGTAGACATCATTGATTCAGGAACGGTTGGCCTCCAACCATGCATTAAGTCATATACTGTGACAGCCTGACGACCTGCCATCCAGAAGCCGTAGATACCAAATACGGCATCCAGTCTTCCGGTTTGAAGATCTTTCATGTTTGATTTGTTAGCATCAGTTGTGACTTGAACGGCATCCAATCCTGCTTCTTCAAACGCAACTGCGGATCCTACATTCATGCTGGTGTTTGCCCCGAATACACCGTCAATTCTGTCTCCAAATTTTGCAATCCAATCTTTTGTGATGGAATAACCCTTGTCTCTGACAAAGTCTCCATATTCCTCAGCAATAACCGTAATATTTGGGAAGTTTTCCATCAAAGCCGCTTTGTATCCTCTGACTCGATCGTTCCCAGCCTTTGACCCTGGGAATCCCCATAATATGCAGGTTTCGCCTTCACCATCCAGAAATCGTCCCATTTCAAGTCCTCCAAGGTAACCGTCAACGTAAGCATCTGGACCGATGAACTGTCCGTAATATGGACCGGCATCCAATGGGGTCCACCAGTCTGCTATTTCGAGTATATTTGCATAATACACCTTTTCTCTGTTAACGATGTTTGATGCCTGAATAACAGATTCGATTGTTGGAGAATATCCAAATATCATTCGAACCCCTGAGGCAGCAAAGGATTCAATCTGGGAAAGAAATCGTTCCGGACTTCTGTCATCTGAAGCAGCGACATAAACATTTCCAAGTGCTTCAACGGCTTCCCGGGCCCCTTTGTCAAATGTCAGGAAGAAATCGTTGGCCATCTGAGCATAAGTACATACCATTTTTTCAGCTGAAAACACACTAACAACACTAAAGATCAAAAAACAAATCAGAACAACAACCAGTTTACTTTTGAATTTCTGCATTAAAAAAACCTCCTTAGTAATTTCCCTTGTAGATAAGGGTTTTTTTGGATTTATAAGATTATTTTTACTTTATATTCCCCACCAAAACCTTCTCCGCAATAATCCGTTTTTAAAGCATGGAGCTGATCTTTAAAATATCTTTTCCCGATGGGTGTATCCCATTTTTGCCCAAAAGCTTCCGTTACATCGCTTCTTACTTCTCCAAGCTTACCGTATCTGGGCATCAGACAAGGAGTGACACCATCAACTGCAAATGGCGGGTAATGCCAGGTACCTTTATTCAAAAGGACGCCCTCGTTAGGTCCGATCAAAAATGCCCTTGTTTTCTCCGGTTCCGGTATTTTAGACGCCGGTGCAAGAACAAAAATAATCTGCTTACCCCCCAATGGGAAGAAATATTCATAAGTCTCATAATGGACTTCAGTCCAATCAAGAATTTCTCCCAAAGGTTTCGGTTTAACAAACAGCATACCCATTGAAAAACGGTTGTCTGCACCATCCAGATAGGGGATTAAATCCCAGTAACCTTTTAGGATATCCATTTCAACAGCCGGTTTTACATCAATGGGATGGAGTGGGTATTGGCCTACTTCTTTTTCCTCTTCTCTTCCAACGATTCTTCCAAATGTACTAAAATCTTTCATACTGACTTCGCTTAATCTTTCCAGTTTTACTTCAACAACGCTCATTATTTTACCTCCTATTTTTAAGTTATCATTATTATTCATCAGTATTTCTTGTTAATCATCTTAAAAACAAAAAAGGTGCCCTTTTTAAAGGCACCTCTAACATATTTATAAAACGTATCTACCATAGATCCGTTTTGATATTTAATTTTCTAAATGATCCTATAACATAAGCTGTTTTGAAGTCAAATCCGTTTATCGTTTATAAATGATCAATAAAGTTGATTATTGGCAATTAGATACAAAATACTTTCAATTACTTTGATGTTTGTTAAAAAATGAATATCTTTAATTTCCCTGGTTCAGAGACAGTAATTTATCCGCGGCAATAATATCTTTTGAGATTTCAACCATTTTTTTGTTGCGGCTTGTACTCATTTTCTGGAGTAATTTCATGGATTCTGCTTCTTTAATGTTGTTTTTATCCATTAAAATCCCTTTAGCCTGCTCAATAAATTTTCTTGATTCCAAGGCGTCTTCTTTTTCTTTCAGCTGATTTTTTAATTTTGAGTACTCTTCAAATCTGCTCATAACAATTTCAATAGCGGGTTTAAGCTCTATTTCATCCACCGGTTTCACCAAATAGTAAAAAACTCCTGCGTCGTTAGCTCTTTTGATCAGCTCTTTTTCGTTATAACCCGTAGTAATAATGGCTGGGATGTTAATTTCCCGGTTGATTTTTCGAATGGCTTCTATCCCGTCAAGAATTGGCATGTTGATATCAATGATCAACAGATCCGGCTGGTATTTCAAGGCATATTCAACAGCCTGCTTTCCATTGGTGGCTTCTGCAATAACAGAATATCCTAAATTTTCCAATACCTCTTTCAGTCCCATTAAAACGATATATTCATCTTCTGCAATCAAAATCTTTAACTTCTGCTCCATATTTACCTCCAAACGGTTTTTGTGAATGTCTATGCTTTTGATAAAAGAAGTTTTTCTTTTGGAATCTTGATCAAAGCCATCGTTCCATTATCCTGATAGATGTCAAAGCTTCCTGAAAAATCGTTGATAACGATTGATTTCACCAAAAAAAGTCCCAGGCTTTTCAATTCATGAATACTGAAATCAGGAGGCAACCCTTTCCCGTTATCTTTGATAGAGATGTAAAAAACATCCTCCCGCTCTTGACATGAAATATAAATCTTTCCATTTTCAATATTATCAAAAGCATGCTTGATACAGTTGTTGATGAGTTCGTTGATAATTAGAGAAATACTTGTGGTTTTATTATAGGGGATAAAAATATCCTGAAGGCAAAGAATAATCTCGGGCTTACCGTTCAGTACATAAAAAGCCAAAAGGGCGTTGATTAGTTTTTTGACATTGACAATGCTTCTACCCTCCGGGTCCTGACTTAACAAATCATGGATAATGGCAATGCTTTTTATTCTTGAGATTATGTCCTCCAACAGAAGGTCAACATTGTGATATCCTTTTTTTTTATAGTTGTTTTTTTGCATTCTTATGATGGATGTGATCGTTTGAAGATTGTTTTTAATCCGATGATGTGTTTCCTGGAGCATCGTCGATTTTCCAAGTAGTCTGGTGTTATCAATGGCAACGGCTGCCTGTCTTGCCAAGGTTTTCAAATAACGCAACTGTTTGTCATTGTGTAGAAAGATATCATCATAAGCCGCTTCAATCAATGCTGTTTTGTTGGATCGAATTAATACGGGATAACAGAAAATGGTTTGGCTGGATGAGTTTCTTCTGAATAATCCCGGGAAGTCGCTATCCTTGGAGTTTTTATAATAATAAGTGTTTTCTCGCATGATTTCCATAATGATTTCAGGTTTTAATTGAGAAATCTGAAAGTCGTCTTCCGAGTAAGAAATATGGTCCATAATGGTTAGTGTACTGTCATCGATCAAATAGATACTGCAACCTTTGGAGTTCATGATTTTGCAGGAATACTTGCATAACATCTTTAAGATATCATTGAGTTCATAATTGGAAGTCAGGTATTCAGTTGCGCTAAAAATCGCATCAATTACATCTTCGTTTTCCTCTTGTATTATTTTTAGATCTTTATCCATATTTCTGTTAATATTAAATCCGGACATCAGCTGAAGCAATTTAACAGGGTTTTTCTTTGCCTT
>CAYUYU010000096.1:0-4500 GCA_964449405.1 uncultured Thermotogaceae bacterium
CTTCTTTTGGCCTTGATTTACCGACCTAGTTATAATTTTTCCGGGAATTTAGGTTCGTCAAATAGTTTTCTTCTTTTCTTGTCATTTCATAGGCTTTTTTCTGGCGATTGTATTCGATGAGGATGTTGCGTTCGGATTCCAAGAGTGTCCTCAGGTCGTTGATATAGCGATAGGCGGTTTTTTCGGATTTTGAAAATTCTTTGGCCAGCTCGCTTTTTGTGACCGCTTCCCCACGGTTGAATTTGTCGTATAATTTGATCATGTTTAAGGCTTTTACAGTTCCGGATTCGCTTTTTTCAGACATAATGACTTCCTGCTTTTTCTAAGATATGACTATTGTATCCATTTGCATGGACAATAACCGGGCATGTGATTAGTAAAATTGAGCTTAAATAAAAAATCCTGAGAACATCTATTTCTTAAATGGACTCCAAATCATTGTCGTGATGTGGTTGTAGGATCATTTGTAAAATATTCCATGGTCTGGCTTTTGATGGGCATTATCGACATTTCTTGTTTATTGTCATGGGATGTAATATTTATGAAACTCAAATATATTGTATTTTACCAGAAAGAGTCATTTTTCCAAAGAAAATTGTAACATTCGGGATAGCTGTATTTTGAAATATAGCTTGCAAATTCTCGGGGGGACAGGCGCAACGATACGTGGAATTTATGATACAAATTCCAAATCGTCGCTCCTGTCAACGCTATTAACGTGAAATTTTAATATTTTTTTGATTTGTTTTTGTAACTTATAGGGCAGATATTTTGGTTCTTTTAAGAGATTCACATCGTTTTAAAGACTAAAACTCTGATTCCAAAGCCCCTTTCAGCGTCCATTTTCTGGTTTTTTTCAATAGCTTAACGTACATCGATTTTGCCTTTTCTTCATCAAGGGCTGAGTTGAAACGAATTGATAGCTTATCGAATTTTTCCAGGAAATAATTGAGGTTCTTTCCCATTTTTAAACAATAGGGGAGATAGTCCAAGATTTCTTCATAGTCGAACAGGATATCAATGGCGTCTTCTTCAATGGCATCTTCATATCCGATGAGCATGCCGGTTAGGGTCTCTTCAATTTTGGTTTTGGTGATGATGAGTTCTTTTAATGCCTTGTAAATTTCGTTTGCCTGTGGTCCAATTAATTGGTTGCTGTAGGTATTCATCTCGTCTTGACTCGGCAAGTAATAGCTTTCAACGTCAGAATTGATGAGTGGGACAAGGTCCTCAACTTTCAGTATCTTGTGGTAGAAGTAATTGTCGTTTGCATTGAGCTTTTGCCTTTTTTCAGCAAATTGAAGCACATATTCTTTGATGTTTTCCAAAGAGGCGTCTGATCCGGTCTGTTGAGTAAACAGCTTTTGGAGGTGTTCATATGGACAACAACCGTAAAGGTTGACTGAAGCAAAAAGTACCCTTTGAAGACTTTGATAATCCAAGTCCTGTTCAAGCTTTTCTTTCATTTTTTTGATGTAGATGTCGTAAATGTCTGAAGGGACTTGAAGGGGTGATTGCTCATCTTCTATAGAAAAGACAAACCCGTTATTGAGAAGATAAGCAAGCCATTCGGGTGTATTAGAGAACATTTCCTCTTGGACTTCGTCCAGAGCGTCAAAGAAATCATCCATGGGTAGTCCGGCCTCCATATCCTCCAACAGGTCGGGTATGGAAAAATCATCGTCGTCGTATTCACTTTCTGCTTTTCTTATTTTGAAATGAGCGTTTCCGACAATTTCCGGATGTTCACCGGTAAATACTTTTAGTTCATCCGGAGTCAGGTAATTAAATGCTTCTTCGAATTTAGAGGGGATCATCTGATTGAGATGCTTAACCAAGTGGGTCTTTTTTAGTTTTTCTGGTGAATCAAGTCCCTGGTTTTTTCCTAAATCAACTAACTCTTCTTTTGAAAGTCCTTCCAGACATTGTTTTAGAGTTTTTGTTTTTTTCATATGCTCTTCTCCTTTTAAGTTATCTTTCTGAAAAATTCTACGTTTCTTGATGGCAGGCATTTGACTATGTTATGTCAAAGTTTTTCTAATGTTTGTTTAGGTCCAACCATTTCTATTGTACTATAATTGTCGAGCTTTTCAAGGATAAGGGAAAGAAGATAAGTGGAGATGAACACAGCATACATTAGCTTGACAAAAGAAGTTTGACAATGGAAAAAGGATTAGTGTATAATTTTATACAAAGGTCAAAATTTCGAAAAAGATGTTAAGAAACATCATTGAATATAAGGATGGGTTTTTTATGGAAAACTTGGATCAATATAAGTCAATTTTCAACAATTCCAGTGATGCCATCTATTTTCATATCGTCAACAAAGACGGGATTCTGGGGAATTTTTGCGAGGTCAATGATGCGGCCTGTGAAATGTTGGGTTATACCCGGGAAGAGTTCTTGGAGATGACGCCTGATGACATCGATTCTTCGGATTCTCTCAAGAACTCGCCTGATATTATAAATAAGCTGATGCAGCATAAGCAAGTCATATTTGAGGCTGTACACACCAAGAAAAACGGAGAACAAATTCCTGTGGAAATCAACGCAACCCTTGTGGAAGTTCCCGAGGGGGTCAAGGTTATTTCGATTGCCCGGAATATTTCTGAGAGGAAGAAAAATGAAGAGGAGTTGAAACTCTACAAGGAGATCGTATCAACAATCAATGATCCAATGGCCGTTGTTGACAAAGATTACAAGTACAAGTTGGTGAACGGTGCCTATTCGGACTTTTACCAGTCAACCATTGAAGAGATGGTGGGAAAACGGGTGGATGATTTTTTAGATCATATTCACTTTGAAAAGGAGGTCAAACCCGGACTGGATCGTTGCTTTTCAGGAGAAATGGTGGAATATGCCACCTGGGTAGCGTTTCCCGGTGGCGTTGATAAGTTCATGGCTATGACATACTATCCCCATTACTCTCCTGAAGGAGAAGTGCTTGGATGCATCTCCCATGGAAAAGACTTAACAAAAGAAAAGAGACTTGAGATGAACCTGGAAGAAAGTCAAACTCTTTTTCGCTCTATCATCAATACGATGCCGGGGACATTAAATGTTATGGATGCTGACTATAACCTGTTGGCGTTAAATGCCAACAGGATCAAACTGGATATGATTGATTATGATTCTATCGATGAACTGATTGGAAAGAAATGTTATAAGGTTTTTCAGAATAGGCAAACTCCTTGTCCCTGGTGTAAGATTGAAAGGGTTTTAAAATCCGGAGAGACGATTATTGAAACGACAACACCCGATGACTCTCGAGAAAAACTGACAGGGAAGGCGTTAAAAATCTTTTTGTCTCCGGTCAAAAACAAAGCCGGAGATACACTTGGTGCAATTGAGTATGGATTGGATGTTACTGAATTAAGAAATGCACAATTGAAGGCGGAACATCTGACAGAGAACAAGTCAAGAATATTGGCAACCATGAGTCATGAAGTTAAAAACCAACTGAACGGCATTATCGGTTTTTCAGAGGTGCTGAAAAATTTAGACTTGGATGAGGAAAAGGTTGGGTTCGTAGATAACATTGTCCGATCCGGACAAAACCTGTTAAAAATTGTTAATGACTCCCTTTTAATCTCAAAAATGGAAGCCGGTAAACTTGAAATCACCAAAGTGGATACAGACATTCGTCAGATAGCCAAACAGGCTGTTGAAGTTGTTGAACAACAAGCCAAACACAAGGGTAATCGAATTCAAATTGAAATGACTGATGA
This sequence comes from uncultured Thermotogaceae bacterium, assembly GCA_964449405.1. Taxonomy (GTDB): domain Bacteria; phylum Thermotogota; class Thermotogae; order MWEM01; family MWEM01; genus JASUTC01. The sequence continues at coordinate 3,729 of CAYUYU010000096.1, forward strand.
TATTCCGGAGTTGGTGCAGACAGATCCTTTAAGAGTGAGTCAAGTGCTGATCAACCTGCTTTCAAACGCAAATAAATTTACTCAAAACGGAAATATCCGCTTGAAATTGGAAAAAATCGGGGAAAAAGAGCAATTGGACAAAATCAGATTTGCCGTTACAGATACAGGCATTGGTATTCAAAAAGAGCAACAAGAAAAAATCTTTGAGGCTTTCCAACAGACCGGGAATAATACACACGAAGAAAGCGAAGGGACAGGTCTTGGGCTGTCTATTTCAAACGGTCTTTTACAATTAATGGGCAGCCAATTAGTACTGGAGAGTACACCCGGAAAGGGCAGCACATTCAGTTTTGAGCTGTACATGAAAAGAGTTAAAAGGCAAAAGAAAGTGCATAGCCATGGCATGAAGAATGTGACGTTGGGTTTGATAGCCGATGATGATGAAGTCTCCCGTATGTTGGCTGAAATGTTGCTAAAAGAAATCATTCCTGGAGTTAAAGTCCTAAAAGCCATTAACGGAAAACAAGCTCTGGAAGCGTATGAACTGCATCATCCCGATTTCATTCTAATGGATGTGCAAATGCCTTTGATGGACGGCTTGGATGTCACCAGGCATATACGCGAAAAAGAGGCAGGAGAGAGAAAAACCACCATCATCGGTTATTCTGCAACGGCCTATGAAAAGGATATTCAAAAGGCTTTGGATACGGGAATGGATGACTACGTCAACAAACCTCTCGTGAAAGAGGATCTGATAAAGATACTGAAAAAT
>CAYUYU010000096.1:4600-9281 GCA_964449405.1 uncultured Thermotogaceae bacterium
ATGGTGAAATGATCGCCTCCATTTCTGTGGTGAAGTATAGCTCTGAATTTGCCTTTTTGGGCTTTTATATTGTCAAGCCCGAATACAGAGGACAGGGATATGGGTACATCCTTTGGCGCGAGGCCATGAAGGATGTTGAAGGGTTTAACGTTGCCCTTGACGGGGTTGTGGATCAGCAGCCCAATTACAAGAAATCCGGCTTCAAGCTCGCTCATCGAAATATTCGATTTAAGGGCATAAAAGGCTATAGTAAACCCACTTCAAAAACCATCGCTTTAAGCCAAGTGCCGTTTGATAAACTCTTGGCATACGATCGGCAATTTTTCCCAGCGGAGAGAAAGGGATTTTTGAACTTGTGGGTAAGCAGACCCCATACGAAGGGGTTGGCGATTATGGAGAATCAAGAGTTAAAAGGCTATGGCGTGATTCGAAAATGCCGGCAGGGTTTCAAAATCGGGCCGGTCTTTGCCGAAGACGACAAAAAGGCCATACTGTTGATACAAGACCTCATTTCAGAGCTTAATGAGGGTGATGAATTCTTCCTGGATATCCCGGAAGTCAATCAAAAGGCCTATGCTCTCACACAGGCCTTGTCAATGGAAAGTGTCTTTGAAACGGCCAGGATGTACACAAAGGAACAGCCGGATTTCGACCTTTCGAAAATATTTGGGATAACTTCTTTTGAGTTAGGGTAAATGTTGATGTTTTTGGGGCGAGACCCCTAATAATTGTGTTATGAGTGTCACTTTTGTAATAGCCATTGTGTTTTCTTTCGAATAAGTTGAAAAACATCTTGCTGTTCGTTTATGGCCGTTTTTATCGCACGTGTAAAAAAGCTTCCTGCGATGGTTAGATCGCAGATGGGATTTAAGCGGTTGATTTGTTCGGGGGTGTTGATCCCAAACCCCACGGCAATGGGCAGTTTTGAGTTCTGTTTAACCTTTTTTATCCACTCCAGGACGGGTTGAGCCATCTGGGTTTTCTGCCCGGTTACCCCGCTTCTTGCAACGGTATATAAGAAACCACCCCCTCTTTCTGATAAAAAACGAATCCTTTCAGCTGTATTTCCCGGAGCTGCCAGTAAGATGGGGCAGACATCGTTTTTTTTGCACATTTCCATATACCCCTCGTCGTTTTCAGGGGGTAGATCTGGAATGATGAGTCCCTGGACACCCATTGATGCAGCTCTTTTTACAAAGGCTTCAATACCGTATTTGTAGATAATGTTTGCATAGGTCATGATGAGGATGGCTTCCGAACGGGTGTCAGTGATGGTTTTGACAAGGGAAAAACAATCCTCTATTTTCAGTTGGGTTTTCAACGCTTCTTTACAGGCTGTTTCGATTAACGGGCCGTCGGCAAAGGGGTCTGAAAAAGGAAATTGGATTTCCAAAAAGTCCGCCCCTCCCTCCAATATTCCCAAGGCCGCTTGATGGGATGTTTCAATATCGGTATAACCGGCGATGATGTGGCCCATAAAGCCCTTTTTACATTCGTCTTTCATTTGTCTAAGCCTTTTTTCAATTGTATTCATAGGTCCGCTTCCTTTCTAAGAAATTGTTGCCAGTTGTCTTTGTCAAGGGAATTTGCGGTTATAAACAGATCTTTTTCACCGCGACCGGATACATTGACGATGATACATTGATCAGAACCCATATGAGGGGCTCTTTTTATGGCCTCTGAAAGCGCATGGGAAGATTCCAGCGCCGCAAGGATGCCTTCATTTTCAGCAAAAAAGGTGAAGGCTTTCAGACAATCTGCATCCGTTGCCAACCTAAATTTGATTCTTCCATTATCCGCATAATATGCCAATTCCGGTCCTATTCCCGCATAATCCAATCCCGCACTGATCGAGTGTGTGGGTAAAACCTGCCCATCCGGGTTCTGAAGAAAATAGGATTTGTAACCTTGAATAATGCCTTTATAGGCATTCCCTGTGATTCTTGCTGCATGTTTTCCGCTTTTGATCCCTTTTCCCCCAGCTTCTACACCAATAAGCTCCACAGTGGCTTCTTTCAGGTAATCACTAAAAAACCCTATGGCATTTGAGCCTCCCCCAACACAGGCAATCATGGTATCCGGTCTTTCGATGCCATATGCCTTTAATTGCTGTTTCACTTCCCGGCTGATAACGGATTGGAAGAATTTCACCATTTCCGGGTATGGATGGGCGCCTAAAGCGCTTCCCAGTAAATAATAAGTATCATCAGGGCTTTTGGTCCATTCTCTGAGTGCCTCGTTGACGGCATCTTTCAAAGTCTTTGTTCCCTTTTCAACAGGGTGAACCTCTGCACCGAACTGTTCCATCCAAAAGACATTGGGATGTTGCCTTTTTACATCTGTTGAGCCCATAAAGATTTTGCATTCTAAGCATAGTTGCGCACAGATGCTTGCCACGGCAACACCATGCTGGCCTGCGCCTGTTTCTGCAATGATCTTTCTTTTGCCCAGTTTTTTTGCCAAAAGGGCTTGCCCCAATGCGTTATTTATCTTATGTGCGCCAGTGTTGGCAAGGCCTTCGAGTTTTAAAAAGATTTTTGCTCCACCCAGTTTTTTGGTTGAATTTTCCGCATACATCAGTGGCGTGGGTCTTCCGACGAAATGCTTGAGATAATAGGCATAGTCATCTAAAAAGGCTTTGTCCTTTTTAATCTCATTAAACCCCCGGCTGATTTCATCAAAGACCGGTTTTAAGATTTCAGGGATATAAGCGCCTCCAAATTCCCCGTAAAAACCCTTTGTCGTTTCCATATCAACCCCCCCTTATATCTTTAATTTGATTGAAAAAGCTTTTGATTTTTCCAACATCCTTCTTCCCGGGAGATTTTTCCAGTCCGGAACAAACATCTATCACAGGTGGGTTGAACGCTTCAAGAATATCCTTGACATTTTCGGGTGTTATGCCACCGGCTAATCCGAAGATTTCACTCCGGTCCTTTATGTGTGTGACCAACTCATGAGAGAGCATTTTGCCTGTGCCGCCGTATTTGCCCTTTTCAAAGGCATCGTATAGGACAAAAGGTGTTAAAGGGTCTTTGATATCATCTTTGTTAGAGATATTATTGGCTTGATACCAGCAAGCATCAATAGGAACATCAGTCTTATCAGCAGATAAGGGCTTGAGTCCGTGAACTTGAAGCGCATCGACAAGTCCGGATTTGATGGCTTTCATACCGATGTTTATGGAATCGGGAGTCACGACGCCCACTCTTAGCATTTTGCCGGTTATTGTGTGGCTCAGCTTTTCAAGTTGCAACAAATCGATCTGCCGGGGACTGTTTGCCAAAATAAACCCGGCAATATCACAACCCACATCCATAAGAGATAGAAGGTCATCTTTGTTGGTAATGCCACAGACTTTAATCACAGGGCTTTTTTCAAAATAGACGGTGTGAAATAACTGTCTGTAAAAATGATTTGTTTGTCTCCTGCCGGCATCGAACCCTTGCTGTATCTGTCCGATGGTTTGGCCCGGTTCACTGCTTTTTACAATCGAGCTGCCCACGAGTATTCCGGAAAAGTCAGACAATCCGGCAAAAAAGGCATCTGAAAAGCCGTTTATTCCGGATTCGTATATGATGGTTCCATTTTTAATCCGATGGCGAAGCGCATGGGGTTTGGAGGGGTTTATTTCAAAAGTTTCCAAATTTCTTGAGTTGATGCCAATCAAATCGGGATTCAGCCCTTTGACAAAATCATAATCTTCTTCATCGTGAATCTCAACCAAAGGCAGCATACCGGTTGACTGAATTTTGTTATACAGGCTCTGCAGTCGAGATTTTCCACCAGGCATACCCCTAAAAAGAGAAGCAATAAGAAGAACCATGTCCGCCCCGGCTCGAAAAGAAATATCGATGTCCTCCGGATATAACAGAAAATCTTTTCTCAAAATCGGAATATGGGGGATGTGTGATTTAACTCTCATAAGATCTCTCAGAGAGCCGTTGAAAAAGTTACTTTCCGTTAAAACGGAAATTGCTGTTGCGCCGTTGTTGACATATTCCGTTGCCAATTTTACAGGATCGCTAATCCGATTCATTTGTCCCTGTGAAGGAGAGCTTCTTTTTATCTCACAAATGAGAATGTTTTTATCCAGTTCAGGTAAGACAACCGGGTGTTTCCTTTGTTTTGGTATTGCTTCGCCATCGGTAAATCCTAAACAATTTAACCGTTCTTCTTTTTTATCTACAATATCAGCAAGGATTTGATTCATGATGCTCCACCCCTAAACGATTGCACCTGAACCAGTTTTTCTTTGGCTTTCCCTGTTAAAATGGTTTGAAAGGCCATGTTAAAACCCTCTTTTAAAGACGCTGCCTTACCGGTGAGGTATAACCCGGCTCCGGCATTGAGGGCAACCATTTCCAAGCGCGTCAGCTCTCTTTCGTTTAATGTTGCTTTTGAAGTGGCGTTCAACAGTTCCCGGGTAATCTGAACGTTTGTGTTTGCATCGCCACCTGTGATATCATCTGGATTTCTCCTTTTGATGCCAAATTCTTCAGGGGTGATTGTGTATTGAATTATTTTTTGATCCATCAATTCGCATATGTGCGTTTTATCGCAAATGCTGATTTCATCCATGCCGTCTTCAGAGCTGACAATCATGGCACGTCTGACATGAAGCCGTTGAAGGGTCTCACAAATGGTTTTCAAGTATTCTTTATTGTAAATCCCTATAATC
>CAYUYU010000097.1:0-9154 GCA_964449405.1 uncultured Thermotogaceae bacterium
AAGAAAATTCTGCCCCCATGATTTTTTTAACCTGAACTCCTTGCTGTCTCTCTCATCATGCGCCGTAAAAAACACATCCCTTGTCTATTTAACCGTACATAACAATTATAACATAGAAAGAAAATCCCACATAAAAAGTAAGAGGGGACTACCTGTCCCCTCGGCATCTCAGATTATTTTACTATCTCATCACGAAAAATCACTGTTATATCGCGGGCGGACACATCGGTCCGCCCCTACATTTATCCTCTTTACTTCGCCTTCGCCTGATTCGCAACCGCTTTTGTTGCCTTTGCGATCTCTTCGGGATCTCCCAAATAAAAGTGTTTGATTGGTTTTAGATCTTCGTCAAGTTCGTAAACCAACGGAATCCCCGTTGGGATATTTAATCCACTGATCTCGTCATCACTGATATTGTCCAAGTATTTGACAATGGCTCTTAAACTGTTACCATGAGCGGATACGATTACCTTTTTGCCGGTTTTAATCATGGGAGCAATGGTTTCTTTCCAATAAGGCAGACATCTTTCCAAAGTGTCTTTCAAACATTCAGTCTTGGGGAGTTGATCTTCAGTCAGATCGGCGTATTTTCTCTCATGTCCGGGATAACGCTTGTCAGAGACATCCAGAGCAGGAGGTGGAACGTCATAGCTTCTTCTCCACTTGTGAACGGTCTCTTGACCGAGTTTTTTGGACGTTTCCGCCTTGTTCAATCCCTGTAGGTCTCCATAATGCCTTTCATTCAAACGCCAGTTTTTGTAAACGGGTATCCAGAGCTCATCCAATTCTTCCAATGCAATATTCAGTGTTTTAATGGCTCTCTTTAATACCGATGTATAGGCCACATCAAACTGATAGCCTTCCTTTTTTAATATTGTACCCGCTTTGCGAGCTTCCTCCACACCTTTTTCGGAAAGATCCACATCCGTCCAGCCGGTAAAATAATTCTCTTTGTTCCATACACTTTCCCCGTGTCTTAAAAGGACAATTTTGTACATTGATACTCCTCCCTTATTATTTGATTTATTCAGATGTAATAATCGTCATTTTTATATTTTTGCCTTCCGTTTCATCGGTTTCCAAATTCATCTCCAGTCTGTCCCCAAGGATTGTTCTGCGGTTATCCGGGTCGAAAACGTAAACCTCATCAATCAAGATTAATAACTGATTTTCTTCATCATACTCAAAAGATTTGCTCTCTGCTTTTAAATTTCCCTGAGTAATCAGAACCTTCTCGGACTCACTAACATTACCGGCGAAAGACCCTGAATTCTGATCAATAAACAACTGGTCGCATTGGATATGAATCAACTCAGCCTCATCATTTTGTTCGATACGCGCTGTCACATTTTTTGTCATGGTCCCCTGATTGGTATCGAGATCAAAAACCAACTCCGTTGAGGTTGCCTGCCCGTTCTTGAACTCAACAAAAACGCCATCCGTTGCTTCTATTGTATCCTGTTTACCATCAACTTTCAAGACATCAAATCTTTCAGAAACCAGGGTGATATTCTTGGTAATAATTTCTGAAGGTCCTCTGAATTCGTCCTTATCTTCAGAACTTCTAAAATCCTCACTTTTCATCTGAAGGGTCTCTTTTTCCCCATCTCTTTCGCTAACCTTTGTCAGTCGAATTTGCTTACCTGACAAACTATCATCGTCCAATCCCAATTCAATCTCCGGCCCCAAATTCGTTGCTCGTTGTTCAGGTCGTCAATATAAGCGTCTTCTCTTAATAACACCTTTTGCTCTTGAGAGGTGTAGGAAAAATAACGAGATTCTGCAAATAAAGAACCTCTTGTAAGTGTGATTTTTTCATCTTCCAAAGCTTCTCCATTGTAAACCTTGTTTTTCCCATCTATTTCAAGAACATCGCAGTCAATATGAACGGGTGTAGCCCCCTCTTCGGGTGTGATAACAGCGATTACGTCATCCTTTAATATTCCAGTCTCGTCTTCCAAATCGTAATCCAATTCGTTACTGGTTGCCCTTCCCGTTTCAAATTCTATGTAGGAACGCTCTTGGGTCAGTACACGTTTTTCAGTACCATCTTCCTTGTAAACGGTAAAATTGGGAGAAGTCAAAAGAAAATCTCCGCGCCGAATGGTGGAGGTTTGATAAAACTCCGTTCGATCGTCAAACATCTTAAAATCATCAGATTCTATCTCAAGGTCTTGCCCATCTTCGGTGTCTTTGTTCTTTATGGAGACCCCTTTTCCCTCTATGGAATCATCTGCCATGGTTAGTCTGATTAGATCGCCGGTAATCTCTCTCTCGTTATCCACATCGTCAACGTATACATCATCATAAAGAATCAAAAGTTCTTCTTGCTCAAAATATTCAAAGGAAGCGCTTCTCGCCATCATATTTCCCTTCAGTAAATCAACACGCTCAGACTCATCATGCATCCGCCCGGCAAACAACCCGGTCTCATTATCAATATCCAGAATGTCACAGTGGATTTCAATGGTTTCCGTACTGGCTGAACTTGTGATAAAGGCCTCAACATCCCCGGTCATCTGACCCTTTTCATCCTCCAGATCATAATCAAGTGTTAAAGAGGTGGCTTTACCGGATTCAAATTCCAAATAAACACCATCTTCTGCTATGATTTGCCTCTCTTGGCCATCTTCACGGTAAATGGTGAAGGTATCCCCTTTGAGAAAAAAATCTCCTTTTGTGATCTCGGAAGCCTCATAAAATTCAATACGATCGTCGAACATCTTGAATTGTTCAGACTCTATGTAAAGGGTTTCTTCTTCTTCCTCTGCGTAAAGCATTGTTGTCAGGAAACACAATATGATGAGAATTGATCCGGTTAAAAGCTTTGTTTTTTTCACAATCAACGTCCTCCAAAATCGGAAAGTCATGTTATTTCATAAACCTCATGATGTCAAAATAAGTGATATATACCGCCAGGGCCATGATAAAGAAAAAGCCCGCTGCGTGAATATAGCCTTCAATCACGGGGTTGATCTTTTTCCTGGAAAACATCTCGATCAGATTGAATACAATCCTCCCTCCATCAAGTGCAGGAAGGGGTATGAGATTGATGATTCCCAGATTCAAGGTAATGAGGGCAAAAATCAAAACAAGAGACTCAAAACCGGCTCTTGTCGCCTGTCCAATCACATTGACAATGCCAACAGGTCCTGAAAATTCGGATACACGCTGTTCTCCGGTAAAGATGTTGGCAATGATCGTCCCCATACGCCTCAAGAGGTTATTGGCCCACTGAAATCCCCATGAAACGGCTAAAAATGGATTTATTGTCTGTTTATTATTAACAGGCGGAGCAAAAAAACTGTTTCCCAATGCATTGATAAAAACCTCTGATGGCATTTCCAATGCTGTATTCTCGCCATTTCTCTTGACTTGTACGGAAACCGTGTTCAGGCTTTTCATAGAATCAATATCGAGTATTGTCGAATCTCTTATACTTAAGTAATGATAAGGAATTTGTGGATCAACTGGAAAATCCATAAACCTTAAAATTGTAAACAAGTCGTTTCCCTTTTTGATTTCATTGCCATTAATCCTTAAAATGACATCTCCATCTTTAAAAGGTGCTTCTGCACTTTTCAACGTTTTTGAAAGGGTTTTGTACTCAATTCCTATCACTTTCCGCTCTTTAATCAGTTGATAACCCGAAAGAATACCTCTGATTTGAACCCCTGCTTGGGTCTCTAAAACAATCTCTTCACCACTGTACTCTGAGAGGTCCATCTCATCCAACGAAACCCCGTTGACACTCTTAATTTCACTGAGTCTTAAATCTTGAGGAATGGATTCCCCCTTGATAATCATTTCATACTGACGGGGAAATACCTTCGGATAAACGGTAATGTTCTCCTGTCTATCACCACGGGTGATTGTTAAATCAACACTTTCAGAGTTTTTAATGGTAGTTGAGAGTTCATCGGTATCAAACAGGATGCGACCATTTAACTTAGAAATGATATCATCCGCTTTCAGCCCGGCTTCCTGTGCCGGGGAAAACAAATCCACCTTTGCGATTCCCACCTGGGGTATTCCCCAGAACAAGGCTACCACAGATAACAACAAGTACCCTGCCAAGATGGAAAAAGCGGGGCCGGCAAGAGCGATTACAAATCTTTGCCAAGCAGGTTTTGAGTAATAAAACCCTCTTTTTTTCTCTTCACTAATCGAGTCATTAATCTCTGTGGGATCTTCTCCGTCCATCCTGACATAACCGCCCAATGGAAAGAGGTTCACTTTAAAATCCATCCCTGAAGCAGTTTTTTTTCTGTATAAAGCCGGGCCAAAACCGATGCCGAAGGATAGGATTCTTACCTTAAACAGTCTGGCAAACAAAAAATGTCCCAGCTCGTGAATAACCACAATAGCTGTAAAGATTAATGCAAAGCTGATAATTGTTAATATCACTTACTGATCACTTCTTTTCTCAGAGTCATACGGAATATGCACATAGATGTGTTGACCCACTGTTAAATACATGTCTATCAGATCTGGGTTGAAGGCCTTTATTGATTCGGTTGTAATCCCAAGTTTCTTGGCGATGGAGTTGATCGTATCACCCTTTTGGATGGTATAGGTGTATAAGTAAGGTTGCGCAGTCACCTTCCATGAAGGCACCATTTGAGGATTACCTGCATTTAAAGCCCAAAAGACATAATACATTGGAGACAAGTCCAGCTCCTTCATAAACGGGAAGTTTTCCTTGACAATCTCCTTTGGCCCAAAGATGAGTATTTTTTGAGGCTTTGTAAAAGAACTAATAATCAGCCTGTCTTGTGGTACTTTTGACAGGTCTATGTAATACTTGACACCATACAGTGAATAGTAATTGCCTTCAGGGCTGATCTTAGTCTCAAAACCGTCGTAGCTGATTAAGGCTGCAGAACGTAGCAACAGTTTTCGAATATTGGAGTTTTCCAGATGTACAATTCCAAGAACGTAATCCTTGAAAATCGTAATCGCCTCCTGAGTGGTGATTGTCTCTGGAAGCGGCGGGTTGTAGTAAAACATTAAATCAGCCGCAGCATCTTTTTTCGCCATTAACCCAATTTGAGAATAAAATGGAATCTCCATCAACTGCGTCATTTGATGTGGATCAATCGCATACTCTTTGTTCAACCATTGAGTATATTGCTCTTTTGTTTCTTCAAATACAGGGTAAAGATTTGCAGAACGATTCAAGTTAATCTCTGTCAATAGAGGTCCAAATTCGATATCAACCCTGTAAACGGCTGTGTTTCTCGGAATCACAAACGTTTTGCTGCGTATCTCCTGAGGTACAACTCTTAATTCGGGATTGTCCATAATAATAATAATGGATTCCAAGGCGTTAAGATTCACGTCAGCCTTAACATTCTCATACCAGTCAGAGGGAATCTGAGTAATGTTGAAAATTCCAACATCAATACCGGCAAAGTTAAGTTTTAAGAAAGAATCAAATTCCTTTTGAACAGCATCACTAACCACAACAGGGATATGCCCTTTCAAGTCTTTGATCAGCTCCCCTTCCAACTCGCTACGAGGAGGTGTAATACACTTTGTATTCAATTCATCCAAAATAGTCCGAACCGGACTATCCAACTGCGTTTGAGAAAAGATATTTAAAGTGGAAGAGTTTCCCAACCCACCTGTACAAATCAACAATGGATCAGACTTGATTCCCGTAGTTTCCATAAACTCCATAACCGAATTTGCTTTATCCAAAAAGTCATCCTTTATATCCAATGTCATGATATAAAACGCCAACGAAAAAGAAGAGCAGGCAAAAACACTGATCAACACAACCATGATGATTGAACGCTTACTCACTTTGATCCCCCCATTTTCCTGTTTATTTTACCCTATTATAACACGCAACCAAAAGTTTGGACAAAAACGAGGGGACAGGTACAATGATTAGGAATTTGCCTTTTAATTCCTTGTATGTATCATTGTACCTGTCCCCTCGGTATACGCCCCCTTCGGAATTTCATTTGTACTTAAAGATTTATTCCAATAACAATTGAAGATTCTTTTAATTAGTCACAAATAAAACGTATTGTTATACTCTGGGAGCCTTGGAGTTTTTGCCAAAGGCAAAACACTCCTCAGGCCACTGTCTTTTGTGGCCACGCATAGGTCCGCCCTACGATTTATAATTTCCCTATATGGTCATACGCACTCAAATCCATAAACCCGTGCCCGGATAAATTAAACACAATCGTCTTTTCCTCGCCTGTTTCCTTACACTTTTTCGCTTCCCGGATGGTACTGGCAACCGCGTGAGAAGATTCGGGTGCAGGAATGATCCCCTCTGTCAAACTGAATATCTGAGCAGCTTTCAAAATCTCGGATTGAGGCAAATCATCGGCTCTAACAATCCCCTCATTCACCAGTCTACTGACTATTGGGGACGCCCCATGATATCTTAGACCACCCGCGTGAATGGGAGGTGGCACAAATGCATAACCCAAAGTATACATCTTTATCTTTGGGGTCAATCTCCCGGTATCACCAAAATCATACTCGAATTTTCCCTCTAAAAGTGTCGGGCAAGCTTCGGGTTCTGATGCGATAATCTCGAGATTTTTATTGTTAATGGCATCCATTACAAACGGCAAGGCAAAACCGCCAAAATTGGACCCCCCGCCTACACAAGCGATCAAAACATCCGGCTTAACCCCGGCCTTTTCCAATTGCAATTTCAATTCCTCACCAATAATCGTCTGATGCATCAGCACATGATCCAAAACACTACCTAGTGAATAATTTGTGTCGTTATTTTTTACCGCCATCTCCACGGCATCCGTGATGGCCATCCCCAGAGAACCGTTGCAATCCGGATCATCTTTCAAAATCGCCCGTCCACCTTCAGTTCTCTCAGAAGGGCTGGGATAGACGCGGCCGTTATATAGGTGAATCATATGGCGTCTACCCGGTTTGGTGTCGTAACTCACACGAACCATGTAAACTTCTACATCCAGACCAAACTTTGTACCGGCATAACTAAGGGCACTGCCCCATTGCCCTGCGCCTGTTTCGGTGGTCAGCTTTGAAAAACCGTCCTGTTTGTTGAAAAACGCCTGTGCCAAAGCCGTATTTACTTTATGACTGCCTGTGGGACTGACGCTTTCATTTTTGAAATAAATCTTGGCCGGTGTATCCAAATACTCCTCCAATCCGGTTGCATGAACCAATGGAGACGGTCTGTAAACATGATATTCACCTAATAACTCTTCCGGAATCGGAATCAACTTGTCTTCACAATTAAACTCCTGTTCCACCAAAGACGGCGGGAACAATGGCGCCAATTCCTCAGGCTTAATCGGCTCACCCGTACCCGGATTCAACATAGGGTCTATCTTAAAAGGCAAATCCGCCTTAATGTTATACCAGCTCTTTGGCATCTCCTCATAACTCAAAAAAATTTTTTCTCTCTTCATTACACTCACTCCTCTCAAATTTATGAAATGTGTTGTTTTTTTTCCATAAAAAAAGCGGGGAACCCTTTAATTTCGAGTTCCCCGCTTTCAGAATTTATGCAAATCGTCATTCAAGCAACGAAAGAAGACCGCCCTCCTGAAACGGGGCAGCGCCACCACCAAACGTTCATATTAACTTGCTGAAATGACAACGAATACTCTCTCATAATCTCTCTCCAGATTTCTCAGTTGTAAAAATAGTACCAGATTTAATGGATTTTGTCAAGTGATTTGACATTTTATCTTTCTTTTCATCATATCAAACGGATTATTTCACATCCTTTCAAAACCATCTTGAATATATTCCTCCCAAAACTTTCTAAAAAATGCCAAAAAAGGAATCCCTATTAAAACTCCCGGCAGTCCAAAAATCGACCCGGCAATAAGAATGGCAAGCAAAATGGCAAACCAGTTCAGTTTCATGCGAGTCCCCTGAATCCGTGGCTGCAGAACCCAGGATTCAAATTGATTCGCCACCAAAAAGACAATCAACATCTTGATCAGACCTGGAACACCCCCGTATAAAAACCCCAGCAACATACCTGGAATAGATACAAGCGTGGGCCCTAAAAAGGGAATAAAGTCAAAAATCCCAGACAGAAAGCCCAAAAAAAGCGAGTAAGGAATCCCCACAAACGATGTGCCTACTCCCACCATCACACCAACGATTAAAGCCAGAATCACTTGTCCACGTATATAATGTTCGATATCCTTATAACACTCACGGAAAAAACGAATAGACTTTTCTCTAGTGCTTTTTGGAAAAAATCGCCAAAGATTCACTCGTAAAACAGGCATTAGTGTTGCAAAATATGACGCTGTTATCACAAACAAAATGGCAGAAGTGGAAACAGCCGGGATATGTTGAATAATTGTGTTTAGAATAGAAGCCCCAAATACCGATATATTTTTCCCAACATCGCCAATCAACGAATTCAACCATTCAGTTAGCCTTGGATCGATATTCTCACCGTTAAAAAAACTTTCCACATCGATATCTCTTGCTGTACTTCCCACAACGGGGAAAAACTTTTTTCCCTCTTCAATAAGGACAGGAAAAATGGAATAGACCGCAAAAGCAATGAGAACAAACATACCAATGGAGCTGATTAACAAAGCAAGCTTGTATTTAATAAAACGCGATAAAAATCTGGTGGGAACACTGATTATCATAGAAAGATACCAACCAAACAGGATTGCTCCCATGATAACAGGAGACGCTTTAAAAAAGAGAAAGAATAAAAAGAGATAGAGGATAATCACCCACATAGCCGGATCAAAAGCCCGTACAGACAAATCTGTTTTTTTCATATACCCCCCAGACTTCCAAATCTTTTCTGAAAATAAGAAATTAATCGAGATATTATACCATTTGAATATTGTTATGCTAAAAAATACTTAGAAAGTCATAAACAGTTTGATTACGCCTTTCTCTTTTTATATTTTTTTTAGTTCTAACCAGGGAGTTGGTTCAATATAAATAATTTTCATTTTTTTAATTTCTTATCTTTTCTGAACCACTTTTTAATTTTAATAAGTTTAGACGCTTCATAATCCCATTCTTCCTTTTTCTTTTTCTTTTTCCTTCTCTTATCTTTATCATCTCTATAATAACCTGAATAATAATATTGAGATTTTGAACCATCCACACCATTGACTATAAACCCTAAACCTTTACCATTAGATTTATGTAT
>CAYUYU010000098.1:0-9099 GCA_964449405.1 uncultured Thermotogaceae bacterium
GACACCACACTTTTCAAGCCTTTTGATAACTGCTATCATCTCTTCCAGGTTGATTCGAAAGGGCAGCTTTAAAGCACCGTTTTCTAAAGCCTTTAATGAATCATAGTTGTCAAAAAGCTTTTTCAAATCATAAAAATTCATATTCAATGTTGAAGCGACTGCGATTTTCTCTATTCTGTTCAAGAACTGTACCCCTAATTATAAGATATAAGCGGACAAATCTCTATCTTTGACCAGCTCAGCCATATTATCTTGAACATATTTTTTGTCCACAGTCAATTTATGTAACGATGGATCAGGTGCCCGGAAGGAAACGTCTTCCAAAATCCTCTCCATCACCGTGTAAAGTCTTCTCGCTCCGATATTCTCCAAATCTTCGTTCAGCTGAAAGGAAACCGAGGCAATCTCTTCAAGTCCTTCATCTGTGAATTCAATCGTTACATCATCTGTCAACAAAAGGGCTTGATATTGTTTGGTCAGAGAATTTCTCGGCTCCACAAGAATCCGTTTAAAATCAACCTTTGTCAAAGACTCCAGTTCCACACGAAGGGGGAATCTCCCTTGAAGCTCTGGCATCAAATCAGAAGGTTTAGCCACATGAAAGGCTCCTGCAGCAATGAACAAAATAAAATCAGTCTTGATCATTCCGTATTTTGTCATGACTGTTGTCCCTTCCACAATCGGCAATAAATCTCGTTGCACACCCCCTCTGGATACATCCGGGCCCGATTTTGATCCCTCACCTGCTACTTTATCTATCTCATCGATGAAAACGATTCCTTTATTCTGTGCCAAATCGATACCATCAGCGACGATTTTATCGGAGTCGATCAGTTTTTCTGATTCTATTGGCAGTAAGATCTTCCGAGCTTGTTTTACAGTGACACGCTTGGTCACCTTTTTCTTAGGCATCAAATTCCCAAACATTCCTTGCATGTCGATGCCTATATCGCCCAAATCGCCACCCACCATACCAATTTGAGGCGAGTTTGACTGTTCAATCTCGATGTTGATAAATCGATCCTCAAATTCTCCATTTCTGAGTTTCTGAATCACTTCATCTCTATTCCATCTGGTTTCAGAATCCGCATCATTTTTCTCTTCAGGAGGTGGTGTTTGCTGTTGAGTATTTTGGAAAAACTGTCCAAAGATATTTCCCAAATTTTGCTGGTTTCTTTCTTTTTTCCTGGGATGAAGGATAGCATCTACGATGATCCTCTCCACTTCTGTCTGTGCAAGCAGGGCAACCTTCTCCATTTCTTCATGTTTTAGCTTATTAATGGCGGATTCAACCAATTCTCTGATCATGCTTTCCACTGACCTGCCAACATAACCCACTTCGGTGAATCGGGTTGCCTCGACCTTTAAAAAAGGCGAATCCGAGAGATTGGCTAATCTTCTGGCTATTTCGGTTTTACCTACTCCTGTAGGACCAATCATCAAGATGTTTTTGGGGAAGACTTCCTCTTTCATTTCATCATCCAGCTGTTGTCTTCTGATTCTATTCCTTAAAGCGATGGCTACTGATTTTTTTGCCTCATCTTGTCCTATGATGTATTTGTCAAGCAATTCCACGATCTTTTTTGGTGTCAATTCTTCCCTTTTTGGTAATGCTTTTGTCACTGTACTATTCTCCTCTCTGAAAATAAATTTCTCCCGTTTCATCAAGATAAATCCGATTCCCGTTGATAAAAACCTCTTCATCAAAAGCTAAAACGGTTTTTGATGCAGCATCCAAAGCGGCATAAAGATCAGCTCTAATGTCATATGTTGCCAGATTTTTCAAAGCCTGAAACTCAGAAAATTTCACACGATAAAAGTCTTCCAATGAAATCATCACATTCCGGATTAGAATAAAAGCGGAGAAAAAAACGATTAAAAAACAAATCGCAGAAATATAACCTTGACGCTTTGATGCCTTTTTGATTATCTGTTTATCATCCTTCAACATATCCGATATATGGAAGATTTCTAAACTTTTGCTCAAAATCAAGTCCGTATCCCAACAAAAATCTATCCTGAGTCTGAAATCCCGCATATTTGGGGATGATGCCAAAATGATCCTTTTCATACTTATCTACAAGTGTCGCTACTTCAAGGGTTGCCGGCTTATATCTTGACAGATAATTCAAGATGTATTTTAACGTCCTACCGGTGTCTAAGATATCCTCAATCACAATCACGTTTTTGCCCTGAACCGGCTCATCTATCCACGATTTTACGTTTATTCTTCCTGACGATTGCGTTCCTTTGTAACTGGCAACTTGTATAAATGAATAACTGACATCCATATTGATTTCCAGCAACAATTGCGAATAAAAATGCACCGATCCTTTCAGAACACAGACCATGTGTAATGGGGAGTTGAGTCCTGCATAATCATCACTGATCTGCCGACCCATCTCCTTTATTCTTTTGACAATCTGTTGCTCTGTGTAAAGGATCTTTATATTTTCCCTGGTTATCTCCATAGTTTTGGCTTAAGCCAGCCTCCCCCCTTTAATTCAAATTGGAATCAAACAACTCTTTAACTCCATTTTGCATCCATTCGATGCGATTAACCGCGGATTTCTTATCCAAGGCATTGACATTGATATATGCCTTTATTTTAGGTTCTGTTCCCGAAGGTCTGAATATCATTCTATCACCAGTTTGAAAGAGAAATTCAACCACATCTGCTTTTAACTCACCACTTTCTTCCAAATAGTCTTTGATGATAACACCATCTTCCCAATGCATCACGGGTCGGTGTATCCTCAAAACTTGCATGAAATTCTTTAACCTTTTCATCCCATTTAAACCTTCAGCTGTATGGCTCAAAAGACGCTCGAGATAGAACCCATATTTGTCATGTATCTTATCGAGTCTTTCAAAAATAGCTGTTCCGCCCCCCGCTTCAAGTAACATCAAAGCCAACAGGCCCGCTGTGGAACAAGCATCCTTATCACCGGCATGATCCCCATAAAGATAACCGAAACTCTCTTCAAAACTAAACAGCGTGTCAATCGCCTGAGACTTTAATTCAACTGATTTGTTCCCTAAATACTTAAAACCGGTCAATGTTTCATAAAGTCGCAAATTATAATCTCTTGCCATGGGTTTTACAGCATCGGTTGTAACGATGGTTTTCAAAATAGCCCAACGGTTTCCATAATCCTTTACACCCTTTTTTCTTATAATAAAGTCCGTAAAGAGAAGCCCCAGCTCGTTACCGTTCAATGAACGATATTCTCCATTATCCTCAAGAAAAACTCCCAGTCGATCAGCATCAGGATCAGTGGCGATCAATGCTTGAGGCTTAAGAACCATCTCTTTTGCCTTATTCAAGGATAGTTGAAAAGCCTTTGGATCTTCAGGGTTAGGAACATTCACTGTTGAAAATTCCGAATCGGGAGTCATCTGTTTGCTGACCAAGAGAACGTCAATTCCGAAGTGAGTCATAATTCTCGGAACAAATCTGGCACCTGTTCCATGAAGAGGTGTATAAATCACTTGAATTTTTTCTCTTTTTCCGATCTGCTCTGATTTTAAATCTTCCAAGTCTCCAATTACTTTAGAAAAATAAGCTTCATAAACATCTTCGCTGACTTTTTCTATCATTTGTGAATCGGAAGGTTTGTTATCTTTCTCCAAAAGCGAAAATTTGTTGATTTGGTCGTTTAATCTCTTTATCTTATCAGGGATATATTGAACGCCATTTTCATCATACAGCTTAAAACCGTTGTATGTCTTGGGGTTGTGACTTGCCGTGATTACAATCCCAGTATCACACTCGAGAAATTTAACTGCAAAGGAAAGCATTGGAGTGGGAACCGGTTGATCAAAAAGAAAGATTTTGCATTGGCCTGCAGATAGTGTGTTTGCTGCCACTAATGCAAATTCTTCTGAACATTTTCTGGTATCATAGGCAATAACCACTTTTTTGGAATCCATTCGAAGCGCCTTACATATTCTTTTAATCCAGAAATCGTTTATACCGTTGGTACCCGCTCGGATCTTTGAACGAAGCCCACCGGTACCAAATTCAGCATCAACCGAAAACCGCTCAAACAACTCCTCTTTGAACGCCTCAAAAGGCATTGTACGAAGAGATTGCAAATCCTCTTTCATCCAACCCGACGAAGCTTCCACCCATTTATCATATTGTTGTTTTAACGTTTCATATTCCGGCAATTTTGTCACCCCGTTGATCCAAATCCTTATGTTGAACGATTATACCATGAAGAACCCCCTTATATAGATTAGGGAATGAGATACTTCTATCGTCATTTTTTGCATATTTTTGCATGTACTTCAGAAGAACACGAAGACCGAACATGATGATAATTAATTGTATGAAATTATAATTATCTTTCGGTTACAGTTTATGCCTCAAACCTTGTTTTAGTTTTATTTGTGATATAATAAGCAAAATTTCAGGAGGATGAAATTGATGATGTTCTCTAACGAAGGTTTTAAGCTTAACAAAGGAATATTGTTGCACGTTATCGTTATTAGCAGCCCCGCTTATCGGGGGAGCTAAAGTCTTTTGTTAGGCTAAGCACCTTTAAGAAAAGCGGGGAATCCGAAAAGGAATCCCCGCTTTTTTTTTTACCATTCAAGCTTTTCCGGAAAGGCTTTTGGAACAATAAAGGACAATCAGTCCAAAATCTGAGGAGGATTTATGATGAGAAAAGTTAGTGTTGTTTTGTTAGTGTTGTTAATGGTGATGGGGACCTTTTTCGCAGCTGAAAAATCCGCAGAAGTCAAGCTGGCCTCCGTCTTTTCCATGACTGGTGGTGCATCTGCCTATGGAAGAATGACTTACCAAGGGGTCCAAGTTGCCATGGAACTCTTTCCTGAAATCTTAGGATTACCGGTAAAAATGGTAGTTATGGACACAAAAAGTGATAAAGTTGAAGCGGCTAACGGCGTTCGTCGTGCCATTGAAAATGAAAATGTCTTGGCCATTTTGGGAAACATCATTAGTGGTAACTCTCTTGCAGGTGGTGCAGTTGCTGAAGAGTTGAAAACGGCCATGGTCTCTCCCACATCCACCAGCCCCATCGTCACTGAAGGAAAAGAATATGTAAACAGAGTATGCTTCTCTGACGATTTTCAGGGACAAGCCGCGGCAAAATTGTTGTACAAACTTGGAGACAGAACTGTCGCTGTCTTTGTAGATGTCGAACAGGATTACGCGGTATCTTTGGCCAATTACTTCAAAAGAACATTTGAAGGCCTTGGAGGAACTATTTTCTACGAATATTACAAAACGGGTGATCAGGACTTCTCGGCACAGGTTCTAGATGCCATGTCCAAAAACGTAGATGCCTTTTACATGCCAGGTTACTACACCGAAATTGCTTTAATCTGCTCACAGGCATATGACAACGGTTTTTACGGCAATCTCGCTACCGGAGATGGTGCATACGCCGATGAAACGGTTGAAATCGGTGGAGAAGCTGTCGAAGGGCTCTTTCTTACAGCCGGTTATCATGCCGATTCACCAGCATTTAACGAAAATGCCGAATTATTCTTGGAAGCATATGAAGAAAAATATCCCGGAGAGAAACCTTCCATGTTTGCAGGACTTGGGTTTGATGCCTATTTGGTGTTGAGGGACGCCATTGAGAGAGCTGGCGAGCTTGATAGAGAAAAGGTGGCAAAAGCCATAAGAGAAACGAAAAACTTCCCGGGTTCCACTGGATTCATCACCATCACCGACGAAGGCAATGCGGAAAAATCAGTTGTCATCGTTCGAATAGAAGACGGACAGTACATCTATGATTCGGTCATTAATCCATAAATTGATTTATTCAAAGCATTAGGGTTTGAGTTAGGGTTTAGGGTCTAGGATTTTGAGAGAACTGAAGCAGAAAAGAAACTTTGATAGTTTTTTCTGGACCCAAAACCCTATACCCTAAACCCTGATTTTCAAAGGAATCATAACCCGTTGAAATCTCGGAGGGTTGAAGCGGGTTCTTCATAAAGGGGTGTTGTTGTTGAAAATCGAGATTCTTTTGCAGCATGTGATAAACGGTTTAAGCCTTGGTTTATTATATGCCCTTATCGCTGTGGGTTATACCATGGTCTACGGTATCTTAAAACTCATCAATTTTGCACACGGTGAGATCTTTATGATGTCCATCTTTTTTACCTTCTATGCCATAACCCTGTTTGGACTGCCCTGGTGGTTGGGAATGGGTGTAGGTATAGCGGGAGCTGCCTTGCTCGGTATGAGTGTTGATAAGATCGCCTATAAACCCTTAAGAAATGCACCGCGTATTTCTGCTCTGATAACGGCTATCGGTGTATCAATGTTTTTACAGAGTCTGGCCATCGTACTTTTCGGGGGAATTCCGGAGTCATTCAGAAATATCTTCCCGAAATTTTTCACTAAGATTTTAACCATTGGCGGAGAGGTCATAGAAGCTCGAGGCAGAGAGATTGTAGTAAATGCCATTAGAATTCCAAGCATCACCATCATCACACTTGTTGTAACACTTGTTACTTTTTTGATTTTATGGATTATTCTATACAGAACAAAAGCCGGGATGGCAATGAGAGCAGTATCAATGGATACCAAGGCCGTTGCCCTGATGGGAATCAGCGTCAATAAAACCATTGGCTTGACATTTGCCGTGGGTTCTGCCCTTGCCGCGGTAGGGGGCATTCTTTGGGTGGGTAAGTATCCCCAAGTCTGGCCCATGATCGGTTTCATGCCCGGTCTGAAGGCATTTGTGGCAGCTGTCATCGGTGGCATAGGCTCTGTTGCCGGAGCTATAGTTGGAGGCATTGCATTGGGACTAATTGAAATTCTTGCGGTGGGTCTAATGCCTCAAATGGCAGGATACAGAGACGCCTTTGCGTTCATACTTTTGATCGTCCTATTGTCATTCAGACCCAGTGGAATCATGGGTAAAAAAGAATTGGTAAAAGTGTGATGGGTATGGAGAAAAAAACAATCAGTGTAAAGACTCAAATCATTTTAACGGTTCTTTTTATCATAGGCGTCTGTCTACTGTTTTTCGCTGCTGAAGAAAACTTAAACAGTTATATGATCCGGATTGTGTCACTCATCGGAATATTCGCCATCATGGCCGTTAGTCTTACTCTTATTAACGGAGTATCCGGAATGTTGTCATTGGGACACGCTGGTTTTGTAGCCATAGGGGCTTACGTATCCGCATTGCTTACAATGAGTGTGCAGTTAAAAGAGGCTTCATTTATCCTCATGGGTGTAGCCTATCCCATCAACACTGAAGCTCTTTCGAATATCCCTTTCTTCTGGGCAACGGTAGCAGGAGGATTAATAGCAGCATTGCTGGCATTTGCAGTAGGATGGCCCACCATGAGATTGACCGGGGACTATCTTGCTATCACATCACTGGGATTTGCTGAGATCATCCGTATTTTCCTGTTGAACTGGAATAGAATCACTAATGGCTCCCTTGGTTTAAAGGGCATCCCTTCTTATACTAACATTTGGTGGTCTTGGGGGTGGTTGCTGATCACCCTTCTAATCATCGGGAGTTTCGCCAAAAGTTCCTACGGAAGAGCGCTTCGTGCTATTCGTGACGATCCTATTGCGGCAAAGGCCATGGGCATTAACGTATTCAAGCATCAGCTCACTTCATTTGTCATGGGCGGTTTTTTTGCCGGTGTAGCCGGCTCTCTTTATGCACACTGGCTCACATCCATCGACCCAAAACCGACCACGCTTGGTATCATGCTCACCTTTAACATTTTGATCATGATCGTCCTTGGCGGATTGGGAAGTTTATCGGGAGCTGTTATCGGAGCTGGTTTATTTGCCGTACTCTCAGAATTTCTTAGGTTTGTGGAATCCGATATGTCCCTTTTCGGATTTACTCTCGCAGGCATTTCGGGAATGAGGATGTTAGTTTTTTCAGCCTTGTTCATCATCATCATGATATTCTGGCAAAAAGGGATCATGGGCAGAAATGAATTGACATGGAATGCGCTTTATCGATACATGCTGAAGTTTAAAAGGGGCGAGAACCGTGGAAAATGAAAAAAGAAAAACAATCTTGCAAATTGATAATCTGACCATGCGATTTGGTGGTCTGGTTGCCGTAGGCGATTTTAATGCGGCTATCCAAGAAGGAGAAATCCTCGGATTGATAGGCCCCAACGGTGCTGGAAAAACGACAATATTCAATGTAATAACAGGTGTCTATAAACCCACGCAGGGACATGTTTACTTAGCGGATAAAATTATCGATGATTTTGAACCGCATTTCATTACCCATTTTGGAATCGCCAGAACCTTCCAGAATATCCGATTGTTTAAAACCATGACAGTAACCGAAAATTTGCAAGCAGCCATGCATTATGAGCTAGCCAACATAAAACCGGATAAGCTCATAAAAAAATGGAACGGCACTAAAAAAGGGGCAACCGATTTGTGGTTCTGGAAATCAGTCTTTAAATTGGGGTATTTTAAAAAAGAAAAGGAACAATGTGAAAAAGCCCATTACATCCTGGAAAAATTGGGCATGTTAAAGCATAAGGATGAACCGGCAGGATCACTTCCATATGGCGAGCAGCGAAAGCTTGAAATAGCAAGAGCACTTGCAACAACACCAAAACTGTTGCTGTTAGACGAACCGGCAGCAGGCATGAATCCCTCCGAATCGGTTGCGTTGATGAACCTCGTTAGGAAAATACGCGATGAATTCAACGTAACCGTATTTTTAATCGAACATGACATGAAATTTGTCATGAGTCTATGTGAAAGACTTATCGTCCTTGATTACGGGAGGGAGATTGCCATGGGTGATCCCAAAAAGATTAGATCCAATCCCAAAGTCATAGAGGCTTATCTTGGAGAGGAGTGGAAAGATGTCGTCATCAGCTGAGGTCATGCTTCAAATACAAGATATGAGTATTAATTACGGTCCCATCAATGCGGTCAATCAAATCTCAATTCAAGTTCCCGCTGGTAAAATCGTGACGTTAATCGGTGCTAACGGAGCAGGAAAGTCCTCAACACTTGCCGGAATAAGCGGACTGGTGAGGGTCAAACATGGAACGGTAAAATTCCGAGAAGAACCAATTACAAACATGGCCCCTCATACAATCACTCAGATGGGG
>CAYUYU010000099.1:0-8995 GCA_964449405.1 uncultured Thermotogaceae bacterium
GGAGCCAAAGGACTCCGGACTGTTCTTTAAAGCGTTCAATCTGATCGTTCTATAGACTTGTGTGTCTTGCTCATTCAACACTCTGATTTCCAAAACATCACCTCGGAAGATATTTTATCCTATTATACATGGTGAATGTCTTTGAAGGATGTTCACCATGGAGTATTTTGCCTTTGGCAAAAACTCCATGGTTTCCACAGAACGAATACAGAAACGATTTTTTGGATACTTATTCGTAAAAATACTTTTTGCAAGGGAACTTTTATATGATTGGAGCTTAAAACAAAACCCGTGCGTCATGGTAGTTGTACTGGGTGTTTAATTTAATATATGCTGACTACGGAAGGGAGGCATATGAAAAAGATGGCAGTTGCTCTGATCATGTGTTTTGATATTGCTGTTCATTTTCCAATGGAAATGACAAGGATAACTTCAATAAAGACATCACTTGCAACATGGTGATAAGCACACGGATACGTACTATTTTGAAAAAGGGCACCCACAATGAAGGGGTGCCTCAACAATTTTGTTTGATTCACAAATAAGTAAACATCACCAGCAGTCCATGAACGGTTGCCAAGACGAGTGTGATATATGCCATGGTTTTATGAGCTTTGAAACTGAACTTAATCTTTTTTTTAATCTTCAACACCTGTAGTAAAATGGTGAAAAACAAGAGAATATAAGTGATAATTCCCAACCAAGCGATCATTGGCATGCCAAGAAAAGTCATATAGGCAAATTGTAGAATGGCTTCCATATCAGAACACCAGCTCGGTTGAAGCTCTGAAATCGTGCTTTTTCCATAAGGTATCGGTCGATGAAGAATAAGCAATGATGACTTTCATCTTTTCTCCAGGAACAATGGCTTTATCATCTGATTTCCCTGTATCCAATGGCATGATAAACTCAATAAATGTCCAGTCATTTTCTTCTTTTCCTGCAAAGGCTTCAATTTCATTTTCTTTGTCCTCTTTGTGTCCGGTGGCTGAGGTTCCATAATGATCTTGCAACGTCACTTCGCCATCCACGATATTAGCGATTTTGATGTCCGCATCCTTCATCATGAAAGAAGGATCAAACCCCACCGATACCCAGCCGGTTGTTTTGGCATTGATGGCGATGTAAATCTCCGCCTCGTTTAATACCTTCCAATATAACTCATAATTTCCTGAAGGATGTTTGTAACTTTCCGTTTCTCCATCAAGCGTACCATCAATGGTAGGTGTTGCTGCAAACAGAGTGATCGAAACAAATGCAATTAATATCGTTAATAATAACTTTTTCATCAGCATATCCTCCTTTAAGTTTCTGTTTTAAAAAATAAAAATAAAGCTCCTTTCTTAGACGATTATACAAATGTTTTAATTTCTCTATCTTTAATGTTATCGTTTCACTTTTCCTGACACAAAATTTTATTTTATGATAGAATCAGTAAGATTAAAGAAGAGGTTTCCTGAAAAAAAGGGGGAAGGCATGAAGAATTTGACTTGTTACAAAGGGGTGGGGTACAATTCGTTTTTGACCATGGGCGCGGCTGCCACATACATCTCAGCTGTCATGCCTTTGATCAGGGAATCCCTTTCGCTGTCATACGCCCAGGTGGGAATGATTTTTGCAGCCAAATCCATTGGTTATTTAACGGGGGCATTACTCATCGGTATTCTCATCGATTTTATCGGCACAAAAAAACCGCTATTGTTCTCATATATCTCCATTCCGTCGGGCATTTTAATCTTCGCTCTTTCAAGATCTGCTATAGGTTTGATCGTTGGACATTTATTGATTGGATTGGGGTCAGCTGTTATAGAAATTGCCGTTCCCCCCTTGAGTTCTGCCTTTGAAGGAAAAAGCGGGAAATTGTTAAACCTGGTTCATTCCTTCTATGCGCTTGGAGCAATGCTCAGTCCATTTGTCGCCTCCTTTATGATCGCTCAAAATCTTCCTTATATGGCCTTTTTGTTTATCGTAGCGGGTTACACATGCGTGCCTCTTTATTTTTCCACTCAGTTGAAAACCCATATCCCCAAACGGGTTAAAAAAGCTGAGGGAGACTCCCTTTCAGATTATCTTATGTTATTTAAGAATAAGTATTTCTGGCTAATTGTTGCCGCTATCTTTTTCTATGTAGGTTCCGAGGGCAGCATTTCTTCCTGGGCTCCCACCTATTCTGTTGATTATCGATCATACAGCAAAGAGTTGTCCAGTTTACTTCCCTCTTTGTTCTGGATTGGATTATTTATCGGACGATTTACTTCCGCTCAATTGGTGGATAAGGTTGGAAAAACCAAATGGCTTTTAATGATAACGGGGGCAGGCCTCCCCATTGCATTTTTTGCGCAGCTTCCGCTTGATTCTTTTCTGTTTCTGGCCATTTTTATTTTCCTGTCCGGCCTCATACACGCATCCATATTCCCCACACTGCAATCCATCCTGGTAGACAAGGTTAAAAAGAACATCGGTCTGGCAATGTCATTGTTTTCATTTTCAGCTTCAGCCGGTGTCACACTGGCTTCTTTTATCATTGGAACACTCAGCAGTAATGTGGGTCTGAAATCAGGATATTTCTTCCCCTTTGTCATGTTTTTCGGGGTCTTTGCCATGATATTTGTCATTTTCATTTATTCAAAAAAGAAAGGTCCATCTACTTAAACTGTATCATTTGGGAGATTAACAGATATTGAAGTAAGCAATTTATGGAAACTCCATAGAGGAACTTTTTTATTCTAATGAGGGTTCTGAAACGGATGAACAAGAGCGCCAATACCGCTTGGAAAGATTGGAGCAATTACACAGTTTGGAAAAAGTTATCATGGTTACCGATTATTTCTGCCCTCTTCAGGGCATACCGGCAGCCTTTAATCAAAAGGCACGTGATTATGGATTTATACTATGCTTCCGATGTTTCCTATCACTTTGATGAACTCATCTTAATCTCGCTGCCGGGATGGATTCCTGCATATAGTATCCATTTTTTACAGTCAATGTTTACTTCGATTTTCATCTCAATCTGTTTTCAAAAAAAGGGAGATGGCTTGTACCATCTATTTTTATTATTGCGCACGAGGAAAAAAGGAGACGATGTTCCCGTCCCCTTGGCATCAGTCTCTTAGTTTCTTTATATCTAATCGTAAATACCAATCACAAAATCAGCAGTGGTGTGATTTCCTTGGATGGTTTGCACCTCTCCCGGCCATTTATCATCAATGTATTCTTGAACTTTGTCTTTAGAATAATGATAGATTTCGGTGTATGTAACTTCTCCATCTAATATGCCATTAGGACCATATCCATCAGCGTTGTAGCTATAATCAAAAGCAGCGTTAGGATTGGAAGTCCCAACATTCCCCAGCCCGTCGGCAAAAAAGAAACTAAAGTATCCTTGTTTTAAATATTCATCTTCAAAGGAATATTGATTAATGGTGGCACCCGTGAGAACATAATATTCATAATCAGAATCATAAGTTCCTCTTCTCTCCGGATCTTCTTTAAAGGCTTCAATAACCCCTTGGTTAAAACGTTCCATTTGCTGAATTCTTTCAAGGTCTGACCATTCTCTTCCTGAAGATAATTCCGTAAAGTTTCCAGACTCACACGCATCAATCAAAACAATTTTGGTACCGTTTATCGCTGAAAGCACCGTTCGTAATTCAGTCATACTGATATTAGACCCGTCTGAAAGATATAATCGGGATTGTCCACCACTATAATAACCGTGACCGGAATATTGGAAAACAAATACATCGTTTGAAGAACTGCCTGCGACATAAGCATTCACCCAATTCAAGATTTGATTTTTTACAATATTCCCGGTTTGTTTTTGCATAGTATAGGTATTTGAAAGATTCTCAAAGGTTATTTTAATCGAATCTGCATCATCATCTGTATAATCAAGATCATCTTCACCACCGTAATCGGTCACCCCTATTGTAATTCCTCTTCTCTGTCCCTGTATAAACGGTTCGCCTTTTGTCGTAAAATTCCATACTGAACTGGAAACACTTATCCCGCTGTTATGATTGGCAACAATTTTCCAGTAATGTTTTGTTGAGTAATCCAATCCATTAACTTGGAAAGTCTTGTTCTCAGTGGTTCCAAGCAATGTATTGGGATTTGGATTCTGATCCAGGTAAACCGAATAAGAAACGATATCACCTTCCACATCTGTATCCACATCCCAACCTAAAACAAGATTTCTTTCTATTTCTGTACTACCTGAAGCAGGTATTGGGTTTACAAAAAGTATTTCCAAAATATCGATATCATCAATAATTCCGCTTACACCACAAGCACTAAACAAAAAGATCATAAACAGGCCGCTTAAAATAAATAGGTTTTTTTTCATAATCATCTCCTTATGCTATTTGGAATTAAAATTCACTTAAATAGTTTTATTATTCTATCTATTGTTTCAACAAGCAATAAATTTTTAAATATGTAAACACGATTCTATTATATCACGCTGAAGATAAAATCGAACATCCGATACACAGCTGAAATATGAAAAGCTATTTTCCTTCAATGGTATACTTGAATGAGTTTTTCCATATCTGGGGAAAGGATAAGGAAGCATCATGTTTAAAGCGTTAATTAAAATCAACGAAAAACCGAAACCGCTTCAATATTACACCGCTGATGATTTGTGGACCGATGAGCATATCTCCAAACAGATGTTGACATACCACTTGAATGACTCTGTTGATGTCTCTTCAAGGAATGGGAATTTCATTCAAAAATCAGTTGATTGGATGATTTACTATTTTCAAGTGGATGAACGTAAAACTATCGTGGATTTTGGTTGCGGTCCAGGACTTTACACTAATAAACTGGCTAAAACCGGTGCAGCCGTTACCGGGATCGACTTTTCAGAAAGAAGCTTGGAATATGCCTCCGAAAAGGCTAAAAAAAGTGATTTGACAGTGGATTATATCCATTGTGATTATCTGAAATATGAGACCGAAAAGCAGTTTGATTTGATCAGCATGATTTATTGCGATTTTTGTGCTTTAAGCCCTTCCCAAAGAAAACAACTACTCAGAATCTTTCATAAGGTTTTAAAAGAAAATGGATCCATTCTTTTGGATGTACATTCATTAAACGTCTTTGAAAAGCAAAAAGAAAAATCCGGCTATGCCTTCAATTACATGAACCATTTTTGGTCATCCAAAGATTATTTCTGTTTTTACAATACATTCTTTTACAAGGATGAAAAAGTGAGCCTTGACAAGTATACTATCATCAAACCTGATACAACAAATGTTATTTACAATTGGCTCCAATACTACTCCAAAGATTCTATCGTTAGCGAGTTTGAAGAAAATGGCTTTGTAGTTAAAGAAATATTTTCCGATGTTGCCGGAACCCCGTACCACTCACAATCTGATGATATGGCCATTGTGGCGAAAAAGCTAAAATATTAGGTAAAAGAATTGTTTTTGCTCCTTTTTGATGATCAGGGAATAACGATACCCATAAGTAACTTTAAAATGATCAGGCCAACTCCATCCGTCTTTATATTGTATAACACTTTTTAGATTGTCTAAAACGGAAGGAGGGAAGAAAATGAAGACAGTTTATTATATAATAATCATTATGCTTTTATCCATTTTCTCAATGAGTCTTATGGGTAAAACGATGAATATGATAAAAAAGCAAAACTCTTGAAGTGTACAAAAATGGCTTGGTGCAAAACGATTGCACCTTTTTTCTTTATAGAGGTGATTTTGAATGGAAAAAGTCGTTGAAGTCACGGATTTAACGAAAAACTTTAAAACAAAAGTGAAAAAATCAGGGCTAAAGGAAAGTTTTAAATCCTTGTTCCACCCGGTATACAAAGATGTAAAAGCCGTTCAGAAAATTTCTTTCTCAGTGGAAAAAGGGGAAATCCTTGCCTTTATTGGACCCAACGGCGCGGGAAAATCAACGACGATCAAGATGATGACGGGAATCCTCTATCCCAGTCATGGAACCGTCTATGTCTTGGGTTTGACCCCCTGGAAATCCAGAAAAAAATTATCTTACAAAATAGGCTCTGTCTTTGGCCAAAAATCTCAAATGTGGTTTCATCTGCCACCGGAAGATTCTTTTGAATTGATGGCAGATATTTATGAACTGGATAGAATGGAATACAAACAGAAATTGAAAGAGTTGGTCAAACGGTTTCAACTGGAAGAATTCATGCATCAACCCGTTCGCAAGCTGTCATTAGGGCAGCGGATCAGATGCGAAATAGCCGTCAGCCTGATTCACAGCCCCGAAATACTATTTCTGGATGAACCGACTATTGGTTTGGATGTGGTAGTGAAAAATCAGATTAGGGATCTCATTAAAGACTTGAATAAACGAAACCAGTTAACGGTATTTTTGACTTCTCACGATGTGGGAGATGTTGAAAAGCTCTGTCGTCGAGTCATCGTCATTGATCATGGGAAACTAATCCTTCACAGCACCGTGAATGATTTGAAGCACGCTTACTTACAGACCAAGATCTTGTCTTTGAAATTGGAGGATGTCTATGTTCCCAAAGTTCAGGGTGTGACTGTCCTTAAACAAAAGGGAACAGGCTTGAAATTGGAAGTGGATACCACGCAATGCTCATTACAACAAATCATTGATGATATTATCAAAAACACCACCATCGTGGATATGATGATTTCAGAAACCCCCATGGAAGAAATCATTGAAACCATTTATACAGGCAATTGATGCTTATGAAAAGGGCGAAAAAATATTTAACCACCTTTAAAATAACATTTGTCAACGATCTCATGTATTCCAGGAATTTCCTTGGGCAGTTTATGTTTTTCGGCTTGTTTTTATTCGTCTACTCGTTTTTATGGCGTGTGGTTTTCAAAGAAGGGCAAATCGAAGGGTTTACCTTTGTGAAAATGATGTGGTATTTCATGTTCACAGAATCCATCATGTTGGCAAAATATGTCTTTCACAGAGAAATGGCACAGGATATTAAAACAGGGGATATCGCCTATCATCTCAACAAACCCTATTCCTACATGCTGTTCATGTATGCCAAGTATATGTCATCCAGTTTAGTTAGAATGTTTATGAACCTGTTATTCGGAGCACTGATCCTGTTTGTAACGCTGCAGGAAGCCCCTATTACCCCAATCAATCTCATTCTTGGTATTATCTCGTCCATCACCGGCTTAACCATCAATTTTACCTTTTACTTTTTAATAGGAATGACCGCCTTCTGGTTTGAAGAAAACACAGCCTTTCATTTTATCTATTCTAAATTCCTGTTTACCGTGGGAGGACTGTTTATTCCCATCGAATTCTTCCCGGACTGGTTGAGACAGCTCAGTGACAAACTTCCGTTCATGTATATCTTAAACGCCCCTGCCAAAGTATATATCGAAGGGGCGGACGAATTTCTCCGGGTATTTCCCATCCAATTGATGCACGCTTTCATATGGGGGGGACTCATTGGGATGTTATTTTTCGCTGGAACGAAAAAACTAGCCATTAACGGGGGATAAAGGAGATGGATCATCGATGAAAAAACTTTTAAAATTAATTTGGCGTTACTTTAAATTCAACCTCTCAGCCCAAATGGAATACCGGGCCAACTTCTTAATACAAACCATTGGTATGATCATCAATGATGCGTTTTTACTGTTTTTCTGGTGGATCCTCTTCGGAAAAGTAGGCGTGATCAACAATTACGGTATGGATGATATGTTATTGGTGTACTCTGTGGTTACTGTCTCCTTTGGTATCTCACAAGTCTTTTTCGGAAACCTGTTTAACATGGCACAAATCATCATCAACGGAGAATTAGATTCCTATCTCTTACTTCCCCAGGAACCGCTCTCCCATCTACTGGTTTCCAGAATCTCACTGGGTGCTTTAGGTGATCTGGTTTTTGGGTTGGCTCTTTTTTTCTTTACATCATATGCCTCTTTATTCAACTTCTTCTTGTTGATCATCGTTTCCATAATGGCATCTTTTGTCTTTACTGGCTTCAATACCATCTTTCAATCCTTGACGTTTTATATCGGCAACGCTACCTCACTGGCAAGCGTTATTCCGGATTCCATTTTGACTTTTTCCCTGAATCCCCATACACTTTTCACAGGTGTGGTCCGAGTCATATTGTTTACTCTCATCCCAAGCATGTATTTTTCATTCATACCCGTTTCAATCATTAAACATTTCGATGGTTGGAGTATGCTTTATCTGGCAGGAGCCGCTGCCTTGTTTATGTTAGCAGGTATCGTGGTCTTTAAAAGTGGCTTGAAAAAATATGAGAGTGGGAATCTGATTGTAAAACGGATGTGAGTTCAACAAAGACTGGAACTTTTTATAACTCAATCATTGACGGTTGATTTCTAACACCCAGCAATCACTCAAGCCGTGGTTTCCTGTCACATCGCCATCAGAGGATTTGGTAAATCCAGCAAGCACATAACACCCGTCTTTAGTTTTACAAAGCCCGAAAGCGTGTTCATTATTCGTTCCGCCAAAGGTACTTTCCCATTTTAATTGGCCATTAGCATCCAGACGAAGCACCCAGAAATCATAGCCTCCTTGATTATGGTCTACATCTATATCATTAGAAGCAGTTTGCCCGGCAACGACATATCCCCCATCATTTGTCTGAACAACTGCGTTGGCAACATCAATACCGGAACCACCGTAATTCTGTTCCCAGATAATCACCCCGTTATTACTAATCTTTAGAACCCAGATATCAAATTCATCTTATTATCCGAAAGATCACCATCATCCGAAAAACTTTGTCCCACAGCCACATAATTACCTTCAGTAGTTTCGATAATATCGTAGAAAATATCAATTTTCGTTCCCCCATAACACTCAGTCCCATTGATATAAAAAGCCAATATTTCTTCAACAACCCCCATCAAATCGCAGTATGTTAATAGTAGTATTAGTATCACCACAAGAAACAAGCTCTTTATCTTCCTTTTAACATGCATTATACTTCCTCCCATCAATGACTAACGACCGGATGAAA
>CAYUYU010000100.1:0-8845 GCA_964449405.1 uncultured Thermotogaceae bacterium
AAGGAAAAGAATATTTTATCAAAGTGGGAACGCAAAAGGTAAGAACCCGATTGGAAAGGATTCATATGGTATTGGATGCCTCCACCCTTGACAGACGTAAAAAAAACCAGGTGGACCGACATGATGTGGCTGAAATCACGTTGAAAACGGAAAAGGCCATTGCCTTTGATCTGTCTGACGAGATAAACAAAACCGGCCGCTTTGTGATCATTGACGATTATGAAATCACAGGGGGCGGAATCATCACAGCTTCCGAAGCGGATCAACAGGCCTGGGTCAGAGACAAGGTTCTGGTGCGAAACTATAAATGGATTAAAAGTGCCATATCCAAAGACAGACGGGCAGAAAAATACTCTCAGAAATCTTCGCTGATTCTAATTACAGGGCAAAAAGATGCCAGAAGAAAAGAGATTGCAAAAGATTTGGAGCAGACTCTGTTTGACGATGGCAAATTCGTCTACTATCTGGGGATTGGAAACATACTTTATGGCGTGGATGCGGATATCAAAGAAGAGGGAAAGGACACCAACCGCAAAGAACATTTACGAAGGATGGCGGAAGTTGCTCATATCATGTTGGACTCGGGAACCATATTGATCATCACCGCTGTCAATTTACAGGATACTGATGTGGAGACTATCAAAGCCATCGTTGATGAAGAGCTTATCGAAACGGTTTGGGTAGGTGCCAACATTACCACAAATCTTAAACCGGATTTGCATATCACAGACTTTAACGATATCGGGGAAGCAACGCAAATAATAAAGTCAAGATTACAGGATAAGGGGATCATTTTTAATCCCTTTTGAGAAAACACGATGTAACAATTAAATTATAATGCAACCTGCTCATTTATAAAAAACGGGAGAAATCCCGTTTTTTATATTTGATTCACTTTAAAATTTTTACATAATGAAATACAAACAGCCCCACTTTTTTGATTAAAAAGATGTTATAATTATTCAAGCTTAAATATACAGATAAAGAAATCTTGCGGTAACTGAAAAAAAGTTGTTCTTGAAGTAATATTACAAAGGGGTGAGGATGTTGTTTTCGCAATTAAAACTTGGGACAAAAATCTTATTGGGTTTTTCGGTTATATTGGTTATTCTTGGCGTACTTTCCCTGATGACCGTGTTTAACATTGGTGGTATCGTCGACAACGCATCGGAAGTGATTGAGGGAAACAAGCTTGCCGGTTCTATGGTTGAAAGAAAAGTGGATCATATGGAGTGGGCGGCTCAATTGAACGCGTTTATCACCAATCCGGACATTCACGAATTAACAATCAATACCGATCCACATAAATGCGGTTTTGGAGAATGGTATTACTCTGATGAAAGAAAGCAAGCCGAACAGTTGGTTCCGCAGATCGCTTCAATCCTTACAGCCATAGAAAAACCCCATAACGAGTTGCATGAAAGCGCCATAGACATAGAAGAACAATACGTGGATATTGACCCGGCATGGAGCGGATTCTTCGCACAAAAAGAGCGTGACCATTATCAGTGGATGACAACGCTTTTAAGTGAGCTGATGAATCAGCAGGATACCCTCTCTGTTCAACTTAATCACAGATTATGTGAATTCGGACAATTTCTTTATTCGCAAGAAGCTTCGGATTTTGCAAAAACAGATCCTTTACTGGCTCAATACTTGGAGGAAATCAAAGAACCTCATCAAAAATTACACGATTCAGCCGGTCAAATTCAGAAAATCATAAGCGGTGAATCCGAAGACAAATACGATCAGGCTTTCGAGTATTATAAAATGCATACACAGCCCAACATGGATGCGGTCAAAACATCAATTG
The DNA here is from genome assembly GCA_964449405.1 of uncultured Thermotogaceae bacterium. Classification (GTDB taxonomy): domain Bacteria; phylum Thermotogota; class Thermotogae; order MWEM01; family MWEM01; genus JASUTC01. The sequence continues at coordinate 1,814 of CAYUYU010000100.1, forward strand.
GAAAGCTCATCCTCAGAATAGATGAGTTGATTGATAGCTATAACGAAGCGGTTAATATATACAATAACCAAACCAGTGAAGCCTTGGAACAGGTCAAAGGGTATTTGGACGACATTGTTGATACGACAAAACGCAATGTCATGACCGATGAAGTGATGCTGAATTTGGCCAATCAGTCGCAGACTATTTTAATTGTCTTCTCCCTTATCGCCATCGGTGTGGGCATCTTTTTGGCCATTGTCATTGCCAGGAGTATTTCAAAATCGTTAGAAAAGGTCATCGACAATCTCTCTGACTCATCCGCTCAAGTGACACAAGCCTCTCAGGAATTATCATCAGCCAGTCAACAGCTTGCAGAGGGGAGCAGCGAGCAGGCATCCTCCTTGGAAGAGACTTCTGCAACCCTAAACCAGTCAAGTTCAATGCTCCAGAGAACCTCTGAAAATACCGGAGAAGCCACGAAGATATCGGAATCAGCGACAAATTCATCCCAAAAAGGACAACAACAAATGGAAAAGATGATGGATGCCATGCAGAAGCTCAGTGATTCCAGTACGGAGATATCAAAAATCATCAACGTCATTGATTCTATTGCCTTTCAAACAAACATTTTGTCCTTGAATGCTGCTGTAGAAGCAGCTAGAGCCGGCGAGGCAGGTGCAGGATTTGCCGTGGTGGCTGAAGAGGTGAGGAATCTTGCTCAAAAGAGTGCCAACGCAGCGAATGATACCAAAGATATCATCGAAAAGAACATCGTCCTTTCCAAAGAGGGTGTTGAAGTTGCCAGAATGGTTTCAGAGGCTTTAAATGATATCAATTCACAATCCGGCAAACTCAACCAACTCATTGAACAAATAAACGAGGCGAGCACCGAGCAGACTCAAGGCATTCAGCAGATAAATGAGGCCTTAAATCAAATGGAACAAGTGACACAACAAAACGCGGCAAACGCAGAGGAAACTGCATCATCATCCGAAGAACTCAACGCTCAGGCTGAAACGTTAAACAACATCATTGAAGAATTGACGAGACTTGTGGAAGGAGCATCTTCCAACCGAAGTACAGACAGTTATAACAATTCAACGGGCTCATGACGGAAATCCAAAAATTTAGATTAGGTTGATATGGTATAATTCCATTTAAAATATAAATTACAAGAGAAATAGGGGATTAATTTGGACAATCAGTATATTAAGAAGATAAAAAATATCAAAGGGAAAATAAAAGAAAGCATAGCTGACAGTGAGAGGCTGAGTAGTTCGGTATACGAATCCTTACCAAAATTTGAAACCGAGACACAAAATGTTATCGCGTTTATTTCTGATTTTTTAAGCCAACTTAAGAGTGATGGATCCGGGGAAGATGCATCTTTTCTGAAAAAACTCTCCGGTCTGAGAAACAACGTGTCCAGTTCTTTACAAAATATCGCCAAACTGGTGGATGCCGTGGATTATGTCTTTAACGAAATCTTTCAAGGCACGGGAGAAAATTCTTTCGTTGAGCTGGTGATCAATCAAGCCCGTTCTGTAGAAGATGCATTGGAGGATCTGAATTCAATTGCCCTGAATGCATCCATCACGTCTTCGCAGCTTGGAGCCAGCGGAGGGGCTTTTTCAATATTATCCCGGGAAATCGAAAGGCAGTCGGAGAAGCTGGTCAGACATTTTGACAACATCACACGAATCATTAACAAAAGTTTTCCGGATATCGCCTCCTTTAAAAAGACTTTGGACAGCTTTGGTGAATTCTCCAACTTAAAAAAGGACTTCCATAATCTCATTGAACGGTTTAGTTCGGTGGAAGGGTCCCTGTTTGATTTACAACGATCGATGGAAGAAGGGACAGAAAATGCTGCCGGGTCCTTTCCGGATATATTAGCCAATATGGTGGGACAGGATATTTTCAGGCAGCAGATGGAACATATCATCGAATTCTTTGAAGATTTTGAAGAACGTGTCAAAGGTAACAAAGACAAATCGAAGGAGTTAAGTTTCCTGAAATTCGTTCTTGAGATTTCCCGAGATATCCTTTCCGAATCCATGAAAGACTTTTCAGATGCATTTGACAAGGTATCAGTGGATTTGAACGCCTTTGTAGTGAATTTTAATAATGAAATCACAAAACCTGCACAAAAGTTTTCTGTCTTTTTTTCCGACGAGGACAGAGACTCTTTATACAGAATCATTCAGGAAGTCATGGTCATAACGGTAAAAAACACCGTCTTCATGGAAGAGATTTTAGAAGGACTGGTCAATATTCGAAGCAGCTTTATCAATTTCAAGGAAAACGTGCTGGAACTCGATGATGAGGTAAACAATTCCATGCGATTGGTGAAACGGTTCAGGACCATGAATATACTCATCAAGGCCGAACTGGCGAGACTTGAAAATCAGATGGGCAAAAAGGCTCAGGATATTCGGGCTGAATTTGATGAGGCCATCATCAAAGTGACAAATACGACCGTAGAGCTCAATCATATTTCCAAGAACATCTTTGAACTCTATCGTGCAAATGCAGAACATTTTGATCAATTTAAGACATGTTGTACAGACCTCATCAAACGAGAAGAGCTTAAAACCTTGTTTGTCAGCATGGAAAATGTTATTGGCGAAACAGATAAAGAGTATAGGAAAATGATGGATAAATTCGAACGCTCTATGGAATATATACGCTCAATTCAGAACCAATTCAACCAGGAACTTGAAGAACTAAGGCATAAGAATACACAGATATATGATCAAATTCTTTTGTTTGAAAAAGAGGTTCCTGCCTATGATGAGGAGCTTTTAAAAGATCCGGCTTTGAAAGAGCTGAGCGAAAAATTTACAACTTACAGGGAAAGAGTTAAGGCTAGTGATCGTATGCATATTGATGATGTGGGAACAGAAGGTGGTGAGTTAACCCTGTTCTAAGGGTGGGATGATATGACTGTAAAAGTGGAAAGAGAGCTTACCGTTTACAATGTAGAAGATGTGATGGAAAAATTGAAAGGGTTTACAAAGGCCAGAAAAAAAGAATTGCTTCTGGATTTGAGTGAGATTGAGGATATAGATACTGCCGGGTTGCAATTGCTTGTTTCGTTGCAGAAATACGGAGATTCGAAAGAATGTGAATGTAAGATCCGAATCTCAAAGGATATGAAAGAATTATTTGCCAAATACGGTGCTTTACATGTTTTGGAATTAGAAGTGGTAGAGGTGAGAAATGAATAAAACGGTTTTAATCGTCGATGATTCGGCCACAGTCAGAGTGGCTGTAAAAATGGCGTTGAAAAAGGAATATGAAGTGATCGATGCCAAAAACGGGAAAGATGCCTTTGAAAAAATCGAGAAATTCTACGCCGGCGGGAATCGGTTAAACCTCATAATCACAGACATCAATATGCCGATTATGGGTGGTCTGGAATTCATCAAAGAGGTCAAAAAGACAAAAAACACAAAATTCGTGCCGATTCTTGTTCTGACAACGGAATCTCAAGCCAACATGAAAATGGAAGGGAAAAAGGCAGGGGCAACGGGATGGCTTGTCAAACCCTTTAAGCCCGAACAATTGCTTGAAGTGGCAAAAAAAGTGATCAGATAGCACACATTACGGTGGTGATAAAATGTCAGATCTTGATTCTGAGATGTTAGAGGTCTTTCTTTCGGACGCTGAGGAACAACTGAGTATTCTGGAAGGTGAGCTCTTGAACATGGAGGCAAATCCCGAAGATGAAGAAGCTATAAAAACTATTTTCAGAAGCATGCATACTTTGAAGGGAAGTGCAGGCTTTGTAAACCTTATTGAAATAGAATCTTTCACGCATAAATTGGAAAACCTTCTCAGTGATCTTAGAGACAAAAAGTTAAAGAACACACCCGAAATCTTTGAAATCCTTTTTCAATCCAAGGATATATTAAACGCCATGATCAACAGCATCTCTTCTAAAGGTGAAACCCCTGATCAGACAAAGATAAACGAAGTGGAGAAGATGATTAAAGATGTAACCAAAGGGGTTTTGAACAAAGAAGAGCAGGAAGAGTTGCCTGATGATGAATTAAGGAACCTGGTGGATAAATCCTTCTTCAGAATCGAGCTGAAATTCCGCTCGGATGTGTATGAAACGGGTACCGATCCCATTCTACTTATAGAAGACCTTTCCAAGCAATGCAAAGTTATCAGCACAGCCATGAAGATCAAGAATGTTCCCCTTTTTCCCGACTTAAACCCCTTCGACAACCAACTTTCCTGGAAGATCATGGTGGAATCCCCTCATGGCAGAAAACCCATCGACGATGTCTTCATGTTTGCTGCCATCGATAATGATATCTTTATTGAAAAAATTGAAGAGGATGAGTTAGAAGTGGTTGAAGAATCCAAAATCGGTGAGCTCCTGATTCGGGAAGGATATCTCGACGAGGAAGAAATTGAAGCGGCCATGGAAAAACACATGAAAATCGGAGAGGAACTGGTCAAAGAGGGTAAGCTTACAAAGAAAATTGTGGACTCAATGGCTCAAAAACAGGAACAGATCAGAAAAGTCCAGCGTACCAACACTTTGAGAATCGATACGGAAAAGCTTGATCGCATTATCGAATCCATTGGCGAAGTGGTTGTTGTCAAATCACGTATCCGGCAGATCATGGAACGCAAAGGGTGGATGGATCTCGAGGAAGAGGCCACGCTGACTGAATTGGACCGATATATCAATAACCTTCAAAAAGATGTTCTGGATACAAGAATGGTGCCAATCAAGGATACATTGCTTCCGTTCAGGAGACTGGTCAGAGATATTGCCAAAAAACAGGAAAAGGAAATTGAACTTGAGATTCTTGGCGAAAGCACCGAAATGGATAAGACCATAACCGAGAAAATCAAAGACCCGTTGAAACATATGCTCAGAAACAGTGTGGATCATGGAGTCGAATCTCCCGAAGAAAGAAAAAAGCTTGGAAAAGACCCCAAAGGTAAAATTGTGCTTGAAGCCAGCCATCAGAATGGTGAGGTGTTAATTCAAATCAGTGATGACGGCAAAGGTATCGATAACGAGGCTGTGACAAAAAAGGCAATAGAAAGAGGGTTGATTGAAAAGGGAAAGGTTCTGACACAGGAAGAAGCCAATAAAATGATCTTTCGTCCGGGGTTTTCCACGGCTGAAAAGGTAACGGATATCTCCGGCAGGGGAGTAGGAATGGATGTGGTTAAAGACAACATCAACGCCATTCAGGGAGAAGTCGATATCCAGAGTGTCCCCGGCCGGGGTAGCACTTTTACTATTCACATTCCCCTGACGCTTGCCATTATTGAGGGAATTCTCATCAGTGCCGGGTACAACAAACTGATCATTCCCATTCAATCCGTCGTTAAATTTTTGCCCATACAAGAAAATAAGATTCATCTCGTAAACGATAAACAAACCATCGAATTTCAAAATACATTCATTCCGGTTATCGATTTGAGCAAACAATTAGGATTTAAAGAGGGTAAAAAGGACATGTTGATCATTGTTCAATCGGGGAAAAGCAACATTGCCTTGATCATTGATGAAGTCATCGGAAAATATCAGATTGTCATCAAATCCTTAGAAGATAATTTTAAAAAGGTGAAATATTGTGCGGGAGCAACCGTTTTGGGAGATGGCAGTGTTGCCCTTATACTCGACGCCAAATCACTGATCAGAAGCTATGAGCAATAAGTCAATAAGCAGTCACTTTCGGAGGTGAGTTTCATGGAAGCCAAGGCAGGTATATACCTGACATTGCGTCTTGGAAAAGAACAATACGGCATTCCCGTACTCAAAGTACAGGAAATCATCGGCAGAACGGAAATCACTGAAGTACCAAGAATGCCTCAATACATTAAAGGGGTCATCAACCTGCGGGGAAAGATCATCCCACTGATGGATCTCAGGTTGAAGTTCAACTTAGAGGAAAAAGAGTACACGGAAAGAACGGTATTCGTCGTTCTCGAAGTGAATCTTGGAGACAAGAAACGACAGATGGGTATCGTTGTGGACTCGGTATCAGAGGTCATCAAACTGGAGGATGCCATGATCGAACCCCCACCCAGATATGGATTTGATGCAGACAGTGAATTCATCGTGGGCATGGGTAAATTAAACGAAAAGGTTATCATGCTCTTGGACATTGAGAAGGTGCTTTCAGAAAAAGAGATGGCATTTATAGCCGAAGAGGCAAAGGAGTGATTGGGGTATGTTCGGAATAAAGATGAAACTTTCCACAAAGATATGGATGGGATTTATTTTACTGATAGCGATCATCGGAATCGTTGGATTTATGTCGTGGAACGGCGTGAATGAAATTGTATTCAGGGTGGATAACGGAGACGATGCCAACAGGCTCGTTAAATTTGTTTATCAGGCACGAATACAAAGGGATTCGTATGTCGCCCATAAAGACCAGCAATCACAGGATAACCTTGCCAAATTACTTACTGACATCCGAGAACAGATAGAGGAAACCAAGGGACAACTGCGCGAACTGGTGGATAAGAACCGAATGGATCAATTAAAGAATGAAGTAGATGCCTATGAAAGAAATTTCAAGGCCTATGTCAAAAACTATGAAGAAAACATCGCGCCAACCCGCCAGACGATGATTAATGAAGCAGATGCTTTTGTCCTATTATGCGATCAAATGGAGGAAAAGCAGTCCCAGGATATGGCCAATGCTGTCGCACAGGAAGCGGATGCAGAAACCATCGAGAATGAACAGCAGCAGGTCAACGATGCACTGACACTTAAGGAAATGGCTTATCAGGCCAGAATTATTGAAAAAAACTTTCAGATTTATCATGAAAAGTCTTACATAACCGAAATGGACAATCACATGAAGGCCATTTTCAGTCAGATAGAAACGGCGAAATCAAAATTAAAGCTCCAAGAAGACAGAGATCTATACACTCAGTTGAAAACAGCCGGACAAAAATATCAAACCGCTTTCAACAACAATATTGAAGCCTATAATGACGGAGAAGACCTGGAGTCAACCTTGAACACTGCCGGAAACAACTTGGTTAGCAGTATAGAACAGC
>CAYUYU010000101.1:0-8798 GCA_964449405.1 uncultured Thermotogaceae bacterium
CGGAAAAGATTGAGGAAAGAGTTTTCAAGAAAATAGGTCTCAAAACTTATGAAATTGATTTGCTTCTAACTGCCAAAAAACCAGCAAACACAAACATCTACATCGACATTAAAAATAGAAAAGAAAAGTACGGGAAACGGGATGCGGATAGATGGTTAACAATCGCAACGGCTATTAAAAATGAGGAACCTCAATCCATATTCATGACTTACTCAGAAACGGGGTATACGAAAGGGACCAGGGAACGATTAAAAGAAAATGGAATTTTGATTGTTTGTGTAAAGGGAGCGGGAAATTGAAATGACCAATAGTGACACGATTGCGAATATGGGGTGAATCGCAAGTTATAGCCTATGTAAAAAACTTAAAGGTCAATTCCAACGAAAAAGATTTGAAGGATAAAAAAAACACATTTGGAAACACACTGAAATTATCAATAGAGACACATTTTTGAATATGGGGCAATTCGTGAATTGCCCCTACACAAATGTACAGTAGCCGTGACATAGTGTAGGGGCAGTTCATGAACTGCCCCTTAAGTGAGAGGGACGAAAGTTGAAATTTAACACCGAAGGAATCAGGTTTGGGATTTACAAAAAAAAGAAACAGCGACACAATCACTTTTCTTTGCTTTTTTATTTCCTATTTTGTGGCGACTTTAAACTCTTCGTTTATTTCTTTCTGTAACGCCTCATCTGTGAAGATGTCATAGGCTGTCCAGGCGAGACACGTGGCGGCTCTGAATAGGCCGCGTTTGCCGCCTTCGCTGACGGTGGCGTTTGCTTCTTCTACTGAATGGGGGTTGAAGGCGTCTTTTTCTGCGATGGCGATGTATGGGTGGATGGCGGGTACGGCGTGGCTCACGTTGCCCATGTCCGAGGAGCCTTTTCCGTCGTGGGGTGGATCGATGTCTTCGATGCCGAGGGCTTTCATGTTGTCTTCAAATGTGTTGGCCATTTTTTTATTGGGCATGAGGTTGTCGTTGGAGAGTTCGTAATTTTTCCATTCCATCCATGCACCGGTCATAAGGGCGGCCCCTTCTGCGATTCGGAGAATTTTTTTGAACATTTCATCCAAATATTTCCTTTCTTTTGCCCGGAAATAGAAGCGTGCTGAGGCTCTGTCCGGAACAATATTAGGGGCCTGTCCGCCGTCGTTGATGATGCCGTGGATTCGGACGTCATCTTTCAGATGTTGTCTTAGGGCGTTGATGCCATTGAACAGTTGAATAACGGAGTCTAATGCGTTGACACCAAGTTCGGGTGCTGATGCGGCGTGAGATGTTTTCCCGTGGTAGGTGAATTCGATGGCGTCGATGGCAAAGGATGTGGAATAGGATAAGTTTCGGGTTGCCGGGTGCACCATCATGGCGAAGTCTACATCCTCGAATACCCCTTTTTCTACCAAGATGACTTTTGCGCCGCCTGTTTCTTCTGCGGGAGCTCCCAGTACGGTGATGGTTCCGCTGAGGCCTTCCATTTTCGATAACGCGACTGCCGCTCCGATACTTTGTGGACCGATGAGGTTGTGGCCGCAGCCGTGTCCGATTCCAGGGAGAGCGTCGTATTCGCATAAGAATGCAACATTGGGGCCATCCCCGCCAAGGTCATATGTGGCTTTGAAGGCGGTTTCAAGTCCGGCGATCCCTTTTTCCACGGTGAAGCCTTTGCTTTCCAGGTATTCGGTGAGCCAGGCGGATGCTTTGTATTCTTTAAATCCCAGTTCGGGATTGTCTTTCATCTTTTTTGCCAGTTGGAAGAGGTCTTCCAGATTTTCTGTTATGGTGTCTTTAAGCGTTTGTTTTTGTTCTGTCATTTTTCCTCCTGTTTTTTGAATACATATAATGGGAGAACACGCGGGCGCTCCCCTACAAATAATGAATTTCTCAAATAAAAAAAGTTTCAATTTAAAAACGGGCGGACACACCGGTCCGCCCCTACGAAAGCGGATGGAGTTTTTGCCAAAGGCAAAAGACTCCAAGGCCATAGTTTTTTATGGCCCCACGCCAGTCCGCCCCTACCTTCTCAATATTCTCTTAGAAACTCCATTTGTCAACGTGGTAAATCGGTCTGAGGAAGATGTTGAACAGTTCCTCGGGAATGTTGACTTCGTCGTTATAGACGACGCCTTCGATTGGCCAGTAAAGCGGGTAGCAGGCCACATCTTCCATGGCGATCTTTTGGACTTCTCTGTAGAGTTCCCATCTTTTTTCTTCATCTATGGTTTTGGTGATTTGTGAAACGAGTTCGTCTACTCTTGGGTTGGAGTAGGTTCCGAAGATTTCGTTCCAGCTGGATTCGGTCCACCAGTTTTCAACAAAGCTGAATGGTGATGGAGAGGAAGCGGACCATCTTTCTCTGAACATGGGCGCTTCTCCTTCTGCTGTGACTTCTAAGTAGGTTCCCCATTCGACGGCTACCACTTCGCAGTCGATGCCGATCTGTGCCAGTTGTCTCTGGATCTGCTGAACTTCTAATACTCTTTCCTGATAACTCGATGGTACGTAGATGCTGGTTTTGAATCCATCGGGATAGCCGGCTTCTTCCAGAAGTTCTCTGGCTTTTGTCAAATCTTGTTCGTATGTGGGTGCGTCGTAGGCAAAGGCTTCATGGAAACTTGGAACTCTCCCCTGTGCAGGAATTGCCAGGTCTCCCCTTGTGAGGGCGATGAGTTCGTGGCGGTTGATGGCGTATGCGACTGCCTGTCGGACCCTTTTGTCTGCGAAGATACTGTCAGGTCTTTTGTTGAAGCAGATTCTGTGATCTTCAAACTTTGGATAGGTACCGGCTGCCATTCCGGGCATGTCTCTGATGGCCAGGTATTCATCAGCAGGCATTTCAGCGATGAAGTCGATTTGTTTCGCCTGAAGTGCCATAACGGCGGATGTCATTTCGGGGAAGAATCTGTATTGTACAAATTCGATACTGGGCTTGTCTCCCCAATAGTCTTCAAATCGTTTCAAGACGATTCTCTGTCCGGACACGTGTTCAACAAATTCGTATGGTCCTGTCGTGACAGGATGTGCTTCGTAGCCTTCCCAACCGACTTCTTCAATATAGGCTTTAGGAAGAATGGTCCCTCTGAGCCTTGCGTTGGTGAGGAATGAGACGTTAATATCCTTCAGGTGTACTTCAAGTGTGTAATCATCCACAACGACCACTTCTTCAACATCGTTGTAATACTGGTGATGAGGAGAACCCAGGGACTCATCCATGAACGACTGGTAAGTGAATGCCACATCCTCTGCGGTCATGTCATCTCCGTTGTGGAACTTAACGTCCTTTTTGAGATTGAAGGTGTAGACTTTTCCGTCATCTGAAAGGTCGTAACTTTCGATGACAGCACCTTCTGCTGTGTAATTTCCTTCAGCTGTCAACTCAACAAGCGGATCACTTATCGAAGCAAATATGAGACTGGATTCGGTGTCCTGATAGGTAATGGGGTTCAGCACCGACGGTTCGCCTTGCATGGCGATAATGACGGTGTCTCTCTGTGCAAATGTAATTCCGACTGTTAGCAGGATCAACAACGAGATCAATAACGTAATTCTGAGTTTCTTCACAAAAATCCCTCCTAAAATGAAATGCTCTGTGTTTATTTGTCGTAAAGATGACAGGCAACGAGTCTGCCGTCATTCATCTGTTTGAGTGCCGGTTCTTCTATATAACATCTGTCAAAGGCATGTGGGCATCTGGGGTTGAAATTACAGCCATCGGGTGGATTCACGGGACTTGGAACTTCTCCGGTCAGAGGCATTTCGTCGATCTTTTTGTCCGGGTCGGGTTCGGGAACGGATTTAAACAAACCGATGGTGTAAGGGTGTCTCGCCTCTTTGAAGACCTCTGAGGCGTCTCCCAATTCCACCACTTTTCCAAGGTACATGACGCCAATTCTGTCAGAGACCACTCGGATCAGGTTGATGTCATGTGAGATGTAAAAGTACGTCAGCTGTCTTTCTTTTTTGACTTTTTCAAGCAGTTTTAGAATTTTGGTCTGTACAGACACGTCCAATGCGGATGTGGGCTCGTCTAAGAAGATGATGTCCGGCTCTACAGCCAACGCCCTGGCTACGGCGATTCTCTGTTTCTGCCCGCCGCTGAGTTCGTGCGGGAATCGGATCATGTGCTCCGCTTGAAGTCCCATGGTTTGCAGCAGTTTGACGATTTCGATGGTGGTTCGTTCTTTACTGTCAGTGAGTTTATGGATTTTAAAGGGTCTTGAGAGTGTATCGTAAACGGTCATCCTTGGATTCAAAGAAGAATGGGGATTCTGGAACACCAAGCTCATCTCTTTGTGCAAGGGTTTGACTTGTTTATGAGGCCACTGGGCGATGTTTTCTCCCTTAAACCAAATTTCTCCGGATGTGGGGTCAAGCAGCCTTAGAATGGTTCGAATCAACGTGGATTTTCCACAACCGGATTCTCCCACAAGGCCAAAGGTTTCCCCTCTGTATATGTCAAAGGAGACTTCATCCACGGCTCTCACATCTCCTTTGGGACTTTCAAAGTATTTTTTCAGGTTTTTAATCTGAATAATCTTCTCACTCATAATCAATCACCTTCTGTGACACGCAACGGTGTGTCCGGGTTTTATCTCTTTTGTCTGGGGTACTTGCTTATCACAAATGTCAATCCGCTCTTCGCATCTGGGATGGAAGCGGCAACCTCTGGGGGGATTGATGAGTTTTGGAACAGAGCCTGGAATCTCTTCCAACTCGTCTAAGGTGTTTTCAACCCCGAGTACGGAGTGAATCAATTTGTAGGTATATGGATGTTGAGGGTCTTTGAACAAGTCTTGGACCGTGGCTGTTTCTACTATTCTGCCTGCGTACATAACAGAGACCCGATCACAGATTTCACTGACCACCGCCAGGTTATGGGTGATGTAGAGAACCGTCATGTTGAACTCCTCTTTCAAATCCCGAATAACCTTTAAAAACTGTGCCTGGATGGAAACGTCCAATGCGGTTGTGGGTTCGTCTGCAATGAGTAATGAAGGATTGCACGCCAGCATCATGGCGATCATGAGGCGTTGTTTCATTCCCCCCGAAAGTTGATGGGGATATTTGTATATGAGTTGTTCGGCATCGGGGAGTTTCACGTTTTTCAGTTGCTGGATTACGATTTTTTTGTATTGCGGCTTAGCAGCCTTTGAGTACATCCTGACGACTTCCCTGACTTGATTTTCAACCGTAAATACAGGGTTCAATGAAGAAGAGGGATCTTGGAAGATCATGGCAATCTCGTTTCCCCTGATCTCATTTTGAAACTGTTTTTCGGTGAGTTTCAACAAATCCCTGCCCTTGTAACGGATTTGACCTTCTTCAATGAGGGCATTGTTGTCCAATAAGCCCATGATGGACATCCCCGTGATGCTTTTGCCACAGCCCGTTTCACCGATCAGTCCGTGAAAGGTCCCCTCTTGAATGTTAAAGCTGATGCCGTCCAAGGCTTCTACTTTGCCCTCTTCGGTATCGAATGATATTTTTAATTTGTCTATCTCAATTAGGTTTTTCATCTCAGCACCTCTTTAATTTCGCTTGGTGGTTGGATCCAATGCGTCTCTGAGTCCGTCTCCGATGAAGTTGAATCCCAAGACGGTGAACATAATGGCGAGACCGGCGGAAGTTGAGATCCAGGGCGCTCTCAGCAAATAGGCGCGACCGGCAGCGATCATGGAGCCCCAGTCGGGACTAGGGGGCTGAACACCCACGCCCAAAAAGCTCAACGTGGCACTGGCGATGAGTGCCGTGGGCATCATAATACAAATCATGATAATGGCAGTGGGAATGGCATTGGGCATGACGTATTTCATGATCACCGAGAAAGTGGATTCTCCGATGGAATAGGCCGCTTCCACGTAATCCGTCTCTTTGATACTCAATATTTTACTTCGGACCATTCGTGCGTAAGTGGTCCATCCCACAATTCCCAAGGCGATGACCACATTCAGTAAGCCTTGGCCCATAATCCCCGCTATGGCCATGGCCAGTATGATAACGGGGAACGAACGCAAAATGTCAACGACGCGCATGGTGACGATATCGATCACCCCCCCGAAAAATCCGGACAATATCCCCAAAATGATACCGATGGCCCCTTCAAAGAGAATAATCAACACTCCGATCAGAAGGGCGATTCGCGATCCGTAAAAGAGTCTGGTCAGGACATCCCTGCCCAACTCATCCGTTCCCAGCCAGTGCTCGGCAGATGGGGCTTTTAAACGGTTGAACGGATCGGTATCCAAAGGATCGTATGGGGTCAAGAAGGGTGCAAAGATGGCGATGAAGATGACGATACTGACGATAATGAATCCCACCAACGCCAATTTGTTCTTTTTAAAACGGGACCAAACCAATGACATTTGGCTTGATTTTTTACGTTTCAAGTTGGAAATATCCTCTTTTATCTTTTCATATGCCAATTCGTTGTTTTCCATTAGTCTCACCCGCCTGTCCTAATTCTCGGGTCAACAACCGAGTAGACAATATCTGCTGCCAAGTTTGCCAGAACAACAGCGGCCGCGATGATCAGTAATACAGCCTGAACAACCGGGAAATCACGTGCCAAAACGCTGTTGACCAGTAGAGATCCCATGCCGCCCCAGGAAAAGACCACTTCCACCACGACAGAACCGCCGATAATCCAGGGAAGTCTCAGTGCCAGCATGGTGATGATAGGAATCAAGGCGTTTCTCAGGGCGTGTTTCCAAACGACAACACCGTATTTAAGCCCCTTTGCCTTGGCGGCCTTGACGTAATCCTGGTTCAAGACCTCAAGCATCTCCGCCCGCATGGGTCTGGCGAACCAAGCCTCTTGTTGTAGTCCGATGGTCAAAACGGGCAGGATGATGGAGGCAAAGCCGGTCATTCCCGCGATGGGGACCCACCCCAATTTTAGACCGAAGATGTATAGGAACAAGATACCCAGCCAAAAAGTGGGGATGGAGAGCCAAAACATGGCCTGGAAGGTGGAGAAGTAATCTAACCACGAGTTGCGACGCAATGCCGCGGCAACACCCAAGAAAACGCCCACGGTAACCGCTATCAGCAGACCACCTCCTGTCAGGATAAGCGTTGGCCGCACCCTTTCTTTGATCAGGTCATTAACGGATCGGTTGTAGCGTATGGATGTTCCCAGATCTCCCTTAAACACGTTACTTACCCAAGTGAAATACTGGATGTGCAGGGGTTTGTCCAAGTTGTATTTCGCTCTGAGTGCTGCCACATTTTCTTCAGTGGCATAGGGCCCCAGCATGATCTTGACAGGGTCCCCCTTACTCAAGTGAAGGATTGTAAAAGCGATAAACGTTACACCAAATGCCGTGATAACAGTACGGATGATTTTGTTTATCCAATACTTCTGCTTCTTCGACATATATTGCCTCCTCATAAGATGTAATAATATGATAAAAAAATGTTTATGAAATTGTGATTCCATGCAGCTGACAAAGCGCTTATTTGTTTTCCATAGTATAGCATATTTGTTTTTCAGTTTTGTAGGGGCGGACCGACGTGTCCGCCGGAGTTATTATAAACATTATTTCAAAAAAACAAAGTGCAAGAATTGTGATATGAATGAATCTTACATATTCGATGTATGTTTAAGTTTATCGAATATGCGGGCGGACACGTCGGTCCGCCCCTACGAATGTATGAATAAATTTTTTCACACCCCCAAAGGCTTCTTTTTGATGTCCATTTCACTATCCGGAAGAAAGCCCCATTGTAGGCATGTGTAATAATCTGAAACGCGGAAATCGAATTGTATGTGTTTTTTGAATACATTATATATAGAGTAATATGGCTTCTCTGTTTTGTCGAATTTCTTTTCATATTTCATATAGGTCTTATTGTAGGTGGAGGGGGTGGAAATGATCGGCAGCCATGCAGTCTTTTTCATTTCTGACAACAGTTCCTGACCTTTTTCATCAAATCCCAAAATGCGAATGTATTGAGGGCCATATTCCTGGGCTTCTTTGACTTCGCTGACGGTTAGTTCGAAAAGAAAATACAGCAACAAACGCTGGAGCCGGGTATAAGTGAATCGTTTTGTCTTGACGGCAAGAAGCAGTTCGTTTAAGCTTTGGGCTGTCATGGCACAATTAGAAAATCTCAAGTCCAACCCCTCTGTGAACCCGTAATAGCGTTTGATGTGATCACGGGTCAACGCCCGGAATTTATTCAGGAGTGTTGTTTCAAGTTCACTCAAATTTGGGGTGATGCGTTTGAAATCCTTGTCTTTGATGATGTTCCACACCGTTTCAGGAACGTTTTTTTGAATATTTACAATCTCCCCTTGAAAAAACTCTTTACGGATGGCCGTGGCGCTGGAAAGGTTTTCAAGCATTTCTTCAGCATGGTATGAAGAACCAATGCGTTGGATGCAATGTGCAGTGATTGACGAGCGTATTTTTTTTAAGGTCTTCATGTATTCAAGGCCCAGGATGTCGTTGGAATTGGAAAGGACATCCAGAATCCCCGTTTTCCCGGAATGCTCCAAAAGCTCATTCAGCGCGAATTTTCTTGCGTTTGGATGAGAGAATCCTTTCTTCATGTACTTTTCTTCCATTTCCGAGAGTGTGTACTCATTTTCCACCAATTTCTTTGCCGTTTCCTTCAACAGCCCCATATCTCCCGATTCCCTTCCAAAGACAAGATGATTCCAAAGTCCGGTACGCTCCAGCAAGTTTACTGCTCCCGAAGCCAACCCGCCCGAATCCTGGAAGGCAAACAAAGCCGGCACTTCCACGACAAGATTAACCCCGGAATCCAAAGCCATCTTCGTTCGCACCCATTT
>CAYUYU010000102.1:0-8768 GCA_964449405.1 uncultured Thermotogaceae bacterium
ATTTGATGGTTGAGAAAGGAGAAAAAAAGGTTCAAGTTATCTTATTCTTGATCCTTGTAATGGGACTGGTGTTTCTCAGCAAGGCCTTTTTTCTTCAATATGAAGATTTCTTTACCGATGAAACATATGTTAAACCCTTGGCATCAACAGAAGATCCTCAAGATCAGATAATCATTTCCAATGTTTTTATGGACTATTGGGACCCGGTTTATTCGTTTTTCCAATCCTATCAGCCAAGCGGATTTATATCGGAACACTTTGAGAACAAAGGGGATCATTATACGCTTCAAATTAGTCGTAGAAAAGTAGCGTATTATGTGGATTTTGATGAAATAGGAAGAATGCTTTTTTCAGAGAACGGGGAGATTGTATGGTCTATTCCACCCAAAGCCGTTATGAAAAGTAAGTATTATGCTTTACCGGAGATATATGGTGTAGAGAATATCCGGGAGGTAAAGGAAATCATAAAAAAAATTTCCGGTCAATCGTTTGTTTTTAAAAATTATCTTTCTTCAGTTGATGCAAGGGAAAAGATATTTTATCTGAGAAATGGTAATGTCTTATTGGTAAACAGCTGGGATAATTTGGATGTGTTTAATGGAGAAGAATTTATCTACCAGATGGGGAAGGGTCAGATATATGATTTATACAGTAATGGAAGGTATTTCCCGATAAAAAAAAGAGGTGAATAAAATGTCCGATTCTTTTGAAGTTTTAACCTCTGTGGATATAGGGTCTCATTCACTAAAAGGTGTGGTTACAAAGATGGATGAGGGGGTTGTTGAAATACTTGCCTTTTCAGAGGTTCGATCCAGGGGATATGAAAATGGGGAATTAAAGGATATCGTTGCATTAAAAGAATCTCTTGGTGAGCTTATAGAAGATTTAAGTAATCAGTTGCCCAGAAGAATGGAATCCTATTTCATTGTGACGTATTCAGAAAAAAGTGCTTTTCTTAATAAAGAGGTAAAGCGTTTAAGACTTTCAGAAGAAGAACCTGAGGTGATTAACGAAGATCACGTACTGGAATTATATGAAAGTTTTTCCAATGCCAGTGAAAGGACTGAAGATATTTCAGAAGAAACTGGAGAAGATTTTGATTTTATCAACAATTCCAGAAGCATCCTCCATGTGATACCGTTAAGATATATTCTTGATGAGACGAAAAGTGTGTTGAACCCCATAGATATGGAGGCAAATATCTTGGGGATGGAATCTTCCATCATTTCAATTGATTATACTGAAAAAGAATCCATGTCAAATGCCTTTGCAAGCCTTGTTGGTGAAAAACCAGTGGTTTATTTAAGCACCTTTGTCTCCTCAGAAGCGGTATTAAATAGCAAGGAAAAAGAACATGGCGTTGTTTGTGTTGACCTTGGGCATTCTTTTACAACGGTTACGGCCTATATTAATGGATCGATCTTCTTTTTAAAATCGATTGACCAAGGAATAAAATCCGTCATCAAAGATGTTGCAAAGGTCTTTCATTCTTCATTTGATGAAGCGGAAAGGATGCTGATTAATTACGGCAGAGTAGCGCTGAAGGATAAAAGCACCGATACAATCAGTTATGTGATGTTAGATGGTAAAACCACCAAACAGATCCCTCGTTCTCAGTTGTCCATCGTAATCTATGCAAAGGTTCGCGAATTATTAAACTTTGTGAAGAAAGAACTGAGAACCGTTTTAAACAAGATGGCAGAAGAGGGCGAAACGGTTATTCCTGGAGGAATCGTTATCACCGGTGGTGGATCAAGAATTGAGGGGATGTCTGAGTTCATTCGTGATGTTTTTAAACTTTCAGTAAGGATTGGTACTGTGAATACTGAAAATATGGCTGCTGATATTCCCGAAGAAATCAACGGAAACACTTTTTCTGCAGCCTTAGGTAGTGTTTATTGGTACAAGTTTATCGGAGGGGGAGCATCAGAGGAAGCAGAAGTTTCTCCACAGAAAAAAAAGAAGAAAAAGGTTGTCAATAAGAAGGTCAAGGAAGGGCCTGGCTTCATGGAAAAATTTGCGAAATTTTTAAAAAAATTAGTTTAGGGAGGGATCCTGATGGCTTTTGAGATAGATGATGGGTCTGAAATTCGAAAACCACCAAAAAGAAATCCCACATTGAAGGTGTTTGGAGTAGGGGGAGCGGGGAACAACGCTGTCAACAGAATGATTGAAAGCGGTATCCACGGTGTCACTTTTGTGGTTGGTAACACCGATTTACAAGTCTTGGAAGATTCCAAAGCCGATGTCAAAATACAACTGGGAAAGACGTTGACAAGGGGACTCGGAGCGGGAGGTAATCCAGAAGTCGGTGAAAAGGCAACTTATGAGAGCAAAGAAGATATCCAGTCAGTTTTGGAAGATACAGACATGCTGTTTATTACCGCAGGACTGGGTGGCGGTACCGGTACGGGCGCTGCACCGGTTATTGCTAAATTGGCAAAAGAGTTGGGGATTCTCACCGTTGGGGTTGTTACAACACCCTTCTATTTTGAGGGAAACAACCGATGGGAAAATGCCAAAGATGGTTTAAGAAACCTGCGTGAATGTGTGGATACTCTGATCAAAATTTCCAACAACAAATTACTGGAAGAATTTCCCGGTGACATTACCGTTATGGATGGGTTTCTCAAAGCTGATGAGGCATTGCATCAGGCAATAAAGGGGATCAGTGAAGTGATAACAAGACGGGGTTTGATCAACCAGGACTTTGCTGACATCGAGTCTGTGATACGGGAAGCCGGTGTGGCCTTCTTGGGGATTGGTATTGGCAAAGGGGAGGATAGAGCTCAAGAATCTGCTATTAGAGCCATGGATAGCAAACTGCTTGAAAGACCTGTTGATAATGCCACAGCAGTTATCCTGAATATTTCTTCCAACAAGAATATCACCATGAAAGAGATGAACTTAGCAGCAGCTGTTATACGCCAAAGATGTAGTGAAACCGTTGATATGAAGTTCGGATTGATATTGGACGAGGATTTGCCGGAAGATGAAGTGAGAGTCACTTTGATTGCCACCAGATTCGAGGATAACGATGACTTACTAAGCATGGATTCAGATATTCCGGCGGTATTCAGATTGGGATTGAATGAATTTTTAAGAGGTGATTGAGTTTGCCGGAAAAGGGGCAACGATTCCAGTATAAACGGTTAGGTGAAATCCTGACGGAAACGGGATATGTCACTAAACAGAATATCCAAACAGCCATTACACTTCAAAAGAAAGAAAAAAAGCCGCTAGGGCAGATTTTGGTGGAGAAGGGGTATGTGACTTGGCAGGACATTGCCCAAGCCTTGTCAAAGCAATACGATCTTCCCTATATGGAAAACGTTTCAGATCTTGATTTCAGTTCGGAGCTTCTATCGTTGATTGGTAAGCAAAATTGCGAAAAATGGCGTATCATGCCCTATGAAAAAGAAGATAATAAAATTAAAGTTTTGACCGATGAAGTATCTGATATCAACAATATCTTGAGAACTATTAAATTTATGACCAACCTTGAACCTTCCTTTATCATTATCCCAAAACCACAACTGGATATCCTATTAAAAGAATATTTTGGAAGTAATATTCAGGTTGCGGAAGATTTGAAGCAATCATTAGAAGCTGATGAACAGGAAGAAAATGTCTTTGATGTTTCTGATCTTTCTGTACAAAGCGAGGAAAAGAGTTCAGAGAATTCTGGACCGATCATAAAACTTGTAAATCAAATCATTTTGCAAGCCATCGAACAGGATGTGAGTGATATTCACATTGAGCCATTTGAAAAACTGGTGAGGGTTCGATACAGAGTTGACGGTATGTTGAGGAAGATTGCTGAATATCCCGCAAAAATGCATCATTCGGTTATTTCAAGAATTAAGATTCTTTCGGACTTAGATATCGCTGAAAGACGTTTACCACAAGATGGTAAATTTTATCTTAAAAATAAAGGCGAACAGTATGATTTCCGTGTATCAACGATGCCGACAGTAAATGGAGAAAAAATCGTGTTGAGGTTGTTGAAAGTAGCCAACTCCAACAAACGATTGATAGATTTGGGTTTCTCTGATTATAATTATAATCGACTTGAATATTTACTGAAATTTCCCTATGGGATCATCTTGGTAACCGGTCCTACTGGAAGCGGAAAATCCACCACATTGGTGGGAATAATCAATCACTTGAAAAACGTGACCCAAAATATTGTGACAGTTGAAGATCCTGTAGAATACAGTATATCTGGTGTGAACCAATGTCAAACACATGCTGAAATCGGATTGAATTTTGCAAGATTCTTACGGGCAATTTTGAGGCAAGATCCCGATATCATCATGGTAGGAGAAATCAGGGATAAGGAAACGGCCCAACTTGCCATTGAAGCCTCCATGACAGGTCACCTTGTCCTAAGCACATTACATACAAACACTGCATCAGCAGCTGTTAATCGGTTGTTAAACCTTGGTATCGAACCGGACCTCCTCGGTGTTTCATTGTTGGGAGTTATGGGACAAAGATTGATAAGAACAGTTTGTCCTGAATGTAAAAGAAAAGCCCCTCTACTTAATAAAGAATTCAGAGATATGGCAAAATTGTTGTTGCCAAACCAAGAAGAATATTATGAATATACGGGAACAGGTTGTCAAACATGTAGAAAAACCGGATATAAAGGTCGAACGGGGATCCATGAAGTTCTGATTGTGGATAAAAAGATTAGACAACTAATGAATGAAGGAGTTCCTGAAAGTCAAATAGAGGCCATAGCAAGAAAATCAGGAATGAGAACCATGTTTGAGGACGGTATTCTCAAATCCATCAATGGCGAAACTACCATTGATGAAATTAAAAGGGTTGCTATCAATGCCTGATGAAAAGAAAGACGGTTTTGAATCCAGAGAAATAAAATATCACTCCAAATCACCTGAAAAACTTCTTGAAGAGCTTAAAAGAAAAAATGAAGACAGACATTCCCTTTACAATAAAAAACGAAGAATCGCCTTCATATTGATTGCCATCAGTGGTTTATTGATTGCGGGAATTGCTTTAATATTTGTAGTATATAGAAATCAATCTGTTGTGGAACCAGCTTACATTAGAAATATGAATCCCCTTGTGTTTAAGATCATTTGTGAATCAGAATATGAGTACGGCCATGAAAATGAGATTAAGGTAAGAGTCTCGAATATCGATAATAAAGAAGCGTCTTTTTCATTCCAGGATTTTAGTTTTTCAATTTCTTCTGAAACAGAGGAGCGCATTTTTGGATTTAATTACCCGATTAAAACGGAAATTCAAATGGCCGAATTTGATTCCCGCGATGTCTATGATTTTAGGAGAGAAAACCCGGATTTTCAAATCAAACCAGGAACTTATACCATTGATACTAATTTTACAGTGAATGGTCAACCAGTGGCGTTAACGAAACAATTTGTTGTCTTTGAAAACATCCAGACAAAAATCAGTTTGTACCATGATTATATTATTCCCGCACAGGAAGTCCCGATTTATCTGACCATAGAGAACAATACTCCCGATGATAAAAATTTTGCTTTAGGCTCTTTTAATGTTTATCTCGAAGAAAAAAGCCCCCTTGCCCAACAAGAAGTGATGGAGGAAATATTTAGAAAAAGTGAAGAAGCGCCAGGAGAATATCAGGTGGTGCAAGGCGAAAAATTAGACATCGTCTTGGGCAATATGAGTTTTCCGTCAAATACAGGAAACTATCAAATAAAGGCCACTTATTTTCTGAACGATGATTTGAACGAATATCAAGAAGATGTGATGGTGAATAACCTCAGTCGAACGGATGGTGTTCGTCGTCTGAGAATATTGCCCTATACGATGAAAGTGGTTGGAGTCGATCAACCATACAAAGCCGAGATCCTGATTGTTAATGATGAAGACCGAGACGTTTATGAGCGTGTTAAAGGGTTTATTTTTGAAATCATTAGAGATAGTACAACCCTTTACAGATACACAAAATACGATGATCGAGAAATCAACATCTTCATTCCGGCCTACTCCAAAAAAAATCTTTTTGATTCATCCCAATGGCGGGATATCCGTTTTCAGGAATCGGGAAAATGTGAAATGAAGGTTCGAGTCATATTGGAAAACGGTGTACTCGAATATTCTGAAGAGATTATCATCGAAAAATAAAACGAGGGAATTATTTATGAAAGAGTATAAAACCAGAGTTTCCAGAGATCCAGTATATGGAGAAATCACATTGTCTCCATTGGAAATCCTATGCATTGATACTCGCCCTATACAACGACTAAGGGAAGTATCACAGCTTGGAGGTGCTGAAAGGGTTTATCCCGGGGCAACACATACCAGGTTTTTGCATTCTCTGGGTGTCATGCACCTTTCGGGCATGTATTCGGAGCATCTGTCTTTTTCTAAAAAAAACACACGATTGTTGAGATTGGCAGGTTTGATGCATGATATCGGTCATGGACCATACAGCCATCAATTTGATGATGTTGCTTATAAAAAAGCCGGATTGGTGAATGGTCATGATGATCAGAGAAAAAGATTACTCGTTGAGTTGATGCCTTCTGAAATGAAACGGGTTTACGATAATTCGATGAAAGCTATATGGAAGAAGAATGTTAGGGACGAATTGCAAGATATGCTTGAAAGAACTATTTCAGAAGAGGAGGACCTTCAACCTCTTTTTTTGGAACTGATGGCGTTAGTTTGTCAGGTTTTTGATGGTGAAACAGAAGGTACCGGAGAATTCAACATCATTCAAGGTCCTCTCGGTGCTGATCGAATCGATTTTATCCTGAGAGACTCCTATTATTGCGGGACACCTGAGTATGGCACTGTGGATCTGCAAAGGATTATTCGCAGCGCCCGTTTGATTGAAAAGGATGGAATGAAGCGATTAACTTATGATGCAAAGATCATCGACAGTATTTATCGCGTTTTGTTTGGGCGTTTTATGATGTATAAAAATGTGTATTTTCACAAAACGGCAAGAGCTGCTGATTTGATGATTCAACGTGTTTTGGAACTGTCTTATGATTTTCTTTCTATGGAGATGTACATTAACAATTGTGAGCGTTTTTGCGAGTTAACTGAAGGCTGGCTGTATTATAGTATCTTGGAGAAATACAAAAACAAAGAGACTTTTGATATTGAAGAAAGGGATAAAATAGAAGAGGCCTTTTCCATTATAACCGACTACAAAGAAAGAAGGCTTTGGAAAAGCATCATTGAATTGTCATTCAGTATAACCGGCATGGATCCCACAAGTGTTGCTTTGAGTGTGGGGGAAGAGCGGATTGATGCCATCCGTCAGCGAATTGCCTTGTTATTGAAAAAAGAAGACCTTAAAAGCGACGATAAAGAAGAGTTAAAAATGATCTACAATCATCCGCAAGACTATTTTAAAATTGATACCCCGTATAAACTGACATTGGCGCATCCCAATGAATTCCTCGTTAATGAGGTCTATTTAAGGACAGGCCAGTCTGATGACAGCCTTTTGGATTTTGAACATTTTTTAAAGTCAAATCCATTTTATCAATCTGTTTCCGGTCAATTGGTACAAATTGTTAGGGTTTATATGACAAAAGATAAAAGAGATTTGTTGGATAAATATGCTTTACTACAATTTTCCGATAAATTGGAACTGACAACCAGGTGGTGATTGTTGAATGCTCAGACGATTGAGCCTTGTTTTGGTTGATTTTTCAATATTTTTATTCTCTGGCATCATTTCTTTATTTATTCGTTTGGGCTGGAATTTTGAGAGTATAATGGCATTTTTCCCATCTGTGTTGATAGCTTCTGTTGTTGGTGTGATCGTTTTTTTTCTGTTTGGTGTTTACAAAATTGTATGGGCATATATGGGAAACACAGAGATTCTAATAATCTTTAAAAGCACTGTTGTAGCTTTTTTCTTGAATCTTATTGCCGACCTCATTTCCCCTACTGTTATGCCACGTTCAGTTGGTATTATCCAGTTTTTGGGCGCTGCGATTGTTGTTTTACTTAGTAGAGTCTGGTGGAGTTGGTATATCCATCAAGGTGAAAAAAAAGAAGTCCGAATTTTAAATAAAGATAGAACAGGCATTGTTGGAGCGGGAGAGGCCGGCATACTGCTTCTTGAAGATTTGAAGAAAGGGACATCAAAGAAACAAGTTTTGGTTTTTATTGATGATTCTAAGAGAAAAATTGGGAGAAAAGTGAGAGGTATTGATGTATTAGGGCCTATCGATGATTTGGATAGAATAATTGCTGAAAAAAAACTTGATGAAATTATCATAGCCATTCCTTCTGCCGATTCATCATTGATGAAACGAATCACTTCAAAAGTTAACCTGAAGCGCGTTGAACTAAAGGTATTGCCATCGATTACAGAGATTATCGAAAACAGGATAGCTGCCGACCAAATTAGAGAGGTTGCCATCGAAGACCTTCTGGGAAGAGAGACAGTAAAACTTGATTTAACCGAGATTGAAGACACTAACAGAAACAAGGTGATTTTGGTGACAGGCGCGGGAGGAAGTATTGGTAGTGAGATCACGCGACAATTGATTGTCATGAAACCCAGAAGGATTATTGCCTTTGGACGAGGTGAAAACAGTATTTATAATGCCTCAACTAAATTTATGCCACTGCTTAGGCAGCATAATGTGAAATTTAGTCAAGTGATTGGTGATATAACGGATCAAAAACGACTGAGTTCGGTTTTTGAAGAATTTCATCCTAATATCGTGTATCATTGCGCAGCTCACAAACATGTTCCACTGATGGAAGAAAATCCAACAGAG
>CAYUYU010000103.1:0-1456 GCA_964449405.1 uncultured Thermotogaceae bacterium
GGAGAACATTCCTTTCCAAATACACAGAATCCAACCTGATGCATAAAAAGATGCTGCATCTCAGATCCAAGATTACAAAAGAAATGCCTGATGAGATCAACGCAAAGATCCTGAAAAGCCAAGCCAATGATGCATATTGGCATGGGTTGTTTGGAGGGTTGTATCTGCCAAATCTGAGGGCTGAGGTATACCAAAATTTGATCAGTGCAAATCAGCAGATCGATGCCATCAAACATCCCGGAAAAGAAGATTTCGTTGAGGTGGAGGTAAAAGATTTCGATGTTGACGGATTTGAAGAGATACTCATCAACAACAGACGATTGACCGTCGGGATTTCACCTGCAAATGGAGGGAGGATATTTGAGCTTTCTTTAAAAAACAAAGGCATCAATTTGATGAACAACTTGACACGACGATATGAACCCTATCACGAAAAAATGGAGGCTGCAAGAACAAAAGAAGAAGGTGGGTATGGGAATCACCTCACAAAGGAAAAAGGATTGGAAAAACATTTAAATTACGATTGGTATGAACGCTTTTCCTTTTTAGATCATTTTCTTGGAGAATGGAGCAGTCTTGAAAAATATGCCAGATGTCGTTATCCTGAGCAAGGAGATTTTACCAATCAGGAGTATCATTTTGAAATTTTAGACAAAGAACAGGGATCGATAAAGCTCACACGAGAAGGTCATATTTGGCATGGTTCTTTGTGGGTTCCTATCAAGTTGGAGAAATATTTCAGACTCGATGAAGATGGTTTTTTGTTAAAAAACGTGATTACCAACATGTCCACTCATAATATTCCGATTTTCTATGGTTGTGAATACAACTTGAATATGATCTCGGACAATTCTAAGGACAGGTATTTGTATGCCGGCGAATTTCCAAAAATTGGTATATCTCAAACCGGTAAAGTGAAAGCCACCTATTTTGGTTTGAAAAGTGAGTTTGAAGGGTTCGACATTACGCTTCAACCAGATCGAGAAGTGGAATTTTGGTATTTTCCGGTTTATACGGTTTCCTTTTCGGAAAGTGGATATGAAAAATTATACCAAACAACAAGTGTAACCCCCATTTATATGTTCAAGTCTGAACCCATGTCAACCTTTGAAACGGAAATGAAAGTAAAGATAGAAGAGTTTTAAAATATTTATGTGCGTCTGAGAAATTGGACGAAAGGAGATGTAACAGTGGCATTTAAGCAATGGAAACTTGAACTAGCCGGCAGAGATTTGATTATCGAACACGGAAAAATGGCAAGGCAATCAGCGGGCTCTGCAGTTGTAAAATTAGGAGATACAGTCGTTTTGATAACGGCTAACTGTAAAAAATCAGCCTCAGGGATGGATTTTTTTCCATTAACCGTTGAATTTCAGGAAAAGTTTTATTCATCCGGTAAGATACCCGGTGGCTTTTTAAAGAGAGAGGGCAGACCGGGAGATACATCGATATTAGC
>CAYUYU010000103.1:1556-8742 GCA_964449405.1 uncultured Thermotogaceae bacterium
TTGGAAGAGATGGGACCGTTTGAGAAGATGGAGTATGAAGTGTTGGCACTCTCAGAAGAAGAGAAAAACAAACTTGAGTCCCTTGTGGATAAGCAAGAATTGAAGGAAAGAATGTTAACCGAGGGGAAGAAAAACACGGAAAAGGCTCTTGGAGATTATAAAGAACACATTCTTGAACAGTTCGTTGCCGGTCTTGAAGAAGAGGACTCCGTTAAGTTTAGACTCGCCTCAGAGCATTACGAAGAGATTCTTAAGAGAATCATGAGAAGATCTATCATAGAAGACAAAAAACGATCTGATGGTAGAGATCCTAAAACCATTCGTCCGATTACATGCGAAACGGGAATTCTACCCAGGGCACATGGTTCTGCCCTTTTTACAAGGGGAGAAACTCAAAGTCTTGGAATCCTCACACTTGGAAGTGGCAGAGATGTTCAGTATATTGATTCGATTTACGAAGAATCCGAGAAAAACTTTATGTTGCATTATAATTTCCCACCATTTTCCGTTGGAGAGGTTAAAAGAATGATTGGTACCTCAAGAAGGGAAATAGGTCATGGCCATCTTGCTGAAAGATCTGTTAAATCCATCATGCCTACCATCGAAGAATTTCCTTATACCGTTCGAGTCGTATCTGAAATTCTTGAATCCAATGGTTCTTCATCAATGGCTACAATCTGTTCTGCATCTCTTGCTTTAATGGATGCGGGGGTTCCTATTAAAAAACATGTTGCCGGAATCGCCATGGGCATGATCAAAGAACCTGATGATACGGTGATTCTTTCAGATATCCTCGGAATAGAAGATCATCTCGGAGATATGGATTTTAAGGTGGCCGGTACAAAAGAGGGAATTACGGGATTCCAGATGGATGTTAAGGTCAGTGGAATCAGCCGAGAAATACTGGCACAAGCCTTGAATCAAGCAAAAGAGGGCAGAGAGCACATATTGGATATCATGTACAACACCCTTTCACAAAGCAGGGAGAAACTTTCCGAATATGCGCCTGTTGCCATCTCTTTTGATATTCCCGAAGAATCCATCGGAGAAATCATAGGACCGGGAGGAAAGACCATCAAGTTCATAACTGCCGAATATGATGTTAAGATAGAAATTGACGATGAAAAAGGGAAAGTGAACATCTACGGTAGTGATGCTAAAAAGAGTAATGCAGCAGCAGAATATATACACAGAATGTTGGAACCCCTTGAGCCCGGTAAAGAATACACAGGAAAAATAAGTCGGATTGAGAAATATGGAGTCTTTGTAGAAATTGCCCCTGGGAAAATAGGTCTTCTTCACGTATCAAATATGGAAGGTTATGTGAAAGACCCGGCAGCAAAGTTCAGCTTAGGCGACGAAGTAAAGGTGGTCTGTGGCAAACTTGAGCAAGGCGGAAAGATTGATTTGAGAGAACCCGGAGCAAAAAAGAAAAGCACAGGTAATTCTGATAGACGAGGTCGAAAACCGACTGAAAGAAGAGACAGCAGGAAGTGATTAAGTGCATTCAGCCATAGCAACAACAGAAAAACTCAATAATGGAATGGAAATATTTGCTCATAAAATGAACGGAGTGCGATCCGTTAGTTTATCGATTGCAGTCAAGGCAGGTTCAGCCAATGAACCTGTTGGTCGTTCAGGGGCTGCACATTTTACAGAACACATGGTCTTCAAAGGAACGAAAACGCGTTCACCTATCGAATTAAAAGAACCCATCGAAAGAGTGGGAGGAACACTGAATGCATTTACCGGCAAAGAAAACACGGTTTATTTCGCCAGAGTACCTGATTCCAAGGCAAAGATCGCCCTTTCGATTTTAAAAGACCTCTGCAGTCAGTCCTTGTTTCCTCAGAAGTTTTTTGACCTTGAAAAACAGGTAGTCATGGAGGAGATATCGGCAGCAGACGATGATCCGGCAGATATCGTTTACGAACAGTTTTTTAAAAATGTCTGGGGGAAATGTAATTACGGGAATCCGGTTTTGGGGACGCTTGAGAGTATCAAAGATATCAACAGACAAGATCTCCTCTCTTTTTACAAAACGAAGTATCACCCTTCAAATATGGTTTTTTCAGTTGCCGGGAATTTCCAACCCGATTTATTTGATAGTTTTAACGATTTGACCTACTTAAATTCCAAGCGAGAAATGTCTTCGTTGATATACAAACCTTTCAGTTCCGTAACGGTCACTGAAAGGGAGGATTTAAAACAACTCCACATGCTCATAGGAATTGAAGCCCCATCAAGGCAGGATCCGGATTTTAACGTCTTTCAGGTTCTTAACACCCTCCTGGGTGGTGGGATGAGTTCAAAACTCTTTAACAGATTACGCGAAGAATTGGGGCTGGTTTATACCATAGATTCAGGTCTTATAAGTTATCCGGAAGGCGGACTCTTTTTTATCTATGCCGCTACAACGCCTGAAAGATTTTTAAAACTCAAAGATGAACTGATGAACGAACTTTTCAAGATAATGAAAGAGGGAATGAACGAGCAAGACATCAATTACGGAAAGGAGCGTTTAAAGGGAAAACTCCTCCTTTCAACGGAAAGCACCTATTCTACGATGATGAGAAATCTGGACACCGGCCTTGCTTTTGGAAGGCCCCTGTGTGTTGAAGAAATGATTGAAAGGATTAATGCAGTTGATATATCACGTATGGATAAAGTCATGGAAAAATATTTCTCTCAGAATTGGATTCTTAGTCTCGTCACACCAAAAAAGGCATTGAAACAATCATTAATTAATCAATGGGAGGAGAAGGGGATAAAGTTTTGAAGATCACCTGGAAACGAACGGAAGATTTAAATACAGGGGAAATTTGCGGAGATGATGTATTCGACCCGAATAGTTTTGTTCTTCTTGCACATAAATCCAGTATTTTGGATTCTAAAACGATTCAGTATCTTCAGAAAAGAGAAGTGGAATGGGTTCCGGTAAGGGTTCCCAATGGGCAAGAAAAAGGCAACAACATCATTCTTGAACTCGAGCAGGAGTATTCGAAAGAAACCAAAGCGATACTCGCTCCAGACCTACCTTTAATCGTTTCCGATGAAAAATACCATGAATCTATCGCCCGTTTTGAAACCGTTACGAAAACCTTTGTGAATACGAATTCCTTTCAAAAAGATGAAATTGTGAACCTGAGCAACGAACTGGTTAATGAAGTTCTTAAAAGTAATTCCAGTGTTTTTAATTTTATGACAGATATCGCTCCGGGGTTTATTATCAAACACGGCATCAACACGGCGATCATCGCTTGCGTTCTTGGAAAGGCCTTGAACAAATCCAGGCATGTCTTGTTTAAGCTTACTAAAGTAGCTCTTTTACACGATATCGGTTTGATCTACGCCCATAAGGAAAAATCGCTGGATTACGTTGAAAACCTGTTCCAACAATACAAGACGGGGACATTAAACCGGATCAAGATACATCCCGTCATAGGGGTAAAAATCATCAACAAGGTGGCACCCGGATTCTTAGAAAAAGATGAAGAAGATGCCCTGATTGAACACCATGAACGCTATGATGGGAAAGGATTTCCCATGGGTGCAAAGGGTGAGAAGATTAATGAAATCTCCCGTTTGATGGCGATTCCGGATGCTTACGATACGTTGATCACTAAAGTTGAAGGTAAACCTACCATGGAACCTTACACTGCGTTAAAATGGATTGTGTCTAATTCCGGAATAATCTTTGACCCTACTTTTGTAAAAGCCTTTGTTCAAATAACCGGGATTTATCCTACAGGAACTCAAGTTAGGTTAAGTAACGGCTCAAAGGGGATTGTTATTTCAAAAGGAGGGAAAGCCATAGGTCGTCCGGTGTTGCTTGTGAATGATGAAGAAGTTTCGTTAACCGATGAAGGTGATTTGTTTATTACTGAGGTGCTTGGGATTGATTAAATGGAAACAAGTCAGCTCCTTAAAAGAGGGAGATGTTTGTTCTGAAACCATTATGGGGAATGCCCAAGATGATATTATCATAAAAAACGGAGAAATAATAACCTTCAAATCCATACAGAAACTTCATAAAAGAGGAATTGACTGGATTTCAGTCTATGAAAATGATTCTTTTGATGCGGCAATTAACGACCTTTTCAGCGATGAAAAGCTTGAACACTTTTCAACCGAGTTATCACAAGTTTGTGAAGAAACCTTGAGAGACGGAAGAATAAACGTTGAAAAGACCCAGCAGATCAGTGATGAAATCAATCAGGAAATCATCGAGGAGTATGGGGAATACGTTGTCCCTTCTTTGGTTAGATTAAAGAGAATGGATGATTACACCTTTACCCATCAGGTGAACGTTGCCATCATATCCACCATATTGGCTACAGAGAAATATGGGAAAAAAAAGGAAATCATTGAAAAATACACCATTGGCGGGCTATTACATGATATGGGGAAATTGTGGATACCTGAAGAAATTCTGAAAAGCCAGGATCGCTTAAAGGCTGTCGAGTTTGACATCATAAAAAAACATCCCGAATACGGTTTCAAAATTGCTGAGATATCCGGTGTAGAAAATGCGTCAGTCCTCAACGCCATCAGGTATCATCACGAAAGATGGGATGGCAAAGGGTATTTAAAGGGATTACAGGGGAAGGATATCCCGTTGGAGGGAAGGTTTTTGATGGTAGCCGATGTCTTTGACGCCTTGACGACAAAACGTCCCTATAAAGAGGCTTGGGAACCTTATGAAGCAGTCAGTTTTATTGTTAAACAGTCCAAAAAAATGTTTGACCCGGAGATCGTCCGATATTTTTTGATTTGTTTCGGGCTTTATCCTGTGAACACTAAGGTGATTTTAACAACAGGTGAATTGGCGATTGTTGTAGGAAACAGAAGAGGTTCCATCACAAGACCAATCGTAAAAGTAATTCGAAATAATCAGCAAACTGAAATCGATTTATCGAAAGATGATAAACTCAGCATAAAAAAGGTTGTTAAAATAAGAATGCTCAAAGATTAAAGTCGAGGTGATCGTTATTATTCCGGATATGAAACCTCAAGAACTGGAGAAGGGCCTCTTTTTACCTGATTATTCAAAACGATCGATCGTCAATCTGTCTAATTTCATCTTAAAATTCTACGACTGTCCAACTTATTATCCGCCTCTTGATATCTTAAAAAAAATTAAAACCCCCGAAAAGAAAAAAAAGGTGATCTTGTTTGTCATAGATGCAATGGGAAGGGATAATCTGCAAATAGCTGCGCAAAACTCTCCAATCCTTCGTAAAGAACTGGAAAGCTATGAAAAAGAAGTGTTGACAAGTGTATTTCCTTCCACTACAACAGCTGCCTTAACCTCGTATAATACAGCGCTTCCGCCGCTTGAACATGGTATGCTTGGATACACGTTATTTCTACCTGATTATTCTTCTCTGGTGAATATGATCTTGCTGTCTCCTCCGGAACTGGAAAGAGATGCATTAACACAATGTGGATTAAATCCCATGAAGTTTTTGACCACGCCCACTATCTTCGAAAGCCTTCAGGAAACAGGCGTAAAATGTTGGACCATTACTTCTGATTTGTTCGTTGAATCCGGATTGACCAAAATGCATCATAAGGGATCCGCAAAACGTTCTTATTCTGGAATGTTGGAAATGTTTTGCCAGCTACTGAAAACTGTTGAAGAAGAAGATTCTAAAACTTTCATTTTTGTTTATTGGGGGTTGACGGATACAGATGGTCATCATTATGGGACTCATTCACGTCCTTATCAAGGGGGGATCGAATACCTGTTTAAAATGTTAAGGCATGAGGTTTTAGATAGATTGAGTCAACAGCGATTAGCTGAAACGCTCTTTCTCATAAGTTCGGACCATGGTCAAATCGACACCACCTGGCAAGATGAAGAGTGGATCACATCAGAAGATGAGTTGTTTGTTGATTATGTCTACCCGCCACTTTCAGGAGAACCTCGCGCCTTGTATTTGAACGTGAAGGAGCCTGAGAGATTTATCGAATATTTTCATAGGCGTTTTTCTAAACGATTTCATCTTATAGAAAAGAACAAAGCCATTGCCCTGAACCTTTTTTCAAATACCGATTTACCCCATAGTATATTGGAAAGGGCATTGAAAGAAAATATGGCCCGTATCGGAGATTACATTGCCATTGCAAAAGAGGGGTACTCATTACATTTCAAACACCACGGGAAGACATATACCTTAAAAGGTAAACATGGTTCTTTGACTCGTGAAGAATTGTTGGTACCTCTTTTGATCTATTCATAGAGCTATTGTTTTAACTGCTGTGCCAGCAAAGGAATTGATACTATGTCAACTAAAATGTGTGTGATTTTGTTAAAGGATTTTGCCCTTCTCGGCAGAAAAGGCGAATTGGTTGAAATAGAAAGGAACTATGCTCACTCTTATCTCCTTCCAGAAGGCATTGTCAAACAGATAACAGACAGGAGTGTTGCAAAAAGACTGAAAGAGAAGCAAAAAGATCAACACAGAAAAGAACAGTCAACATTATCTGAACAAGCCAAAGCAAGATTGTACAGGTATAACGAACCAGCAGCGACCAATGAAGGCTGTTCCATCATTGGAAAGCTACCTCCAATGACTTTTCGTGTCCATTTTAATCATTCTCATATGGAAAAAATAGCTTGGGAGTGGTATCCGTCCCATCGACTCAATCGATTACCAGCAGGATATAAATACGTTATTCTCCGATATAAAGGCCAAAAATATCTTGCAACATTTCATTTTCTTCAACAGCTTTTACTGAGGAGGATTCATTCTCCTTTAATTATTGATGGTTCGAATTTGGGTTGGGTAAAAGGCAGACCGGCAATGGACCCCATCTTTGATTTATATGAGTACATCGCTGATAAATCTGAGAAGTTCTTTTTTCCATTTATTTGGGCATTTGATAAATCGTTCAGAAGGAAATTGTCAAAGACTGAAAGACGGGAATTAAATGAGTTTTGCACATGGTCCGGGACGAGAATTGTCGATTATGCGGATGAAGAAATCTTCAAACTTGCCAAACGGTATCATACGAGATACATTTTTTCTCAGGATCATTTCCGGCAGTATCATACGGAGTACTTTACAAGGATTTCATACAGATGAAACAATCGTGAGGTGTGAATATGAAAAGATTCGAAGAGTTGCAAAAAGAGAATCAGGCTTTAAAAGATAAAATAGCGCGACTTGAACGAGAGGTC
>CAYUYU010000104.1:0-8647 GCA_964449405.1 uncultured Thermotogaceae bacterium
TTTTTGGAGAATCATCCTCCCGTTAACCGCACCCATGTTGGCAGTCGTCTTTTTGATTGTATTTATGGCTAATTTCAACGAATTCGTTTTGGCAAGTGTCGTCCTGCAAAGTCCTGAAAATTATACCTTTGCCGTGGGTTTGCAGTCCTTCTCACACGGGCCGTACCAGATGGAATGGGGCCTCTTTACCGCAGCGGCATTAATTGGCGCTTTACCCATGGTCATCTTGTCATTGTCGTTGCAAAGATACTTAGTTAGTGGTTTAACATCAGGTGCTGTTAAAGGATAGACCATTAAAAAATATAAAACAACATCCCCGATATTACAAAAGGGATGTTGTTTATATAAAAACGGGCTGTTTATGTTTGATTGTTATCTGTTTAAAAGGGCTTGTTCAACGGCTTTTAAAATAACAATACCGCTGTACGTTGCGCCGGAAATGGTATCAACATCCAAAGACTGCTGAGAGATGACCTTATCTGTTATTTTCTCGCCGTCCTTTCCCTTTCCGTTGACATGCTTGTTGATCCGGATATCTTGAATCTCACCATTTTTCACAGAGACCGTCAGTGCCACATCGATAGGAAATTGCTTGTAAGCACCAGAATACGTGCCATCAGGAACCTCGGAAATGACTACATTCTCAATTTCAAGCGCCATAAGGTCCTCAAGGCCGTCATCGAGTTTATCGATCAGGTTTTTTATAACAAAACCGCCAATGATCACAACAACCGCAACCACTAACAACACAATCATTAAAATCTTCTTTCTTTTTTTTGTCATCTTGTATCTATCCTTTCTGAATTTTAGAATTTATGTGTTTGGATCCGTGTTATCAGCTTTTTTTCTTTCTTTTTTCAGATAAATACCTGATCAGGTATGATAGTGTGATAACTGATGAAAAGATCAGAGGCATTCGCCATTGAATGCTAACTATCCCGGACATTAAAAAGTTGTACAAAAAGATGATGACAAATGTCAGTATAAAAATTAAGCCAAAAACAAAAACAAGCTGCATCATTAGTCTTTTTATTTCCATCACATCCTCAAAAGTGTTTCTTGTTATTTTAACACACGATCAAGTTTTTTGCGTGCGGTATCTTTCGATGTATATTGTTATGGAGAGGTTGGGATATGGAAAGATGAAAGTTTAACTCGTTACGAACCTCATGATTGTGTTATGATAGTGAGGGAGGCATTTCTCAGGAGGTCGTTAATGATTATCTATCAGAAAGATTTAAATAATATCAGTAAAAATCAATTACAAGGCTTTTTTGTGGGATGGTCAAGCCCTTTAACAACTACTCAGCATTTTAAAATTCTGGAAAACAGTCAATATTTTGTATTAGCTGTGGATCAGGATACGAGTCAAGTCATTGGGTTTGTCAACGCCCTGAGTGATCATGTGAATTTTGCCTTCATCCCGATGTTGGAAGTTTTACCTAATTATCAAAATAAGGGCATTGGAACAAAATTGATGGCAACAATGCTTGAACAATTATCTATGATTACATGCGTTGATTTGACTTGTGATCAAGATCTACAGGATTTTTATCAACGGTTTTCAATGTTAAGGTCTCATGGTATGATATTGAGAAAATACATTAAGAATAATTAGGAGTTGTAAATAGGATGAAGAATAACCTATATAGAATCCACAGTGAAAAGCCTTATAGAGTGGTTGCCCTTCATGGAGGACCAGGTGCGAGCGGGTCTTTGTACGATTTATGTGAATCGGTGGGCAAAAAAATGGGAGTCATCGAGATGCTCAATCATGGAACGCGGATTGATGAACAAATAGAGGAGATATATACAGTAGTTTCTGCCATAGCTGACCAACCGGTGATACTAATGGGTCATTCCTGGGGAGCATGGTTAGGCATCTATTATGAAAATGCCCATCCCGAAACTGTGAAGCAGTTGATCCTCATTTCTTCAGGGCCATTTGATCAAGATTATGTCAACCATATAGGCCAAACAAGAAACGACAGAATGAGTCGAAAGACCAAAGAAAAACTGTCCGAACATTTTATGAAACTCAACGAAGAAGACGAAGAAATAGCAAATGCACATTTTGCAAAAGCGGGTGAGATCATTTCCTCGTTGGATTCTTTCGAAGTCGATTTAAAGGATATTTCAGAGAAGACAACCGTCGATATGTCTATTTATCAAAAGGTTTGGAGTGAAGCCTCTCAAAGGCGGAAATCCGGAAAGTTGATCGAAGCTGTTAAAAGGGTAAACAGTCCTATAGCTGTCATTCACGGAGATCATGATCCACACCCTATAGAAGGAGTAAAAAAGCCCCTCGAAGAGGAGGGGCTGAATGCAAAGTGTTTTGTTTTATCCAAATGCGGTCATTATCCTTGGCGAGAAAAACATGCAAAAGAAGCCTTTTATAACATTTTGGAACAACTCCTCTGCGATTAATTTCTTTAAACTACTTCAACTTGTTCTTTCTCACCCGAAGCCGCTATATTGTCGGAGTCCTCGTCAGTTGATAATGCTTTTGTCATGCCAATGATAAGGAACAGAAAGGTGATCCCCATATTGCCGATTGCCCCTACAAAAATGAGATGATGGGCGTCAAAATGATCCAAGCCCAAACCGAACAGGAACGCACCTACCGGTACGATAAGTTGTGTCAACACGGCAATAACGGAGAAAACTCTGGAACGGTAAGCAGAAGAAACCTTTTTTTGAAAAAGAGTAAGCATGGGTGTATTGACCAATGCATTGAATATTCCCGTAAAGGCAAATAGCACCGCGATGACACTAAAATATAACCACGAACTCCCACCAAAGAATGACACGGCAAATGGGTATGTGATGATTGAAAAGAGCAGGAAAAGAAATGATTCAGCGATGATGCCGGTTTTAAACAGAGAGGTGGCTTTTCGCTTTGTTAAAAAAACGCCCAAAATGATATTACCGATCAAGATCCCGCTAACCCAGCTAGTTTCCATAAATCCGAACTGCTGGCCTGAAAAACCAACCACTTCTCTGGCAAAAAAAGGAAATAATACCGAAAACATACTGGCCATCAAAAAGTTGGAAAGCATGGCGAATATCAACAGTAGCAAAAGACCTTTCATATTTTTTAAATACATAAACCCTTCTTTGATATCAATGAGTGTGGATTTAATACTGACCTTTCCCCTTTCGGTCGTTTGATGATAACTGATAAACATCTCACTCAAAGCGGAAAGGACAAAGGAAATTCCGTTGATTAAAAAAACCACTTCAATTCCGAATAAGCCATACAAAATACCACCCATTGCAGGACCCACAATAAAGGAAAAGCTGTTGATGCCTTGAATGATAGAATTGGCTTTATTTAAATCGTTGTTGTGAACAATATCGCCCAACATGGCTTGGGTGGCGGGGTCAAAGGTAATATCCATAGTCGATATGATAAACTGCGCAATCAACAGCCCGGAGATCTGAAGGGCATCCATTCGAGTCATGACTGCAAGTAAAAGGATAATGGCCCCTCTGGCAAAGTCCATCATGACCATGATTTTTTTTCTGTCAAACCGATCTCCCAAAACGCCGGCAAATGGACCAAATATCAATCGTGGCAGATTTGAAACCAGGACAAATGTCCCCATAATTGTTCCCGAACCTGTCAAATCAAGAATGAATAAAGGAATAGCGATCATTTGTATACCGGAGCCAATAATTGAAACCAGTCGGCCTAAAGCATAAAGATAAAAGTTTTTCTTGTTGATGTTCATAACCCCCACCGCCAAATTAATAATTTTGTTTTTCCGGTGAATTATACAACACCAAACCAGAAATGTCAAGTTATAAATTAAAAATTTTAATATTACCATTAATATTATTTATAAGATGAGTCAGTCCTTGAAAACTAATCCTTCTTTTTGCTTAACTTGAAAAAATGTTGTATAATCGTTTATGGAGGGTTGAAAATGATAAAGGTGATAACGGACAGTTCTTGTGATCTACCTGAAAAATTCATAAAGAATCTCGATATCCGTATGGTAGCCATGAATGTCAATATAGACGGGATGGAATTTAAAGAGCGGATAAATCTTTGGCCAAAGGAGTTTTGGGAGAAGATGAGACATTCGGTCAATCTGCCCAAAACGTCTCAACCTTCACCGTTGGAATTTGAGGAAGTGTTTCAAGAGGTTGAAAAAGAGGGCCATGTACCTCTTTGCATCACTATCTCTTCGAAATTGAGTGGAACTTATCAATCTGCTATCATGGCCTCAAAGATGATGAATGAAAAAATTACCATTTTTGATTCACTTGCCGGGTCAATCTCACATGGTGCTCAGGTCTTAAAAGCCGCGAGAATGGCGAAAGATGGTGCAAGTAAAGAAGAGATATTGAATGCATTGGATGTTTACAGAAAAAACGTCAAAATCATTATTCCATTGTTTACCGTTGAAAATATCGTCAAAGGCGGGAGACTGAATAAATTACAAGGTGGAATTGCCAAATTACTCAACATCAAAGTGATTGCAGAGGGAATTGATGGAGCTGTAGATGTCAGAAAGAAGGTCAGAGGCAGAAAACGGTTTATCGAAGAGATTTCTGAGATTATTGAAACACTTAAACCCGAAAGTTACAAGATTTTGGGAATCACCCATGTGGATAATCTTGAAGATGCGCAGCGATTTAAAGCAGAAATGGAACGACTGTACGATAATGAGATTATTATGAACGACATGGGTCCGGTTATGGCAACATATGCCGGTGAAAAAGGAATGATACTTGCCCTTTGATAATAAACGCTACCCGAATCAAATTGAAACAAAATATTGAATTAACAAGAAAACGGAAATATAACCCGTTAGCAGGTGGTTTATGGAACGTGTATTGATAGTCAATGTGGGACTAAAAGGACTTGATTTGGCTGAGCTTGAAGAAATGCAAGAAGAACTGATAGGGCTGGTCGAAACGGCCGGCGGTGTAGTTGTTGAAACAGCCTATCAATTCCGGGATAGTTTTAATGCCTCTTCACTTTTAGGAAAAGGGAAATTAAATGAAATCAAGGCAATCGTCACGGAAAAAGAGATTGACTTGGCTGTTTTTGATAACAAGTTGAGTCCCACCCAATTAAGAAACATTGAAGAGATACTTGACTGTCGCGTAATTGACAGAGTGCAGTTGATACTGGATATTTTTGCCAGACACGCCACGACAAAAGAGGGGAAATTACAAATTGAGCTGGCCCAATTGGAATATCTATTGCCAAGAATCCTTGGAAGGGGAAAAGAGATGTCTCGGCTTGGAGGGGGAATTGGAACGAGAGGACCTGGCGAAACCCAATTAGAGGTTTCCAGACGCACCATCAGGCAGAGGATCTCACTGTTAAAAAAGCACTTATCCAAGGTAAAAAAACAGCGCCATACCCAACGACAAAGACGATTGAATATGAATGTTCCGGTAGTATCCATCATTGGATACACCAATTCTGGGAAAACAACCTTGTTAAAAAGCCTTTCCAAAGATGAGAAGATCAAACCAAAAGACGAACTATTTGCCACGTTAAGTCCCGTATCCAGGAAAGTCTATCTCAGCAGTGATAAACAAGCGGTTTTTAACGATACAGTAGGATTCATTAAGAAGCTTCCTCATAACATCATCGAATCCTTTAAAGCCACACTTGAAGAGATAACATATAGTGATCTCATTGTTCATGTGGTTGATTGTTCCGAAAGCAACTGGAAAGAGAAAATGAACGCAGCTGATGAGGTTTTAAAGAGTATCAAAGCCATGGATATTCCTAAAATAAACGTGCTGAACAAGATCGATTTGCTATCTGAAGAGCAGCTTGATTTAATGCGATATTCTCATCCGGATTTTCGATTCATATCATCGGTTAAGAAAAGCGGACTTGATGAACTGAAGAAGGAAATATTAAATTTTTTTGAAAAACAAGCCAACCAAGACAGGTCTCTTGGGCGCAGTGTTTTTTGAACAATTTCTTTTATAGAATGAAAGAAACAATAAAGAAAGGAGTAACATGCAGGATTATCACGTACATTCATATTTTTCCGGTGACTCGCAATCCCGGATAGAAGACATCATTGAACAATCAAAAAAAATGGGAATTGAACACTTAATCATTACCGACCATGTGGATGATATGCAAACGGAGTTTGCAAAGGGAGACACCATTGTCAACACAGAGGAATATATCCAAATCATGTCAAAGTTCTCTCTTCCTGCGGGTCTTGAATATAGTTGGGACGGAAAAACACCCCAATCAGTTCAACTTAGGAACTTTGACTTTGTCATTTTATCCTACCATTGTGAATTTACAAGAGAAAACGGTCAAATCAGGTATGACATATACTTGGACGATTTCGAGAAAATCATTGCAGAAGTTGAAACATTTAATGTGATTGGACATCTTGATTTTCCAAGAAGATACGATGAAAAGTACAGAAAGTTTAACCCAGATCTTTATGATCGAATCAAAAACCTTTTTAAAAAACTCATTTATCGAGGTAAAGGTATCGAGCTGAATATGGCAGCTGTTTCGATGTACGGTGAACCAAACCCCGATTGGGAAATTCTTCAACTCTATAAAGATTGTGGTGGTGATTGCATTACAATCGGATCTGATGCCCATAGTGCAGACAGAGTGGGAAAAAATATCTCCCTGGGACTCAAGCGGTTAAAGGAGATTGGGTTTGATTATTTAGATGTCTTTGAACAGGGAAAATGGAAGAAAAAAAAGATAAAATAAAAAGGCGGACTCTTAAGTCCGCCAAAAGCTTGTCATCTATATTAAGACATTGAGTGCTTACTTACGGTTAACGTTTGGCTAATTCTCTATCAACCATGAATATACCACGGTTGTCTTTTCCGATCATCTTAAGCATTTGTACATACTCATCGGTACTGGCTTCTTCTTCCACTTGTTCGTCAATAAACCATTGAAGCATGGAAATGGTTGCTCTGTCTTTCAGCTCTTCAGCAACATCCATCATGTGATTGATACGCTTGGTTACATGCTGTTCGTGGCCATAAGCTGCTTCAAAAGCCGCTAAAGGGGAATCCCATTCTTTCTGAGGTTTTTCTATGCCTTCCAATTCTACTCTTCCGCCTCTTTCAATCAGATAGTCATAAAATTTCCTTGCATGTTCCAATTCTTCCTTGACTTGTTTATCCATCCAATTGACAAATCCCTTGAGATTCATTTCCTCAAAGTATGCCGCCATTGATTGATACAGATAGGCTGCAAACAATTCCTCATTAATCTGTTTGTTGATCTCATCCTGCATTTTCTTTTCTATCATTTTATTTCCCCCTTATATATCATCGTTGTTTATTAGACGAGTAGTGACAGGCTTTTATTACGCTAACTTTAGAATCTCTCTTTCGAGCTTTTCCAAAGCTTCCATTAAAATCGAGCGAGGGCAGGCGATGTTAAAACGTTGAAACCCGCTTCCCTCATAACCGAACATGGTTCCTTCATCAAGCGCTATCTTTGCCTTATCCAAACATATTTCATTGATCTTCTCATGGGACAGGCTTAAACCCCTAAAATCAACCCATGCCAGATAAGTGCCTTCTAATGGGAAGACTTTAAGCTGTTCAATTTTTTGATCTACAAAATCACACATCGTTTGATAGTTCTCCCAAACGTAAGCCAACATTTGTTCGTACCATTCTTTACCATAATTGTAAGCTGCTTGAAAAGCCGCTATGCCAAAAAGATTAAGCATGTTGATATGCCATGAATCGACGGTGTTTTGGAAGCGTCTGCGGACATTCTCGTCAGGTATTATCGCAGAAGCACAGGACAAACCGGCCAAATTAAAGGTCTTTGAAGGAGCAATAAAAACCATGGAATGAGAGTGAAAATCTTCAAAATTTATAAAAGAGTGGTGATTGTGACCGTTAAAGATCAAATCTGAGTGAATCTCATCAGAGATAATAAAGATATCGTGTTGTTTGCATATTTCGCCAAGCCTTTTTAGGGTGTCTGCTTCCCAAACTCTACCTACCGGATTGTGGGGGTTGGATAAAATGACCATAGTGGTCTTTTTATTAATTTTCTTTTCGAAATCTTCAAAATCCATCTGATACTTTGTTCCATCAAGTTTTAAGGGGTTTTTAATTAGTATCCTGCCGTTGTTTTCAACGGAACTGAAAAATGGATAGTACACGGGTGTTTGGACAATGATTTCATCTCCCGGTTGTGTAAAGGTATGAATCGCAGCGGATATTCCGGCAAGAACCCCCGGAGTTGGGATATACCATTCTTTTTCTGTTTTCAAATCGTGCCGATCTTTCATCCAATGGATAACGGCATGAAAAAAATCATCATCTTTTCCTGTGTAACCGTAGATGCCATGCTTTGCACGTTTAACCATTGCATCGATAACAGGTTGTGGTGATTTAAAGTCCATATCTGCCACCCACATGGAGGTTAAATCATCATTGCCAAAGATCTCAATCAAATAGTCCCATTTGATACTTGTGGTGCCTTTTCTTTCAATGCGTTCATCAAAATCGTACTTCATTGCCATCCTCCCGACTTTATTTCATATTTTGCTCCAAAAAATCTTTTATCTCTTGAGCAAGTTCTTGATTCTTCACTACAGATTTTATCTCGTGAACACTTGACTCTTTGATTCGTTTCACACTGCCGAACTGCTTTAAT
>CAYUYU010000105.1:0-8496 GCA_964449405.1 uncultured Thermotogaceae bacterium
GTTATCCTGTTCGTCAACAACATGGATAACGAAGAATGGATCGAAAGTCCAAATCAGCCTGATAATCTTTATGAGCATTCAAAGCTGGAACGATTATTAAACAATAGCCGAATCAGCGGTATTGCCGATATCAGATACCCCAACGGCTCAGATAAAGACCTGGTGAAATGGCTTTGTTCAACAAAAAGGGATTGGTCAAAAATGAACTATGCCGGTTGGAATACACCCAGCAATACTTTGGGTACAAACTGTTGCTTGACTGTCTTTCAGGATCTTGCCAATCGAGGATTTCTTCAAATTGACAAGGAGGAAATATCAAAATTTCAACAGGAAATGCTCATTGAACACTACGGCTATCAAGCGATTGTCAGGCAAAAACTCCGTGAGAAATCAATAGAAAAGGGTTGCACAATTTGGACACTTCTTCCGGCAGAACAATGGGCAGAGGACTTTTCTATAAAACAATTAGAGACATATAAAAAGATGATAGAACAGGCTTTTGAAAAACGTTTCAAAATGGAAGTGTTTTTCCCATGGCACAGGAGTTTTGAGATAGGGATACGACTTGAATAACGGGAGGCCACTTCACATAGGGGCTCCCGTACAGATAATAAAGTATGAAGTTTCCCCCATTTACCGCCGTTCCACAGGCCTCGTCACAACCACATCACATCCGGTATCAAAAAGATTTTTATAAACCACCTGGCCGATGTTGACGGGTGCTTCCAACTCCACTTCACGAAGTTTTTCTATCAGTGAAAAGATTTTGCCTTTCGGAATGGCTCCCGTTGTCTTGACACTTGCAAGTGGAAATTCTCCGCCATTTACCTTTACATTTGAGGTAACAACACGTCTGGGATCTTTGATCTCGTTAATGGCGTATTCTTTTCCCCTCGGACATCTATTCCCCTTAAGCTTAATGTCATCACCGTTTATTTCAGCTTCTATCTCGCATCCGAGAGGACAGGAGATACAGGTGATCTTTCTTTTTTCCATGATTATACCTCCTCTATCTCCACAAGGATTTCGTCAAGTCCCATTTCTTTGATCTTTTCCTTATGTTCGCTCGTGATCTTTATATCAACCATCTCACTGGGTTTCAGTCCTATTTCCACCTTTTGGACGATCCCCGGTCCTATCATGACACGCCCTTTTTCCATGTTTTTGGTGGGTCGGATGTAAAACTTGAAGGGGTTGTCATCGAGACAACAGAAAAGAGGGGTTAAGGCGCCGACGTTTTGACCTCTTTTAACGGGGATTTGTTTACATTGAGCAAATCCCTCTTTGATCATTTGCGCAGCTGCTTTTCCAGCTTCAATGCCCTCTAAAGTTACAAAATCAACCAAATCGTAAACAGCAACATTATTACCGGCTGCAAATATCCATGGGTGTGTGGTGCGTTGATGAGAATCCACCATTACCCCTTTATTTACCGGATCATCTTTCACATAATCTTCAATGAGTTCATTTTGCGGCAATAATCCAACAGATAGAATAAGGGTATCACATTTGACTTTTTTCTCTGTTCCGGTGATAGGTTGCATGGTATCCGGAGTGAAGTTCATCAAAGTGATTGATTCCAGACGTTCTTTACCGTGGACTTCCACTATACTGGTTGAAAGTTCAAGAGGAATGTCAAAATCGTCTAAACATTGTGCAATGTTTCTTGCAAGCCCCCCGGAATGCGGCATGAGTTCTGCCACTCCAAGCACATTCATTCCCTCAAGCGTCAATCGTCTGGCCATAATTAATCCGATGTCTCCTGATCCTAATACATATGCGTCTTTCCCGGGAAGGTAATTCTGGAGATTGACAAATTTTTGCGCTACTCCAGCTGTGTAGATACCGGCTGGCCTCGTTCCTGGAATTCTCAAATTACTGAAAGGTCTTTCCCTTGCACCGGTAGTCATGACAAGGGCTTTTGGCTTATAGTAAGTGACTCCCTCAACGCCTACGGTGATGACTTCTTTTTTCTCAGGATCGACTTTTAAGACAAATTGATCAGAATGAACGGTAATATCATTTTCTGAAATCTGGTGTTTATAACGATCGGCATATTCGGGACCGGTCAATTCTTCGTTAAAGACATGGAGTCCAAAACCATTATGAATACACTGATTCAAAACGCCTC
Source organism: uncultured Thermotogaceae bacterium (assembly GCA_964449405.1). Taxonomy (GTDB): domain Bacteria; phylum Thermotogota; class Thermotogae; order MWEM01; family MWEM01; genus JASUTC01. The sequence continues at coordinate 2,132 of CAYUYU010000105.1, forward strand.
CCGTTCTTTCTTCACGTTCAATCAAAACAGTATGGCATCCTTGCCTTGTCAATTCTACTGCCGCTGCCATCCCGGCAGCTCCACCACCTATTATGAGCCCATCCAGTTTTATCTCTTTCATGTTCTCACCCTCCCGGATAACAACTTGGTGTTGCCGGTTCTGTATTTGATTTCGTTTAACGGTTTATCCAATTCTTTTGCCAATATCTCTGCAATTCTCGCCAGACAAAATCCACCCTGACATCTACCAAAACTGGCTCTGGTCCTGAATTTCACACCGTCTATGGTTCTGGCCCCTCTGTGTATTGCCTTGATGATCTGGGCTTCGGTAATCTTATTGCAAACGCAAACCACCTTACCGTAACGTTCATCTTTTTTGATCATCTCTTCCCATATCTGAGGGTCTTCTTCGGGAAGAGTTGGATAAGAATCCAATATCGGATTAAAATTACCTTTTTTATGCAATACAACACCTGTCTTTTCTATAATCACTTTCTCCACCAAATATTCTGCAATAGCAGGAGCTGCTGTTAATCCGGGGGAGCGCATGGCTGCCGCATTGATAAACCCATTGACATTTGTTTTTCCGATGACGAAATCTTTTTGCGGATCTTCGGGTCTTAAACCGGCAAAGATCTTCACTGTTTGAGAAAAATCCAGTCCATTAACCATTGAAGAGGTTTTACGTCTCACTTCGTTAAGTCCTTCTGAAGTAGTAGAAGTATCTTCTTTTTGATCCACATCCAAATCTTTCGCAGTGGGGCCAAGCAATATACCGCCATCAACTGTGGGTAGCACAAGCACACCTTTTGATTGTTTTGTGGGAACGGGAAAAAGAACATTAGTGATAATGGCACCGAGGTTTTTGTCCAAAAGGATATATTCTCCCTTTCTGGGATGTAAAACTGGACATTGAGCCCCCACCATTTGGGCAATTTTGTCTGCGTAAAGTCCTGCCGCGTTGATCACAAGATCACATGGATACTGTGCTTGATCCGTCTTGACTGTTTTAACAATCTGCCCGTTGTCTGTATCTTCTGTCACAATCCCAACAACTTGTTCCCCCGGTCGAAATTCCATTCCGTTTAATACGGCATTTTCAACAGCAGCAATGGCAACCATCCAAGGTTCAGTGATACCAGCTGTTGGACACCAGAATCCCGCCTTTACAGATTCTTTGATGTTGGGATTTCTTTTGATGATTTCTTCTTTACCGTGAATCTCACATCCTTCAACGCCGTTAGATTTTGCTCTTTCCATTAGTTGGTCCAAATAAGGCATCTCGTCATCTTCGAACGCCAGGACATAAGAACCAATCCGTTTAAGCTCGAATCGCAGTTCTGATGACAATTTCGTGTACATTCTGTTTCCCTTTGCAGCAAACTGTCCTCTGACAGAATCTATCGGATCATCATATCCACCATGGATAATAGCGGAATTTGCCTTTGTAACACCCCATCCTGCATCTTCTTCTTTGTCGATAAGTGTTACATAGCAGTTATACTTTGTCAGTTCCCTTGCGATCAGCGATCCGACCACTCCTGCTCCGATTACGACCACCTTTGGTATGCTATTCATGATTAACCTCCCGTTATAAAAACAAAAAGACGCCGCGATGATACGAATCAACGAGGCGTCTTTTATTCTCTTATGCCTTAATGGTATTCAATTTTAATTTGCTAATTTTATTATACCATAAAAATAGCGTAAATCCGGATTATCTGGTGTAAGGTAACAATGCCATCTGTCTTGCTCTTTTGATAGCGGTTTTAATCGTTCTTTGGTGTTTTGCGCAGCTACCATTTATCCTTCTTGGAATAATTCTTCCCTTATCGGAGATGTATTCTTTTAAGAAGTTTAAATCTTTATAATCGACAAAATTGGTGTCTTTTGCACAAAGCGCGCATTTTCTTCTCTTTCTTCTTCTGAACTTTTGATTTCTTGGGTTTCTCCCTCTATCTCTACTACTGTTCTGAGCCATTTATTTTCCTCCTCATTCCTTTTATCAAAACGGTACTTCGTCGTCTTCCGATTCACCGGGTCCGTCAAAAATCTCTTCGTTATTGGTTACCACTTCTTCGTTATCAAAGGGTCTGTTAGAGGTATCATAAGAACCTCCGCTTTTTCTGTCATATTCTTGGGCACTCTTTTTTGTTTCCATAAAGTTGAGCTTCTCAGCTATGATATCGGTAAAATACTTCGTAATACCATCGGCACCCTGGAATCTTGAAGTCTGAATCCTACCTTCAGCCATGATCAATCTACCCTTTGAAAGGTAATTGTTGACGAACTCAGCTAATTTTCCAAAGGCGACGATTCTTAGAAAATCAGCATCTTGACTGTTCTGTGATTCGCGTTTGAACTGTCGGTCAACAGCAAGGGTAAACTTCGCTATCATCATCCCGTTTGAGGCGTACGACACCTGGGGATCAGCAGTTAGTCTTCCCACCAAAATTACCTTGTTATAACTAATGGACATAATCTATTCGCCTTTTTCCTCGACATCAAATTCGGGTTCAGCATCTTCGGCAGTGACTTCCTCAACAACTTGCTCTGTCGTTTCCTCAATCTCAACATTTCCATTCAGACGATTCTGAATGATTTTTTTTCTCTCTTCTTTTTCAATATCCTCTCGTCTAACGATCTGCTTTCGAATAAATTCAGGGGAAACATGAAAGAGATTTTCAAGAGGTTCCAAATCAGAACCATCCGCTCTGAAAAGGATGACAGTATAATCTCCTTCTTCGAGTTTACTTTTGGGGAGAATGTAAGCCAACTTTCTAACTCCCCATCGGTCTACTTTTTCAACCTTACCATTTACCCGTTCTTCAATCACCTTTTTGACCTTTTCAACTTCCTCTTCCCTTTGCTCTTCAGGAAGTCTTGGATCGGTGATAAACATCAATTCATAAATTCTCACTTTTTACCTCCTACGGTCTTTTGGTCTTCACGCTATGTCGTGAAAACAGGATTTGCCCGGTGATTATATCATAGTCAAAAAAATCATCGGGTTACAATATCGTTAATTTTTTTGTTAATAAAAATTCGTTTTTTTCACCCAAAGCGTCATCTCCCTAAGTTTTTGAACAATTTCCTCAAGTATATGCGGTTTAACGGTGTTGTTAAACACTATAAAATGGGCTGATCCGGATCCTGTCATCCCCTTTAAGAGCATCTCTTCACATTTTATATCTGTAAATTTCTTAATAAATGACTCATAAGTGGGCATTTCAAACTCCTCTGCGGCTTTTTCAAAGTCGTTGAAGGTCAAAGTCATCTCACCTTCCTTGAGTGCATCATAAGTCCTATAGAGTTCCTCTTCAGGTACCCAGGACTCTACATCCTCATCCTCCCAGTCATCCAAAACCGGGTCGTTGATCATCTCCTCTTCGTGATCATCATCGAAATCGGTAACATATTTTACATCTTCTACATTATCCCAATCCTCATATCTTAGAGAATCGATTATGGAATACATGTTCTGCGTCGAAAACGTTACACTCGGCTGACATACAATCACCGGATAGGGTGGCAGCGGATCAAGGGGTTTGACATCATCTCCTCGATTGGTTCCAAGAGCGGTGTTTCCATAAAAGAAAAATGGGACATCGGCTCCAATTTCCTTTGCAATTTCAACCATTTCATCGAAGGGGATACGATACTTTCCCGAAAAAAACCTTATCAATTCTGCGGCATTTGAACTGGCACCACCCAGACCCGACTCAGGAGGAAGCCTTTTTTTCAATGTAATATGGTATCCGTTTATTTCTTGTCCAATGTATTTTTCAACAGCTTTTAAAGCCCTGAATAAGGTGTTGTTTCCATCCCAGTTCAATTGAGGTTTGAATGGGATACTTCTTTCATAAATCATTTTGAAGGTGTTGTTTCCTTCACCATTTTCAACAATGTAAATATCATCGTGTACCTCAATTCTTTGAAAAAGCGTCATGATATCATGATAACCGTCAGAACGCTTATCTAAAACATCTAAATACAGGTTCAATTTTCCGTATGATCGTAAATGCTCCTCTTTACTCAAACAGTCTTCACACTCCCCTTACTCAAGCCAATTCAAATGCTGTTGAACCTCCGACTTTCTTGAAGAATCGGGGAATTTTTCAAGAAAGTCGGTAAATATCTGCTTTGCCTTATCGTTTTCTGCCATCTTTTCATAGCACAAACCGATATAAAAATAGGCCACATCGACCTTTTGAAAATCAGGATATTTTGTCAACAAGTTGAAAAAGATATTCTTTGCCTGATTGTAATTTTTTGAATTGTAATAGTATAGGGCATAATCCTGCATGGCCCACGGTGTTTTTGGGGAGTTAGGAAAATCATCGGTTAGGGCATCAAAATTACTGATCATTTGTGGTTCATTCCCCTGACTCATGAAATATTTACCACGAATGTATAAAACCGCAGCTTTGGATATAGCAGATAGTCTATCATAGTTGATATCCCTGACAAAGTCATAAGCAGTCAGTAAATCACCCTTTTTCATGTAAGCCTCTGCTTTGAGGAATTTCAATTCGTCTTTTAAAGTTAAATCTGTTGTAGATTCAATCTGATCATTTAGTTCACGTATCAAACCATCCAAGTTTGCCTTGGGATCGTTGATCATCAGGTCGTATTTTCTCATAACAGATGTTGAAATGTAACGTCCTGTTTTATCATTTGATATGATCCAATCGTATTCTTTTATAGCCTTGTTGTTATCTTCCATTAACGTATAGCATTCAGCCAGGTACAAAGCGCCATTCAGTGCGGCGTCCAAATCTTCAACGGTATATTGCTTCAGCTCATTAAAGTGTCGGACGGCAGCCGAATAATTTTCCAATTCCATTTCGACTATCCCAAGATTCAAAATGCTTTGTAGTCTTTCTTTTTCATTCGCATTTTTCAAAGCATTCTCATATGAAATCTTCGCCTTTTCGTAATTTCCCTGCTGAAAGTACAAATCCCCCTGAAACAGATATCCTTTATAGATGAAATCCCTGTTTCCGGAACTGATAACCCGGCTGATATAATCGAATGCCGCGGCTGAATCATTTCGTTGCTTATTTAAGACTGCCTTTAGATAATTGACCTCGTTAAAATACATCCCCGTAGAAAGTACCTGATTGAGCAACACTTCCGCTTGGGAAAAACGGTTGGTATTCATGTACACCTTAGCCGTTTCCAAATCCAGTTCGGTCTTTTTTTCAGGAAATTTCGATTTGATGTTGTTAAGAAAAGACAGGGTTTTTTCTGAATCATTACTTTCCCCCAAGGCTTGCAAGCATGTTTTTGCAATTTCAAAGGCTTGTTGCTTATAATTGGTGTATCCTGTATTGACAGCATCTTCCCACTGTTCAACAGCGTCTGACAGATTTCCGGTTTCATAAGCCAACCAGCCCAATACATTTAACGCTTCCATCCTCTCCCTTTCACCAGTTGATGATAGCAACTCATTTTCGATATATCGTTTGGCATTGTTGTAATCGCCGGTTCTGTAAAGAAGCTGGACATGCTGAGAAAAGATTTCGTTTTTGTACTTGGAACTCCCAAAATCGCGAACCAATTTTTGGGATTGCTCCAAAGCTTCTTTGTAATATTTCAGATTGATCATGGCATTAACGGTTCTGTAAATACTGGCTGCCACTAAATCCCTGTCTTGTCCAAGCGAAGCAGCCTTTTCAAATGCCATGATTGCAGCAGGATAATTTTTTTGTTCATAGAGAATCAACCCTTTGTAATAAGAAGCTGTCCCCGTAAGATCGGTGCGTGTAATCTGATCAAATGCATTAACCGCCCCTGAAAGATCGCCTTGTTGTTTTAATATCATCCCCCGAAGTAGAAGGGCATCTTGTTTGTATTCATCATAATCTGAAAGTTTGTCCAGATTGGAGAGGGCTTGATTGATATAATTGGCTTTCAGGCTTTCAGGAGACTCTGTAATCAAATAATAATAAGCATATACAAGTGAGTACAATGAATAGGGAAACTCCGGACTACTTTCCATCAAAACACCCATTGCCTTTTCATATTCGCCTATCGATTGATTGAAACTACCTTTGTAAAAATAGGCATCAGCCAATACCACATGGGCTTTCCCTTCAAAATCGAGATTTCCAGGATTGTTTAACAAAAGTCGATTGACCGATTCAAGTGATGCATCTAAAAGCGACATATCATTTAAATGATTGGCATATTCAATTTGTTGTTGCAAACTGCGTAATTCCATCAGTAATTCATTGGTAGTTTTTGAAAAGACCAAACCGCCAACAAAAACAAAGAATAACAGGCATACGAAGAACATTTTCGATTTCACACTCAAAAACAAACACCCCATCATAAGAGATCGGAAGAGGGGCGTGTAGGGG
>CAYUYU010000106.1:0-8472 GCA_964449405.1 uncultured Thermotogaceae bacterium
CTCTTGAGAGTTCGGAGAGGTATTTCAACTTGGAAACACCCAGCGAGATCCTCGAAGCAATATCTTCCAAAAGGGCCAGATCGATTTCATCGAAATGCTTGTATGGCCTGTACAGGTTCTGTGCCTTTCTGTTGATTAAAATGACAACACCGTATATGTCATTGTTGTGATAAAGGGGAGCTGCGATGGCTGATTTAATCCTGATATCGATCATATCAAGTGCGGCTCTGGGGTCCCTTTTTGCAGAAATGGAGAGAACCGGCTCTCTATTGTCAAAACACCAGCCCACCATGCCGTGATTAACGGGAATGGTTTTTCTGAGAATTTGATCTTTTTGTATACCGTACCAGTATTCTATTTCAAGCTCATCACTTTCGTTTTTAAGCCAAATGGAGGCATTCTCCACATTCAGCATTGAACAAGTCATGTGCATGGATTCTTTGTAAAGGGTTTCTTCATCTCTTGATTTGTTGACTAATTCGTGTAATCGTGTAAGAGAAAGTAATTTACCTGTGTTTTCCTTGTACAGCCGATTTTCAATGGAGAGCTTTACGATTTTGCCAATGGAACGCAGAAGATCCGTCAGATTAATTAGGTTCAAACTTTCAACGTCATCGTCATATCCGAACAGAATCATGCCGACGAATTGATTGTTATCGATGACAGGAAAAAGCGATAATTTCGGTGAGTTAAGAAAAGCAAATGCAGTTCGTTCCGATTCATCTTCTATTTTAACGATGTTCCCTCTTTTCAATTGTTGGTAATTGGGAATGTCGGCAACCTTTATCTTTAAAACCTTAACCAACGATTTATCAAGAGTGGAGATACCAAACAGACGAAACGCCTGTTTTTCGTTTTCGAAGATAAATACAGCGCATTCATTGGAGGAGAAAATATAAGACAATTCCTCTGCCAATTCATTTACGCCCTCATCGGAATTTACGGTATCCAGATTTAAAAGGGTTTTAAATAACCTTAACTGATTAAACAACTGCTCGCTCATAAAAAAACTCCCATTGGCTGTTTTGCCATTCAAAGGGTAAAACACACAACATACAAACACTCAAAAGGGTGCTTGCTATGGTTAAGGGAATTATATCATAACCTGATTCTTTATCATGTTGATATGCAATTAATTTCAAAGTCCGGGCGTCTATCACCGCTGCTTTAAATCAAAAAGAAAGGGCGTGGTTTTAAGATTAAACCTGTAAATATGAACGAAAGCTACATACAGAAACAGTTGACAAACTTTTGGAAGGGATTTTGACTGACTGTTACTCTCGACAAAGCCCCTTTTTTTTGTTATTATATCCTTGAAGAAGGTTTAAAATAGAATAGGCGTTAACATAATTAGGAGGGATGGTAAATGATTAAAAAAAATTACATTCTTGCACCGGGACCAACACCTGTACCAGCTGAGGTTCTGCTTGCAGGGGCTCAGGACACGATGCATCACAGAACACCCCAATTCATTAATCTCCAAAAGGAAACATTAGAAAAGGCGAAGATCCTTTTTCAAACCAAAAACGACGTTCTCGCAATGGTTTCAACCGGAACCGGCGCCATGGAGGCTGCTGTAGCAAACACCGTAGCCAAAGGAGACAAAGTCATCGTTGTAGATGGTGGAAAGTTTGGAGAAAGATGGCAACAGCTTTGCCAGGCGTTTGAAGCTGAAATCGATTTGATTAAATTGGAATGGGGCGATTATGTCAAACCGGAACAGATCCAAGCAGCTCTCGAGAAAAACCCGGATACCGTGGCCGTTTTTGCCACACACAGTGAAACCTCAACGGGAACCGTCAACCCCATCGAAGAAATAGCTGCTGTTGTTAAGGATTACAAAGCGTTGATGGTTGTAGACTCGGTCAGCGGCTTATTGGCTGAGCCTTTAAAAATGGACGAATGGCATGTAGATATCGTGGCAACCGGGCTTCAGAAAGGCGTTATGCTGCCTCCAGGGCTGGCGCTGATAACGCTGAGTGAAAAGGCCCTTTCCAGAGTGAAAGAATGTTCCAACAAAAATACCTATTATTTTGATTTGAAAAAATACAGCAAAAAATACCCGGATTCGCCTTACACTGCGGGGGTCAACCAAATCTATCAACTCAGTGCCGCTTTAAAGATGATTGAAGAAGAAGGCATAGAAGCCGTTTGGGACAGGCATCGCATCCTTGCGGATGCCACCAGAGCCGGTGTGAAGGCAATGGGTTTGGAATTGCTTTCCAAAAAACCGGGGAATGTAACAACTGCCGTTCTTTCACCTGTTGACACCGGAAAACTTACCAAGTTGATGCGTGACAAATATGGTGTGACCATGGCCGGAGGACAGGATCATTACAAAGGAAAGATATTCAGAATGGCTCACCTTGGATACATGAGCAAATTTGATACCATTATCGGATTGGCGGCCCTTGAAATGGCCTTTAACGAATTGGGACACAAGGTAGAACTCGGTAGCGGTGTCAAGGCTGCAGAAGAGGTATTTTTGAAAGAGGGTGTTTGATGTGGCTTTCAAAATCCATGTGAATGACCCTTTGGATCCCAATGCGATGAAACAGCTTGAATCGTATGAAAATGCCCAAGTCACATCTGAGCATTACGACCCGGATGTGCTGGTACAAAAGATACCCGGATATGACGCAATCGTTGTAAGAAGTGCCACGAAGGTAACCAAAGAAGTTATCAAAGCGGGAGCGGACTTAAAAGTGATTGCAAGAGCCGGAACGGGTTTGGATAACGTGGACTTAAATGCTGCCAGAAATGCGGGAATCAAGGTTGTTAACACACCCGGAGCCAATTCGGTGAGTGTTGCCGAATTAACGATAGGCCTCATGCTTGGTTTATTCAGACATATTCCCAGGGGAACTAACGGTTTGAAAGAAGGCCTGTGGGAAAAGAAGAAGCTGAAGGGATACGAGCTGTTCAAAAAGACAGTTGGTATCATCGGCTTTGGAACGATTGGTAAACAAGTCGCGGAAAGACTGTTGGCCTTTGGTTGTAAGATTATCGCCTACGATGTTGTGAAAGATTCTGGTGGGTTGGATGTGCAATTTGTTGAACTGGACGAGTTATACCAAAAAGCAGATATCATCACAATACACACCCCCTTGCTGGATGCGACAAAAGGCCTTGTAAGTACAAAAGCCTTTGAGCAAATGAAAAAAGGCGTTTTCGTCATAGATGCTGCCAGAGGTGGCATTCTTGATGAACAGGCGCTTTGTGACAACATTGAAACGGGAAAAGTCGCCGGAGCTGCCCTTGATGTCTTCGATGTGGAACCTCCAACTGATGAACTGAGAAAGAAACTCATCGGCTTCGACAATGTGGTTTGTACCCCTCATATCGGTGCATCTACCTATGAAGCTCAGGAAAGAGTGGGAGAACAGATTGTTGAAAATCTTATCAAAGCCTTAGAGCAACTGTAAATCAAACTTTTTATCAAAAACTTAGCAAAAAGGCACTCAATGAGTGCCTTTTGTTTAATTAAATTGAATATTAAGTTATTTCCAACAGTTTCGAATACGGAAAGATTTAACATTGGTAACAGAATTTTTAGCTTTATAAGCAGCAAAGTTATCATGTCTATATGTTATAATCTTTGAAATAAGGAGAGCCTTTAAAAGGTCTATACAAGAAAATTTTCCATCACTAAAAGCGGAGGTGTAACAATGAAAAAATGTGTTTTATTGGTCGTGTGTTTCTCCCTTGTGCTTTCATTGACTTTTGGTCAAGTGGCAGAAGAGATTGCAGTCCCTTACATCGAGAGTAAAGGGATTATCAGTGACTGTACAACTGAGTCGTTGACCTATGAGGCATTTTACTCAGCGGTTGAATCGGCTTTTCCGGGAACAGAAATACCTTTCGAACCCGGTCCGGATGAAGTACTCAGAAAAGACTTCATCGCCAACTTGGTGAAAATAATGGATTTGGAAGATGAAGCCTTGGCGTTTGAAGAAGCCTACACCTGGGCAAATGATGAACGAATCATTCCAGATGCTTTTCTGCCTTACTTCACATTAGCCTATCAAAGTGACAAACAGTTGTTGGATTACCGTTATGGACAACTGGCTGCTCCTTTTGAAGCCATTACAAAGATTGAAGCTGCCCGTGCCTTTTATTCGGCAATCTTTCAACCCCAACAAGGTGGACAGGTTGTCAGCGCTGTAACAGCTGATCCACCCGGATTCAACACCCTTTTCACCTCATCGGGATTGACTTGGACCCTGTGCAATATCTTGGGAGACGGGTATCTTGGTACCAACGAAGATGGTTTTTATATCCCGAGAATGATCAAAGAAATCCCCACCGTCGAGAATGGCTTGATTCAAATGCTGGATAACGGTGGAATGGCGATTACTTACAATGTCAGAAAGGGAATGAAATGGCATGACGGGGAAGAAATTACCGCTCATGACGCACATTTCCAATGGGAAGTCATGCTCTCAGATGCTCCGGTTACTTCTAATTACTACGAAAAGATGGTTCAAAAGGTTGAAGTTAATGATGATTACAGTTTCACCATCTATTTTGACCAACCCATGTCAGACGGGAAGTTTGGCTCATCCGTTTACGGCTATTATTTCGGTTGGTTCCAGCTTCCCGAACACGTTTACAGAGATGCCTTTGAAGAGGCAAAGGACTCGGGGAAATGGGATGCGTTTGCCAATGATATCACCAGAAATCCGGTGCTGTCAGGACCTTATAAGCTTAAGGAGTACAAAGAAGGGCAACATGTGGTTTTGGAAGCCTTTGATGAGTATTACATGGGAAGACCCAATATCGATACAGTCATTTTCAGAATCATACCCGATTCGGATTCCATCTTTGCGTCTACGCTGAATGGAGAAATCGACGTGGGACGATACACGTTGGATCTCAAACAGAGCTTGCAGTTAAAAAATCAAAAGTCCGATGTCTTTAACGTCTTCCTGACACCTAATGTAGCCTATCAATGTATTGACTTGAATTACAGAGATCCTGAAGACCTTTCAAAACCGAACCCACTTTTTAGTGATGTTCGTGTCAGACAGGCATTCCTGTATGGTCTTAACAGAGAACAGATCAACCAGATCGTTTTCCAGGGAGAAGCGGAGATCGTGGACACATGGATCACAGAGCTTCATATGATGAGAGAGGCTTTGAAAGATCCCGCAATTAAGCATTATGAATACAATCCCGCAAAGGCAAAAGAATTGATGGAAGCAGCAGGATGGGAAATGAACAAAAAAGGTTATTATGAAAAAGACGGCCAAGTCTTTGAGTTCAAACTTATGGGGAGTGCCGGGAGTACAATGACGGAAACCCTTTCTCAGCTTGTACAGGGAATGCTCAAAGGAATCGGGATGAAAGTCGATATCGATTTGAAGCCTTCACTTGTCCTTTGGACGGAAGTGTTGCCCTATGGAGACTTTGATGCCCTGCTCACAGGATGGGGCTATGGGATTAACGACGAAGCCACTAACTATTGGGGAACAGACAGCATACCCAGTGAAGACAATGGTTTTGGCGGCACGAATTACACGGGATGGTCCAATGAGAGAAATGACGAAATCCTGAAGGAACTTTCAAAGACCATGGCAGCGGATAAAAAATTGGAACTTTATATCGAACATTTCAAACTGTGGACAGAGGAACTGCCGGTTATCCCGTTGATGGCTGATCCCACTCCGCATTTTGCCAAAAAATATATCAGAAGCTTCAGTTCCACGTATGATGGTGGACTTGGATGGGCAATCCAGAACTGGTATATCGAAAAATAACACTTTCACAATAGGCGGCCGGGTTCGGCCGCCATTTCACTAGGTACGATAAGTTAATTTAAAAGGGTGATGATTATGGATTTTCAGTATCTTATTAAAGACATTCCCGATTATAAGCGTTTTTTTACAGTAGATGAGATGGACCAACGCTCAAAAGCATTGGCGGAAAAATATCCGGACACGGTTCAATGTTATAAAGCGGGTGAATCAAGAAACGGGCATGACATTAACGTGCTTGAAATTGGAAGTGGTTCCAAAGACGCCTTGCTGTTTGGCTGCCCCCATCCCAATGAACCCATCGGTGCCATGATGCTGGATTTTCTCTCAGAGCGGTTGGCAACCGATGAAGCATTGAGAAAAAAACTGGATTACACCTGGCATTTAATCAAAGTCATCGACATTGATGGCACCAAATTAAACGAAGGTTGGTTCAACGACAGTTCCTCCATTAAAAAATATGCACAGGATTTTTACAGACCCCCCGGCCATGAACAGATTGAATGGACTTTCCCAATTGATTATAAAACGCTTCATTTTGATAAACCTTTACCGGAAACGAAGGTATTAATGAAATTGATTGAAGAAAAGAAGCCTCAGTTCATGTTTTCGCTTCATAATTCGGGTTTTGGAGGAGTATATTATTACATAACGGAAGATGCGCCTAACCTGTATCCCATCTTTAAAGAACTCCCAAAATTGGTGAATCTGCCCCTTTCCCTTGGAGAACCCGAAGCCCCTTATTTGGAGGCCTACGCCCCTGCGGTGTACAATTTGTCCTCTATCACACAGGAATATGATTACATCGAAAAGAACAGCGATATGGACCCGGCTCAGATCATCACTGCCGGAACCTGTTCAGATGAATACGCCGCAAAAGTGGCGGGAACGTTTACACTGGTTTGTGAGATGCCTTATTATTACGATCCCAGGATTGAGGACTTGTCGGAATCAGATATAACCAGAAGAGAGGCAAGATTGTACAATGTGAACAAATCCTTGGAGAACAACAAACGTTTACAAAAGATACTGGACGAGGTTGAATCAGAAATCCCCGATAAAGAAGCTTCTCCTTTTTACCGAGCGGTTTCTCACAGTCTGAAGACCATGTTGCCATATTTAAAAGCCGAAGAGCAGGAAATCATGAATAACAAAGAGATGGAAAGGCCTGCAAAAGTCTCCGAGGTCTTTGACAACAAAATCGTCTCCCAGTTCTATCAAGGTTTGATGTTGGGGATGTTCCGTCGCCTGCTTCATGAAAACAATCAAGATGGGTCGGATCTCATAAAGTCAAAAAGAGATGAGATCGATAACATTTTTGATGAGCATTTTGAATCATTGGAAAAACAGCTGAATTACAAACCCATACCCATCAAAGACCTTGTAACCGTTCAGCTTTTAGCCGGACTTAACACGGCCGATTATGTACAAAAGAAAAAATAATCAATTGTGAAGGGGTTAAACTATGAAGACTTACTTTTTGAAACGTGCCCTTGAACTCGTTCCAATTTTTTTTATCATCTCATTCATCATTTTCATGTTGCTCAATGCCATGCCCGGTGACCCTCTCCTTCAAATGAGAATGGATAATCCCAGGGCATTTGCACAAGACCCGGAGAGACTGGCAGAACTGAGAGAATACTACCGACTTGATGATCCTTTGGTTGTAAAATATTTTGATTGGTTGAAGAATATTTTGGTCGGTGATTTGGGATATTCCAGTCAGTACAAGATTCCTGTTTCGGAATTGATCTTTTCAAGGCTCCCAAACACCCTCCTATTAACCATAACCGCATGGATCATAGGCATCGTACTGGCGCTCCCCATTGGGATATATGCAGCCGTGAAGAAGTATTCTGTTTTTGACTACTCCACCACTATCTTCGCCTTTGTGGGGATTTCTTTGCCGTCGTTCTGGTTTGCCCTGATGGCTATCGTATTATTCGGGGTTGTCTTGCAATGGTTACCCATATCGGGACTTGAGACATATGGGATTACCGGATTTTGGAATGTATTTTTAGACAGATTCAGGCATCTGATCATGCCGGCCATTGTGCTGGGGTTCATTCAGGTGGCCTTTTGGGTCAGGTATATCCGCGCTGCTTTATTGGAAGTATTAGATCAGGATTACATTCGAACGGCCTATGCGAAAGGTGCCAAGGAAAAAAGAGTCATTATGCGCCATGCGTTGAGAAATGCCATGATCCCGATTATCACCATCATCGCTCTTGATATCCCTTATTTCTTTGGGGGGGCGTTGATTGTTGAAACTGTGTTTGCGTGGCCCGGTATGGGAAGACTCATGTACAATGCCGTTTTAGCCAGTGATTACAATTTGGCCATCAATTGTCTGATGTTTTTAGCGATTATCACATTACTGTCCAATTTGTTGGCGGATGTTTTATACATTGTTGTGGATCCCAGGATCAAGCTTGATGAAAGGAAGAGGGGGTGAGTGTAGTGGCATTTTCTATCAAGAAAAAATACGATGATCTGGAACAGGAAATTTCAGGGTTACCCGTAGGCTCTTACAATCAACTGGTTTTTAAGAAATTTCTCAAGCATAAACTGGCCTGTTTGGGGGCTATCGTGTTGATCACTCTGACCTTGTTCACCTTTTTGGGCCCGCTTTTTGTTGAAACCGCATACGATGACATGGACTTTTCTGCGATATTTGCACCACCCCTTCCGGAAAATCATTTTCTCGGTACTGATG
>CAYUYU010000107.1:0-8438 GCA_964449405.1 uncultured Thermotogaceae bacterium
CTTCCGCCTTTTTTGCGATTTGATCCATGGAAGTTGCCCGGTATCCTTTTGTGAAAAAAAGCTTTTCTGCTGAATCAATGATGCTATTACGCTTAATTGTTTTATTTTTCATAAACAAATCCCTTTTCATTCAAAAAAATGACTGGCGGTCATCGAACGGAAGTATAACACAGGGGTGGTTTTTTGTCAAGTTATTTTGGTGAATGAAAGGAAATGATGTTATTCGACGAGTACCCCGATGCCAATTAGATCCAAGCCGGTGTTGACAAGGAGTGTGGAGTTGATATGTCCTGAATAATAATTGGTAATCCCCATTGATTCAAGGTCTTGTTTGATTTGCTCCACTTCATGTAGTGTTTCTTGTGTTTGTCCGGTCCAAGCAATACCTACAACTTTCACACTATTGGATTTAATGACAGAATAGGCTAATTCTTTAACCTTTTTATAAGCCTTTTTCAATCCACGCGCCTTTGCAGCTGTGTAATATATGCCATCTTTTCCAACCGATATGATCGGCTTCAGGTTGAAAACATCTGCTATGGTTCCGCTGACCTTTCCGATTCGTCCTCCGGCTTTGAGGTATTTTAGAGTGGGAATGGTGAAAAATACCTTTGATTTTTCAGGTATCATGGTTTTGACCTTTTCTAAAATTTCTTCGTAACTTTCCCCCTTTTCGATCAATTCCGCTACATGAAAGATGTAATTGGCACATCCAATGGAAACGCTTAATGTATCGATGATTTCTATTTTTACATCTGTGTATTCTTTTCTGATTTCCTCCGCAACGAGTCTGAACAAGTTGTGTGTGCCACTGAGTTCGTGAGAAAGGTTAAATCCGATGATTTCTTTCATGCCTTTATCAATGAGTTTGACGATCTTTTCTTTGACTTCTACAAAGGAAGGCAACGTTGTTTTCGGAAAACCGGTTTCCATGTATTTGATGATCTTGGGGAAATTATCTGCTACGCCGTCTTTCAGCACAAGATCATCCATTACTACTTTTAACTGTACAACTTCCACATGATCTCTCTCTGAGATAATTGATGGTACATCCGTTCCGGTATCACATATAATCCCTATCATATTCTCTTACCTCCAGATTAAAGTTAAATGCCAGGAATAGACGCCAGGCATTTAACCATTTTCTATTTTATTGAAGCAATGATGTCTTGAACAGCCTCTTTGGGCAAATTCAAATCTTGGCCCATAAAATCAAGTTCAGCATCTGAAAAAACTTGTTTGCCATATTTTTTAACAGCCTGTTTGATATAAGATCTTTTGATTTTCTCCATGGACATTTCCGTGTAATGTAGTTGCTGAGGTGATTCAGGTAGAACGATTTCACTCCCTGGTTTGTTTTCTTTGGGATTACCTGTTCTGACGATAACACCGTTTTCTCTGGCAAACGTTAATTGAGCACTTGGGCTTTTTCCGGCACCGGTATATTCTGTTTCTTGAACAACAATGGTTTTCCCTTCATCTAATTCACGAGCCAAAGCAATAGCCGCACAAAGAGACGTGTTACCGGCGGGGCCTCTTTGCATCCCTTCCAATTGAGCCAATAATTCTGTGACATAAAAGGTTTCTCCTTGGGTAACGATCAGATATCGGTCCATATATCTAAGGGCTCTTGCGGCATTCCTGGGAACATCCGAACGATCAGGGAAAGTGGCAAAAGGAACTCCAAACCCGGTATGTCCGGTGGTAAATGATTTACGGTTAAAATCAGTGTCACTGGCCATATGAAGGCCGGATAAATCTACACTGGCAGCGATGATCTTTGTATCTAAAGCCCCGGACTTACGTAGTCCTCTCGTTGTTCCGGTCAGATTACCGCCACCTGCATTGGTAACTACAACGTAATCTGGAGAGGTTCCGGTTTTTTCAATCATCTGCTGGTTTAACTCACTTCCCAAGGTTTCCACTCCTGCAATTCCAAAGGGAGTGTACAACGAGGCGTTAAAGTAACCGGTTTTTTCCAGCAATAAAAGAAAATAATAGAATAATTCAGGTCCCACGCTTAGTTGGATGACTTCTGCGCCGTAAGCCTCACATGCCCTTGCCTTTTCGATGATTTCCGGCTGACCCTTTCCTTTACTGTCAAAGGTTTCCTGTACGATGATGCATTTTAAGCCTCTTTTAGCCGCTTGTGATGCCACAGCAGCTCCATAGTTTCCGGATGTGGCTGCAATGACACCTTTATATCCTCTTTTTTGAGCTTCATACACACTCACTGCTGCTCTTCGGTCTTTAAAACTTCCAGAAGGGTTTGCGCCTTCGTCTTTCAAAAAGATGCTTGCTCCTTTTCCCTTTGGGGAAATGAGCTTCATCAATCTGTTGATCTGTTTTAGTTCAACTAACGGTGTGTTGCCAACAGCAGTCTCGGATTGTATTTTTGTGACTTCTTCGAGAGAAAAGCCAACTTCTTCCATCATTCTTTCATAATCAAAGGCAATCCCTTCGATTTCATATTGGGAATAATCAATGCCAACGGCCTTTTTCATGATTGCGTTTTTTCTTGCCATGACACTTGCATAGGAATTATCTCTCATCTGAATCACCTTTTTCTATAAAAGATCTGACTTGAGGACCGATTGTTAGCAATTCTATCATCGGTTTTCCAAATGAATGGTCGTATGTGGGTTCGATTTCTCTCAATGTACCTTTTACGATTCTACCGATAACGGTTTTAATGAGTACTTGCTCGCCAACAGTAGCTTCATCTTGATCCAAAAAACCGTTTAACCACATTTCAAGTGGGCATTTTTGGGTATCCTCAGGAACACCGGGAGCTCTTTGTGATGGTTCCAAAATGATGTTATGGATTTTTACCCATTGTCCCTTATACGCCTTTTCAGACATCGTTAAACACCTCTTTACATTCTGTCAGTCAGACACACCGGTATGGGAAGATCCGCCATGGTGAATAGACCCGCATCCCATTCATAAACGATGGGAATCATATTACACGCAAGAGCCATTGTGCCTTTACCGCCCGGAATTTCGGGTTTGATGGACAGTGATATATCCGGGTCTCCCGATATCCAGATGTAATCACCCGTATCCACATCTTCAACTTCGGGATGAATCTGTTGAGGATGAATCAGCTCGATCAACAATTCATCTCCAGAGTATCCTCTACCTATATGACGGCAACCGGCAACCATTCCTGGTTCAACTTTAACGACCTCGGTCTCTCTTTTGGTTTTTGAAACGATGGGCTCTCGTTCCTCTTCGATTCTGTCAATTGGCCAACCCAAGTAATCAGCGATCATCTGTATCGACTGCTGGAAACCGATATGACCAACGATGGTGCCTTCTTCGATGCCTTTGTTAAATTGCTCAACAGTCGTTCCTACACCCTGTGTTTCCATGACGGTTTTACCGAATGGTGATAAATCGTTCACACGTTGCGCTTTAATCTTGTCGACTTTTAGGCAGGCACCTGTCATATTTAAAATCAGCTGGTCCAAAACAAATCCGGGATTGACACCAGTACCTAAAACGGTGACACCGTTCTTCCTCGCCATTTTATCAATAATTTCCGCCTGTTCCGGATTGCTATCAAACGGATAGGCCATTTCTTCAGCGATGGTAACCACGTTGATTTTGTTTATGACGCATTTCATGATGTGTTCAAAGACGACATCCACAAAAGAATGAGTGGCTATAACAGCCAAATCCGGATAGGTTTCCTCGATAACCTTGTCCACATCATTGGTGATCTTGATTCCCGTTTCTTCAGTTCCAAGATAATCTCCAAGATCTTTGCCAACCAGCTGTTCGTTCCTGTCTACAGCTCCGACGATTTCAATTCCCTCTTTTGTTAATAGATTCTTTGCCACTCCTGAGCCCATGGCTCCCAATCCCCACGTAAGCACTTTAAGCATTTTATATAACCTCCTAAAAAATGTATGCAATCTGTCGAAATTATAGCATAGAAAATGCCGTGAGTTTTAAAAAACCCCTGAAAACGACCTCTCAAATTTCATCTGTTTGTGTTAAAATATTGATAATAGGGTTTTCAAGACCTGGGTTGGATTTTCTTGCGCCTGTTGGTTGCCACATTGGGAAGTGTTTTTTATGACAATAATCAGAAGAGTTAAAACTGTTTTATCAGTTATCGGTTCATATATATTTATTTTCATTCTTGCCATTATCTCAGGAATCGCCATGTTGGTGTTTCGCAAGAAATGATAATCGAATGAGGAGGACTATGAACTTAAAAAAACTTAGTATTTTTCTTCTCTTGTTTTTGTTTTGCTTCAATTTTGTTTTTGCAGTTACTTCTATAGAATTAGCTGATGACAATAGTCAGTTTGTTGAGTTGATGGGTATTGATGTTCATTTTAAATTGGAAGGCAACTCTGAAAAAGTGATGTTGATGTTTCACGGGTTTGGTTCAAGTACTTTTACTTGGTCTTTTATAAAAGATGCCCTTTTAACAGAGTTCACTCTTTTATCCTATGACAGACCTGCATTTGGCTTGACTGAAAGGGTTATAGATGTTGATGAAGTTGAAATTAACGTGTATAACTTTTACTATCAGTCTCAACTTGCAAATGAACTGTTAACATCTACCCGATTGAGTCCCGATCAATTAATCCTGGTAGGCCATTCAGCGGGTACTCCAATAGCCATTGATTTTTATGAAAGATATCCAACAGGAGTCAAGGGGCTGATCCTTATATCACCGGCACTTGAACACAAACTGGATGATAATCCATTTGCAAAGACTTTTTCAAATCCTTTGATAAGAGGGACTGTTTCTTTGTTTAAAAACCTCTTGGCTCGTTCACTTGAAGGAGGATTGGATGAATCCTGGTATGATACTTCAAAAATAACGGAAGAGATCAGGGCTGAGTATAAAAAAATTACAAGGATTGATGATTGGGAAAAGGCCTTGATCGAATTAACACTGAATCAAGGGGATTTTGACATGTTGCCCGCTTTAACTCAAATAGACTGCCCGGTTTTGATTATTTATGGCAATGAAGACAAAATCGTTCCATACGAAAAAGTAATAGAGGGTGTGAAAAACAATCAGAATATTACGGTGGTAGCAATAGAAGCATCGGGGCATGTTCCTCACGAGGAAACACCACAGATTGTCATAAACACGATAAGTGAATGGTTGGCAGAAAAGGGTTTATGGTGATTGAAATGTAAGGGTCTTCACACTTTCTTCACGGATTAGGATGTATAGTTAAGCGGTTACTATACTTTAATAACGAGAAAAAAGTGTTCACTTGCATTTCAAAAGAAGCATCCTTAAAAAATATAAAAGAAAAAAAACGGAGGTATGAAAATGAAAAACATTATTATCTTGATCGCTGTATTGACTACCTGTTTGAGTTTACTTGGACAATCACCAAAAGATATCATTGACACAGCAAAGCAAATAAACACAAATTATCGTATCTATGAATTAAACGTTGAAAAGAATCAACTGGATTATGATAAGGCTTTGATTGAAGCCATTAACAGAAAATCAGAAATTGCCGCTGAAATCAGTCGTTTGAATGGTGAAAATCAAACTCAAGAGAATCTTTCTGCTTTTTATTCAGAGATCCTAAACCATATTTTTGAAGTAAAAACTCAGGAGATCAATCGATCAATCAGTGATATTTCTTTAAAGATTGTCCAGTTGGATTATCAGGATAGTCAAAATTTATTTGATAAAGGCCTGATTTCTTCCAACGCCCTTCAAAATGCGTCCATCACACTGCGAGATGCCAAAACAGATTTAGAGCAGACACACGGAGACCTTGAGTGGGCACTTAAAAATTATAAAGAGGATTTAGGCTTGGAATGGGAACCTGTTGATATCTTTATGCCTGATTACGAAGCGTATGTTATTGCAAAAGAGCAGTGGTTGACATCTTCTAAAATGGTTCAAATAAGTGAATACAATCTTGAGATGGCTGAGTTTGATCTTGACAATCTTTCCCAAAATGCCTCGAAATACGACAAAAGAATTGCCGACATTTCTTTAGAGCAAAAAGAAATTGATCTTAACATGGCTAAGGAAAATGCCCTGAATCAAAAGCGAGAGCTTGAAGATTCCTTGTATTTTCTTAAAAAACAAATGGAAACTCTGGAAGAACGTTTGATACTCTCAAACGATGATTTGGAAGATGTGAAAACCAGATATGATAAAGGCCTTGTCTCGGATACACAGTTATTTAATCAGGAGAAATCTCATCTCAGTGTTTTGTCTCAATATAATGCCACTTTGAAAAGTTATTGGACCACTTTGAGTAACTATGTCATTAATTCAGATCAAGATGTGGAAGAAGCATTGAGGGAGAATCTTGAGAAGGTTCAATCAGAGGCACAAAAGAACGAGTGAAGCCGATGCTTCTCAAAATAAAAAGATTCAATAAACAGTTTTTCTTTTTTTTCATTTTAATAGTGTTGTCGCTTAGACTTTTTTCTTCAAGTTTGATGTTGGAATATGAAAAAAGACTTGAGGAAAGTTCAGCTTATCAAAACCTTAAGCTTCAAGTGCTTTCAGCGCAACAAACGATTGGTACTTATTCAGATATCTTTGATCCTTATTTGTCTTTAACCCTTCAGCCTCAGGGTTTAATCTATGAGCAAAAAGTCACTGATATTGGAGAAAAGAAAAGCAGTCAAACGAAATTAAATTTAAGTGCTGATTTGCAACTATTGCATATTTTTGGAACAGATATCGGTTTATCAATACCGGTTCAATATACTTCTAATTCAGAAGGAGAATCGGATTTTATTATGAATACCCTGGGTTTAAATATCAGCCGGAAACTTATTAGTGAAGAAGAGGCAGAAGAATTGGGGGTCAGAGCCAAATATTTGAAAACCTTATACTCCATGGAACAACAGGAATGGGCTTTGTTTATTAATTTAGTGAATGAGGTCTTTAATCAAAAGTTTTATGAAGGCTTAGAGGCTGTTAATCGCAAACGTATGGAAATCTATACCGTTCAATACGAAAATGCAACTGATGAAGATATGAAAGACAACTATCAACAACAACAATTACTGGCTCAAAAGTCGTTGTTAAATACACAAAAGATGCTAAAACAGATTACATTTGTCCATTCACAATCGATGGAAGCTATTTATGATCAAATTAAAAATTTAATTCAAAAGATGTATACAAAATATTTAGAATTTACTATAAGCCAAACTTCCAAACAGATTCAGGCATTGGAACTGGAGATTGAGAAGGCATTGGCGGAGAAGAATCTTTGGTTCCTGCCGTATGTATTTAACCCAACTATCAATTTTAATCTGGAATATCATTTTGATGATTCTGATACAACGGATTTTGAATCATCCGATTTTGATTGGTCTGAGTTGGATTTACCTGATGATTTTACTTTGCCCAATCTGGGTTTTCAAGCCGGTGATTTCAAATGGTCCATAGGCGTTTCAGGGTCTTTGGCTATTTTTGACAGAGGCGAACGGAAAACAGCTGCTTTAAAAAGAGAAAAAACCTATGATATCAAGCTCCTTGAATTGAAAGAGGAAAAAGAGCGAATTCAAAAACAATTAAGCAAGATACGCTTGGATATTGATATTTCAAAGGTTGATTTGCAGTTGAAAGAGCTGGATTATGAAAACAGTTTAAAGGATGCGGAAAAAACATTGGAACTATACAAACAGGGATTTGTAACACTGGAAGAAAAACAATTAGCATTATTGGAACTGCAACAGTCCAGTTTAGATTATATGCAAGCCTCGCATCAATTATATCTGCATCAGTTGGCATTATTGCAGGAATCGGGGACATCACTTGGAGGATATTTGGAATGAAGAAAAAGATGAAAGGTTTCACTTGGCTAATCGTCATCATTGTCATTATCATTTTATTGTTTTTACTGATGAGGATAAGAGCAAACAGAGCAAATGCCCAGCAAGAAGCATTACCAAATATCAGTATGGAATACACCGTGAAAAGGACGGATATCGGGGATTTCCTTGAAGTCATGGGAACGGTCAATGCTCCGGAAAGAAAGATTTATGGCAAAATCAACGGTGAGATTGAACATTTAATGATTGAAGAGAATCAAACCATCGAAAAGGAAGCGACCTTAGCCGTTATCGATAGCACTCAGTACAAACTCAATTATCTCCAAGCGAAAACAGCTTATGAAAATTCACTGGGAGGAGCTCCTAAAACTGTTGAAGAGAGATTATTGTCACTTCAGATAGCAGAAGAGAATCTGGCTAATACCGTTATCAAATCACCCGTTTCAGGTTTTATAAAAGATGTGCCTTTTAATGCAAGAGACCAGATTTCTCCCAATTCAGTCATTTGTACTATTGTGGAAGATCAACAGATGTATGTGGGATCCTCCATTGATGCAGTGGATATGAACACGGTAAAAGTGAGACAAAAGGTTCAGTTTGTCTTTGACCCCCTTGATTCATTGAAAACAGACGGTTGCGTT
>CAYUYU010000108.1:0-8391 GCA_964449405.1 uncultured Thermotogaceae bacterium
TGATTGCCTGCAAATTAATCTTTGAAAAAGGGGTTTATGTCAATCCCGTCTTACCCCCGGCAGTAAATAATAACACCTGCCTGATCAGAACCATTTGCACGGCGAAACATACCGAATCCTTAATTGATGAAGCAACAGAGATCATATCTGATGTTTTGAGAAAGTTACCTGAAACTGAAGCGGAAGCGATTGAAACTCGGGTATGAAGCAAACAGTTTTAGTTACAGGTGCTTCCAGTGGAATTGGTTACAGCATAGCTAAAAACTTAATTGATTCTAATTATGAGGTTTTTGGCAGCTCAAGAAAATTACCAAAAGGTCCTTACAACTGGACCCATTTAAGTTGCGACCTGAAAGACAAAAGCAGTATCCATCAATTATGCGAAATCCTTAACAAACAAATATCCAAGCTGGATATACTCATCAACTGTGCTGGTTACGGTATTGGTAATGCCGTTGAATATACCTCATACGAAGACGCTTTGGAATTGTATCAAGTCAATGTTTTAGGAACATTCGAAATAACAAAAAAACTTCTGCCTTTATTGAGAAAATCACAAAAGCCAAAAATAATCAATATCGGTTCGGTTGCCGGAGAGATAACCATCCCGTTTCAATGTTTTTATTCCATGTCAAAATCTGATTTGACTGTACTCACTGAAGCGTTGAGGATTGAACTGAAACCTTTTAATATTGATGTTTCAATCATTTTGCCAGGAGACATCAAAACGAATTTTACCGCCAACAGAATAGTATGTTTGGACTTTGATGAGCAGTATAAAAACAGGATTAGACTTTCTTTGGAAAAAATGGCAAAAGATGAGCAAAACGGAATGGATGTTGAATCGGTTGTCAATGTGGTTAAAAAACAAATCAAAAGAACAAAAATGAAACCGAAAGTAGCTGTCGGATATCAATATAAAGCCTTTTTGTTCTTAAATCGCTACTTGCCAACAAAAATCAAAGAATTTATTATCTATCGGCTATATGCCAATGGCAAAAATTAGAATGAGTGTGGTAAAAAAATGCCTTTCCCTGCATAAAAAAGCATGTTAATCAAAAGAAGAAAGATAGGATTGGTACATATGTCTCAATTGCATGATTTCTTCCTCAAACTTTCGGTAGTTTGCTTTAATCGTTTTCATGTCCTTTTCTTTACCGGCTTTTTCTATGGCCGCTCGCATTTTTAATATAGCTCCTGTTCCAAGATAGTCTAATGAGGATTTCAAATAGTGTATACCCGAATAGATTTGCTCATAATCCGCATTTTGAATGCCCTGGTGTATTTTTTTCATAGCAGGTGGCACTTCATTTAAAAATTCGCGAAGAATCAACATTAATGTTTCTTCGTCTATGTTTGCCTTTATCAATTTCTGTTTGATTTCTTCAGGTATTGCATTCCTTTCTTTTTTTAACCTTTCGGATAAAAGCGTTTGAATGGTGTTAAACAGTTGTTTTTTCGAAAGGGGTTTACCCAACACATCGTTGAATCCAGCGCTCTTTAACATGACGGCAGTTTCTGAAATGTCCATACCTGTTAGGGCAACAAATACTGTATCTTTTCTGATATTCTCCTGTCTTATTTTTTCAACAATTTCAGTTCCCGTCATCCCGGGCATATTGATGTCGATAATCACAAGTTGGTAATTATTTTTTTGAACTTCTTTGAAAGCCTGCAAGCCTTCAAAGACTTTGTGGATTCTTTTAAACCCCATATCGGTTAAATAATTGGTCAAAACCTCAAGGTTTATTTTGCTATCATCGGCAATCAACACTTTCAATTTTTGCAGCTGCTCAACCGGCAAGTCGAATTGTCTTTCATAGGAGCGTTCATATGGAATGGCCACGGAAAATGTACTGCCCTTTCCCTTTTCACTAAATAAACTCAAGTTGCCTCCAAAGCTTTTCACCAATTTTTTGACGATAGACAAACCAAGACCCGTTCCAACCACATAACGGTTGTTTTCAAGCCGGAAATACGGGTCAAATATTTGCTCTTGCAAGGTCTTTTCGATACCCGTTCCAGTATCCACCACATAAAATATGAGCTTATTTTCATCGGCGTTGACCTGAAGCGTTACCTTCCCCTTCTCCGTAAATTTCACGGCATTGGACAAGAGGTTATTTAAAATCTGACTTAACCGCAACCGATCACTTTTGATGTATTCAGGACAATTTTCATCCCTTTCAATTTTCCATTCTATTCCCTTTTGTGTAGTTAGTACGGAATAGGTGTGATCAAATTCAGACAAGAATTGAGTCAACGAAAAGGAAGAAACGTGGAGGACAAATTTACCCGCTTCAATTTTGGCTGCATCCAATATATCGTTTAAAATGTCCTGAAGATTCAACGAACAGGTTTTAATGGTATGAACCGCTTTTTCCGTTTCTTCATCCAACCCTTTTAAAAGCAATTTATCCGCCATCCCCATTATTCCCATCAGGGGATTTCTAATCTCATGGCTGGTTTGTGCCACTACTTCCGATTTCATCTCTGCCAACTTAATGGCTTCATTTTTTTGAACTTCTAACTCATCATTTTTCTTTTCCATCCAGAGATTCTCTCTGACCAATTCCTTGAAATGTACGATAAGGATCAATCCAAAACCAATACTCCCGAATAACAAACCGATATCTGAAAGATTTGGGCCTATCATTCTTAATAAATGCCAAGTCACCAGGTAATGAATAAAGGTAAGGCACAAGAAAAAGATGGGTGCAATGAGCCATTCTTTACCCTTTGGATTGACAAGAAGCAGAATTGCAGCCGTTAATATGGTGATGATGTTCAAAAAGGTTAAATTGGCGATCCAATTGGAAAATGAAGCAATATCGGGTTGTAAAAAGCTGAAAATGACTACAAAGGTTGTTGCCATGAAAAGCAGTTTTGATATTTTCATTTTGTTCGTTGTGTAAAGCTCCATTGCTGCCAAGAGGAACCAAGTGGCAAAAAATCCCGAACCGGATGCGATTTTTCTGAACCAAAGTAGCGTTTGCAGACTCCCAGTGGTAATTCTGTACCGTTGTTCAAAGATATAAATTCCGGATAAAAACATACAAAGCCCAAGATATAAGAAAAGTTTTCTCGTCTTTTGATAAGAAATACCCAAAACGATCAAAATAACGCCAAGTAAAATGGCTGCTCCTATTGAAATAAAGGGAATATAGGTTCTAAAGAGGTTTTCGATATACACCTTGACATAGGTATCTGAATAATTCGTAAGGACAGGGGATTTATCAATTCCATAAGTGAAAAGAGCGTAAATTTCAATGGTCAATTTATTACCAGCTTGTTTGAAGGTATTTTGATCAAGAGACAATACCTGAACATGATTCCACACATTGGGGGTTTTATTTTCCGGATCTCCTACTTGGGCAATGAGCGAATCATTTAAATAGACCTTGTAACCGCTTGAAGAAATAAAGGGTAGAACGAGAAATGTAAACGTTCCATCAAAATTTTTTGAAAATCTGGCATAAAAGGGTTTTCCGGTAATTTCATGATAGGGTATTGTGACAACCTGTTCCTCACACTCTCGGAGAAACCCTTCGCGCTCCTGGCTTATCTCTAATTGCCATTGCCCATCAAGTCGTTCACCTGGAACATTACTTGCCCAATCCTGGATAAAGTAAAAGGTTAAAAATAATGTGATTGCAATTGCAATTCCTATAAATACCGGTTTATATTTCATAGACTGTTTTTAAACCTCGTTAGATAGAGTCTCGTCTCAACTCATAAATATTTGGAACTTGATTCATTCACCGACAATTATACACCCCGTATATAATCCATCAGTTCATCAAACCGATTTTTTTACATCATTTACAAAAAAACATTAGAAACAGAACGCGCTTCTATGAAGTCAACATTGTTTTGTAGTATAATATAATATTATTCGTAAATTAATAAAAACGAACCATTTAATTTTGAAATAATACTTGACAATCCGAACCAATTCTGATATGATAAGCCTGAAGTTAAATTTTAGAAGAAAGGCGGCGAGTAGAATGATGAAAGCATTAACCGTTAACGTAGCAGTAGCTGCATGTGCTCTTTGCGCTCAGTACGTCGATCAATCGCCAGGCCTTTTTTTGTTGCATGGAATGTATAACAGTTAGTCTAACTGTTATTCAGATATAAAAGGCTGTGGTGAAATTTAAAAACCGCAGCCTTTTTTTTAACCAAAATTCATCCTGAGGAGGTATAAAGATGTACAAAGAAAAGAAAGCACACACTAAGAAAAAACACAATGCCGACGATTTCGGACAGCATGAGTACTTAAGAGTTTATTACAACTTTTAACAGACAGAAAAAGGTGGTGAGATTATGTTATTCAAAAGAAGAAACGAAACAAAAAACGATGGTTATTTCGAAAGAATGAAGCAGGAACACCTTGAAAAATCAGCATTAAACGGAACGGATTTATTCAGACCGTTTTAAGAAAACAAAATCAAAAAACTAAAAACTTGAAAAGGAGGGATTCGAATGAGACTTAAAAGGCAGAAAAGAAATTTTGATGGCAAAGAATACTTAGAAGAAGTAAAATTTCAGGTCATGAAGAGTATGTCAGAAAACGCAGGTTTCAACAACCGACCTTTCTAATAAGGAGGTGAAAAGATTATGAATTCAAACAAGTTAAATTCGCAGAATTGTTGGAGTTTTTCGGAGATTTCGTTAGACCGATCGGCAAGAATCAACGACGGATCAAAAGTCAACAGAGAATCAATGAGCATCATCATATAAAAAATATAAGGAGTGATACAAAATGACAAACAGAAAGGGAAGTAAATTTAACGCAACGGTGCAATATTTGGGTGTTCAAAATGCAACAGGATATAACCTTATTTCATTGAGACCCGAGAAATGTTCTTATGAGAAGTTTTGGACTTAGCAATTCTGAAGTCTTAATATCATTAAAAAAGCAGCCAGCCGGCTGCTTTTTTTTATTTCTTTATGACCCTTCCCATTTCGATTCTAAATTCCTTTTTCCCCACATCATCGTTCGTGTATGCAAACAAGTCAAACCCTATGACAGAAAAACTGCAAGCCTTGTAAAAGCAGATTGCCTTGTCATTACAAGACTGGGTTTCCAATATCAGTGCTCTTGCCTTTTCTTCTTTAGCTGTTTTTTCAGCCACTTCCATAAGAGCCTTCCCGATCCCTTTACCACGATGGCTTTCTTCTACCCAAATATTAGCCACTCGCATCCGGTTGTTCCAGCTTTCATGACTAAGTTCAATGTATCCGACCAATTCATCATTTTCAAAGGCACCAAACAATTTGGGATTTTCAAGCCAATCCTCCAACAATGTATCTTCAAACTGCTTGATCTGAGGTGATTTGAAGGGTTTTCTGATGAGCTTAAAAGTCTCTTCTTGATCTTTACTATTTATTTCAATATCAAAATAATAACTTGTCCAATATCGAAACAGGATCCTTTTTCCTTTATATTCTTCATGATTTAACACTTCAATTTTCATTTTTTGCTTCCACCATGCCTTCTGATATCTTTACTAAAAATGTTTTAAAATAATAGAGTGACAGTTATCGTATATAAGAATAGCCTTCCGGCATTTTTTCTTTGGAATTCTTATGGGACATCACGTATTGTCCACAATTGCTTCCGATTTGGTTTTCTTCCAGTTCTCCAATACTGAGGATACAATCAAATCCTGCACTTTTGATTGCTTTGATAAGGGGGAAATCTTTATCTAACGATTGAGGATCATTGGCTGAAACATCAAAAAAACTCGTCATATTGTTTGCTTTCATCTGATAGGTTGGATTGAGAGGTGTGATCTTGACCAAAAAAACATCCGGGTCAAAATGGGACCTTAAAACAGTTGGATCAAGCTCGCTATTTTTATCCAAGGCAAAATTCAGTGTGATCTTTCGATCTTCACTTTTAAAAAATCGCTGACCATATCGGGCTATTTTTTTTAATCCCCATTTTTTGACCGGAATCAGCTGATCTCTTTGTTGTTCTGAAGTACTGTGTAAAGAAAATTGGAGTTGAAAACTTCCATGATAAAAGCGATTTTTTATCTCAAGGAGCTTTTCAAAAAAGGCATCTGTTCCCATGGGTGCGATTGTAGAAATGGAAGGCATAAAACCGGGTGCTTCATACAAAGACTTAAAATTCTCTAATACCTTTAGCACATCCATATTAAAAGCCGGTTCTCCCATTCTGGCAAATTGTATCTTGAATTTTTTAACCGGGATCTTTCTATTCGGAAAGCGCTTAAAGATCGGTGCGTCGATTTGAAATAACAACTCTTTGTACCCCACTTTACCTGAATAATCACCGCCAGCATCGCAAAATTGGCACTTAACCGGGCAACCGTAAAGAGTGGATATGATCAGTACCCACTTTTCCTCTCTGGGAATGGGAGGTTGAACAGATTCAACAAATTCCAGCATCCTACCTTTTTCATCTTCTGCCAAATACACTCTCGCAACCTGTTCATTTCCATATGATTCAATTATTCTCATTATTGTCTCCTTTTAAATCCCTTTCGATAGTCATTGCCGCTCTCATTCCATCAGATACTGCAAAAGATACTTGGCGGTAGCGGTCATTTTTGACATCTCCCACAAAAAACACCGTTTTGCCTTTTTCTTTCTCTATTTCCGTTAGGTTGGTCAAATAGGGCATCGTTGGTTCTCTTCCAATGGCAAAGAGGAGATAATCGGTGATGTGATTGTGAATGTGAATGGAAGATCCCTTTTTGAAATTTAATGTTATTTTATCATCTTTTAACCACAATTCTTCAATTTCTGTTTTTGGCAAAACCTTTATATCACCGTTCTTTTTCACGGCATCTCTCAGTGCCTTTATTGCCTTTGACTTTGGCCTCCTCATGAAAACATTCACTTTATTCTCTCGACTCAAAGTCATGGCGTAATCAAAGGCTGTATCCGAACCCCCGATGATTGAGATATCCTTTCCTTTAAGAAGCCTAAGACTGTCAACTTCATAAGCCATTCGCTTTGAGATTGCAACTTGCTCGTTGGGTTTTATCTTTGTATATTGCTTGGGAATCGTGCCCGTTGCAATAATAAGGTATTGACATGTATAATGATAGCCTATTTTTGTGTTTAACAAGTAGTTGTTTTGTTGTTTTTCAATCGAAAGCACCTGATCATAAACAATCTCGGGCTGAAACATTTCCAATTGCTCACAAAACAATTGAACAAGCTCAACACCAGATATTCCCTTGGGAAAACCGGGATAATTCTCAACGCGATAGGCATTTACAAGCAATCCGCCCAATTGTTTGGCCTCAAAAATCAGCGGTTGACAACCGCTTCTGTGTAATTGTATAGCAGCAGAAATACCCCCAGGACCGCCTCCAATGATGATGATTGTCTTATTCACTTTCATCGATCAACCTTTTGGTTAATGTCGGAACGACAAATCCATGGGATAAAGCGAAAAAAGAGGCTATATGAAAAGATAAATTATAAGTTGCTGTTGCATCTATGGGAAAGAATACTTGGTAGTTTTTGACAAAAGCACTACGGGCTGTTGTATCACAGCACAAATGCGTCATAAGACCCGTAATCACAATCGATTGAACCTTTTCCTTTCTTAATTGTTCATTTAAAGTCGTTCCTGTGAAAAAGTCGTAAGTTGTTTTCTCTATGACCTGACCAACAGAACTGTCAAACGCATCACAAAGTTCGGAAAATTCATTTTCTTGCTGAATGGCGTGTTCCCACCAGCTTTTCATTAAAGTTTGATTCGAAGTATCAAGGTGTCTGGAAAAAAAGACTGGCCTGTTGTGCGATACAAAGAAATAAATCAATTTGTTGATATTACCGATAATGGCTTGAGAGGAGGGAACATAGGCATGAGATTGAGGATCTGTAAAATATCTCTGCATATCCAAAACCAACAATGCTGCAGTCCTCAATCGGAAAAGGAACTTAGGATGCCTTCGGTAAATATTGCTTATTTTTCGGTCTATTTCAAAAGCAACTTTATCGATAGTTGATGTTTGAAAATATTGCTCTTTATCTTTATTCAAGGGTTTTCCTTGAAAACTATTCAAGTAATCCATGAGCGATTATAACATAACAAAAAACTCCTCTTGTAGAGATTTTTTTGCTAATCAGCAAACGTTATTTAATTTTCCTCCCATTTAACAGAAACTCACAACACATCTCAATTTCATTTTGCAATTCTGGCCTTTTAAATTGGCTTTTTACTTTCTCAATATCATTTGCATCATACTCTTTTTCGATCAATGCAATCATCAGGGCAAAATCATCTCGCATATCCTTCATTTCTTGTAAAGCCAATAACCCCCTGTGAGAATCGATATAATATTTCCCGTTAAACTCAATTAAGTGATCATACAACGCCATCAAGTTGTCTTCATCCCAATA
>CAYUYU010000109.1:0-8334 GCA_964449405.1 uncultured Thermotogaceae bacterium
TGATCTTGTAATAGTTTTTTTGTTGTGAATTGACTCGAGCCACGCCGAATTCTTTTTTTTCATAGTATTTTTTTTCCTTACACCTCTGTTCTTTATAAAACTCAAATTGTTGTGAAAAATAATGGTTCCAACCTAATTTTCTTAATTCTGTCAATGTCGTTCTCCTTTTTTGCAGTCATGTTTGTCTGAATGGCCTACGCTGCTTATTGGGTTTTGAAGTCTATCATTCACACGACATCACTCCTTTCTACATGCGTTATTTTAATAAAGATTGCTCATAAAAAAGCCAACGCTTTTGTTTATTACCCCTTGTTGCATTCGCGGGTGGACACACCGGTCCACCCCTACAGCTCTAACAAAGACGTTCACAAAGCTTTTGGCTTTTTACAGTGGACTCATTAATGGATAATGCAAAATTTTTGATAAGCCGGAAAAAAGAAAGAGCCGTGATGATATCACCACAGCTCAGATGTAAATGTTATTCTAATATAGTTCGGTAAGATTTTTTGTTAAATCATGGAATAGATTTTGATAATTACTGAACACCGGCGATACAAAAATGTGCATTATTCACTTGATCCGAAAAGATTACGATTAGTTTATTCCTCATATGTACCGCCTCCTTTGTTCAATTTCGATTGATTATAGCATATTTTTTGGGATTTGCAAGAGAGTTTTTTATTAACAGGATAACGGCATGATAATCATGGAATGTTTCATAAATGGTATGATAGAACAAGAAAACCAAAAGGAGACTCTCATGAAAAAATTGACTGGAAAAGGTTTTAATGTGATCCAGTTTTACAAGATAATGGATAAAGCCTTTGAATCCATGCCGGACTTTAAATACGCCCGGCATAACGGAATGATGGATGAAAGCCTTCAAACGAAGATCATGCTGGCGGTTACCGAGGTCAACGGCTGTGAAATGTGCCGGGTTTTTCATACCCAGCATGCCAAGAAAATTGGGCTTGAACAGGCTGATATTAACCAAATCAGCTCGGGGATGGTTATCAGTTTCGATGATGCAACCGAAGCGATGCTTTTTGGAAAGCGTTACGCTGAAAACGAAGGGCATTATTCAGATGAGGACTGGGATTGTTTGGTGAAAACCTATGGCGAGAAAAAAGCCCTTGGAATCTTGGGAGTCATCCGTATGATCATGATGGGAAATGCTATGGGAATTGCCGCAGGTAATTTTTGGAATCGCTTAAAATTCAAGCCGGTTAAGGGAAGTAAATGGTTCAACGAACTATTGATTCTCGTGGCATGTGTGCCGTTCATGTTGGTGATTGGGGTAAAAAAGCTTTTGAAAAAAATTCTACACTGAATCCTGCTGCGTAAGCGCTTTATTATCGGCTTTATCCGCCAGCATTTCAACAACAATACCAGCCGGAGTTTCTGCAATCTCCTCCTGCGCGGCCAATCTGGTTTTATCCGCATGTTTTTCCCAGGTTCCTTTGGAATACAGATACATCTTGATTAGGCCTCTGAAAACCATATCAAACATCATGCCGGTCCAAGCTCCCAATAACCCCAGGTTGAAATGATGGACCAATATAAAGCCTACCGGAACGCGAATACACCAGATGGCGATAAAAGTAATAATCATAGGCGTTCTGGTATCTCCAACGCCTCTGAAGGCTCCCGTCATAACAAAATCCGTTGCCAGGAAGAACTGAAAAAAGCCCAAAAGCCTTACCGGAAGAACCGCTTCGGCCAAAATCACCTGATCGGAAGTAAACAGCTTGATCAACAATTCCGGATATAAGATAATCAACCCGCCTATTGAAACCATAAAAATACTTCCGATGATCCACCCTTGTCGTACAACTCCAAGCATGGTATTTTTTTGGTTTCTTCCGTTGTACATGCCCACTAAAGTGGTGATGGCGACGGAAACACCAAAACCGGGCATAAAGGAGATGGATTCAATGTTAATGCCGATTCGATGCGCGGCATACGCCTGTTCCCCGGCGATCAACAAGATATTGGCAAAGACAAGTGCGCCAATACTGAAGATGAGGTTTTCAAAAGCAGTAGGGATCCCTATTTTCAGGATTTTTTTAAGGCGTATCAGACTCAGACTTATCTTTCCAAAACCAAGCATGGAGAGCCTTTGGGATTTCAGGCAGGCAAGTAAAAGAATTCCGGTCCCCACGAATCTGGAGATAACCGTGGCGATGGCTGCACCTTGTGCTCCCAAAGGAGGAAATCCCCAATGGCCAAAAATCATAATGTAATCTAAAAAGATATTAACGGTATTGGCAATGCCTACAGCGATCATAGGCGTTTTTGTGTTTCCGCTCCCCCTTAAAATGGCCGAGAGAATAAACATGGAAGCAAAACCCATACCCCCAAATAGAATGATTTTTAAATAAGAATCAGTGATTTGTTTAATTTCTTCACTCACTCCGGGAAAGACCACCAGTATGGCATTTGAAAAAAAGGCGGTCATCATCACGATCATGCCGAGAATCAGTGTCATATAGATACTGTTCCAAGCCGTCAGACGTATTGATTTTTTATCCCCCGAGCCAAACGCATTGGAGATCAGAACGGTTGCCCCAATGGCAATGGCCATAAATGCCGCTTGAAAAATGAAAAGAACCTGATTTGCCATACCAGCAGCAGTCATGGCTGTCCAATGCAAATGGCCGAGAAAGGCCGTGTCTACAATTCCCAAAATCATCTGTAGGACATTCTCCCCCATCGCCGGTAAGGCGAGGGAGAATACTTCTTTTCTTATCTCTTTCTTTTTATTATCCGTCAAATAATTCTTAAATAAGGAGTATTTTAATCTCATGCCCTTATTTTACAACTCCGGCTCAAAAATAACAATAAACATTAAAAGATAAATGGGTTACTATTATTTGTAAGGACTCCGAACATAATAGGTCAACAACATTCATCGAAGTGCTTTTATCTTATTTGTCAAGCTTTTAAGGACTTTGTTTATGCTATAATGATTAAAATTTCTAAGTAGGAAAAAGAACACACCTTTAATTGGGATGTGGACAGATGGGGAATATTTACAGAGAAATATTTGACCATATCAACAAAGGGATAGCGGTTTTCGATGTGATCAACGAAGGAGAAGCCTTTGAGTTTGTAGAATATAATCAAAAGGCTGAAATGTTGGATGGCAAAAAGAGAGCGGCCGTTCTTGGGAAACGGTTAACGGAAGTCTTTCCTTTTGTCAGTGAGTTTGGTTTTCTGGATCTTCTAAAAAAGGTCTATCAAACAGGTCAGAGAGAATACAGGCCCTTAACTTTTTATACACATGAAGGAAACTACTTTTGGCGTGAAATTGAAGTGAGCTTACTTCCGGATAACCAAATTTTGTACGTATTTTCAGATCTTCATAATCATACTGTAAGAGGAGAAAAAAGAGAAGAACTGTTTTTTGTATCACAAGAAATCATTGAGAAATCCCCTTTCCCCAAACAAATTCTAAACACTGATGGCAGCATAGAATATGTGAATCATGCCTTTGAGAAAATCACAGGTTACGGTAAAGAAGAATGCCGACTGATGAGTCCTCCTTTTCCCTGGTGGCCAAATGAACAAAAAGACCAATTGTTGAAAAAATATATAATCGCCCTTTCAAATGAGACAACCGAAAGTGAATGGCAGATGAAAAATAAAGCCGATGAAAAATTCTGGGTCCAAATCAAGAATACAAGGGTTACATACAATGGAGAGATAAGATATTATTTTTCATACTGGTATGATATCACCGACAGAAAAAAGGTAGAACAACAACAAATCAAGACTGAAATGGAGAACCGGCGAATCCTTGACTCCATTGTCAGTGCCCTAAATATTTACGATTTGAAGGAAGAAAGAAATATCTATGTGAACAAACCTTATACCCACATCACCGGTTGGACCAAAGAAGAGATTAATGCCATGGGACAGAAATATCTGGAATACTTTCATCCAGATGATTTACCCGCTCTTCTCAAGCATATAAAAGAAGTGAGTGAAAGTAAAAATGACACGGTCAAATCCCATGAATATCGCTTTAAACGAAAGGATGGGAGATGGATCTGGCTGCTTACACATGACAAACCATTCGAAAGGGACGAAAAGGGTAATGTAACCAAAGTAATCGGTTCGTTTATTGACGTGACCGAACGGGTAAATGCCGTTAATGCGCTTAAAATAAGCGAAAAGAGAGAAAAAGAGGCGAATAAGGCGAAATCGGATTTTCTGGCAAATATGAGCCATGAGATCAGGACACCGTTAAACGGGGTTTTAGGGTTTACGGATCTTCTTATGACCACACCTCTTGATGACCATCAACGCCAATATGTGAAAAATGTCCAAAATTCTTCAATTATTTTGATGGACCTCATCAACGATATTCTCGACTTTTCAAAGATAGAAGCCGGTAAGCTGGACTTGGAGAATGAGCAGTTTGACCTGAAAGACATGTTAGAAAAAACCATTGCCATTGTCAAGCTCAAGGTTCAAGAGAAAGGGTTGGTCTTGAAAAGTGTTTTTTCATCAGATTTACCCCGGAATATTCATGGAGATGCTGTCAGATTAAGGCAAATATTGCTGAATTTTCTTAGTAATGCCATTAAATTTACAGAAAAAGGAAAAATAGAGTTAAAAGTGCTTCTTTTGGAAAAGGATCTTGTAAACAAAAAAGCAGAGCTTTTGTTCTCCGTTAGTGATACCGGAATAGGTATTGAAAAAGGAAAGATTACGACCATTGTTGAAGAATTCAGCCAAGAAGATTCATCAACTACCCGAAAATTTGGCGGAACGGGATTGGGATTGGCGATTTCCAAGCGGTTGATTGAAAAGATGGGCAGTAAACTCATGATTGAAAGCATCAAAGGAAAAGGATCAGAATTCGCCTTTAAAACTTTTTTTAACTATAGTGAACAAATCACAGAAGAAATACCCACAGCAAGAAAAAGTAAGACAATCCACAAAAAAAAGGTTTATTCAAAAACAAGTATCCCCCCCAAGACAATAATCGTATTAATTGCAGAAGACAACAAGTTAAACAGAGAGCTGTTAATCAGATATTTATCCCAGATAGGTTCATTCAGGGTGTATGAGGCAAAAACGGGCAGAGAAGCTGTTGAGATATTTGCTAAGAAAAAGAATACCATTGATGTGATCTTTATGGATATTCAAATGCCCGAAATGGATGGATACAGAGCTTCTCAGGAAATCAGAAACATCGAAAAAGAAGGTGAACGAATCCCCATTATCGCCTTAACGGCAAAGGCAATTAAAGGCGAAGAAACGAATGTGCACAAAGCCGGGATGACGGCATATCTGACAAAACCCTTGAGACTGGAAGCATTAAATCAAACGATGAAAAACTTGTTTCAATGGATACCATCACCGGAAAATGAAAAAGTCATCGGGCATGTAGAAAATTCCGATCAAAAAAGAGATATCACAGCATTCCTGCAGTCAATGTGCCTGGGGGATAAAGAAATCGAACATATCCTTGTGGAATACAAGCGTCATTTTCAAGAGCAAATGCCCCAGCTTGAAAAAGCGGTTTATCATGAAGAAATGGGTGAAATTGATTGGATTTCTCATGCATTAAAAGGAACCTCCGCCAACATCGGGAACGTGAAAATAGCTGAAGTACTGACAACGATTAACCATGCTGCGAGAAGTGGAGAAAAAGACAGGATAAAGCCGTTGTTTGAGCGACTGAAAAATCTTTATGATAGACTCAGAGAGCAAATATAAAGCGTCTGACGCTCTTTTCAAAACCATGCTTATTCAATGAGAAAACGATAGATGTCTTTTATCACTTCTGAATGATTCAGCGGGTCATGACCCAAATAAGGATATTCTTTTAGAACAGAGCCCGGAATATGCTCAGCCATTTCAGCCGCTGCTTTATGACCAACGATTTCGTCTTTCATTCCCCCAATAATCAGAGTGGGTGTTTTAATCCTATGAAGTTCTTCATGTGAATTGTGATTCATGCAGGCCTCTGATTGAATAATAAACCGGTTTAATGATTTTGACCTCCCAAAAGTACCTAAAAAAGCTTTTATTTGTCTGAACCAACTACAATTTCCGGAAGGATAGGACTTTCTAACCGTATCGATGATGAGTTTTGTATATTCGCCTTGCATAGATAACATATGCCATCGATTAAATGTTTTTTGTGAAGTATCTGTTGGCTTAGAAAGGGATACAGCGATAATTGTTTTTTTTAAAGCGTGAGAATGGTCTATGGCAAAAAATTGGGCAATCATCCCACCTTGGGAAAGACCCAAGAGGCTATAATGGGTTAAACCCAAAGATTCCAAAGCCCGGTATAAGTCATCAGCCATGTCTCGAGTGCTAAAGCCGGGAGGCAAATCTTTCTTCCTGGAGAAAATATAAATCCTGAAAGCAGACGTAAATTCTTTCAGTTGTCTGTAAAGCATCACACCCGTTTGGCTAACAGGCGTCAAGCTGTCGCTCAAACCCGGGACAATAATCAAATTCTCTTTCCCGCTGCCAAAGACAACATAGTCCATATCCATATGCTCCATCTTAATCCTTTTTTCTACCATCTCTGTTTTCTTTTTAAGTCTCATTCAGGACCTCCGGGTAAATAATCATAACATTATAACATAAAAAGTGAGTTAAAAATGGCATACAGGAAATCGAAAGAGAACTCATTAATACCCTGTTAGAAGCATAGGCACTTAAGAAGAACTGCTTTTGTCGCTTGCTGCTACCGTTTTTCGTGGTATAATATTTAATCCATCATTCAACTTGAATCTCTTTCTCATACAAAGACAGGCGGATAATCCAAATTGAAAAGGGCGGTATCATCATGAAAGACAAAAAAGGGAAAGTTCTTCTGATTTGTTTGAGTATGCTGTTCATCATCATGGTTGGATGCGATAATGGCGAACACGATCCTGTGGAACAACAATATACCATCAGTGCGGAAGCGTCTCCTGCACAAGGCGGGCATGTGCGAATCGACGGGGGAGCATGGGGCAAAACCCAAACTAAAACTGTAGATGCACAAAGTCAAATATCAATAGAAGCTCAATCCATCGATCCTTACACCTTTCAAGGGTGGTATAACGGTGCGGTATCCGTATCCCCAAATGTGATCCATACGTTCAACGCACAGGAGAATGTCTCCTTTCAGGCTCGTTTTCAAAATGAAGTGGTCAGTCCATCCAGAATCATGCCTGAAGACTTCCAATACCTGGGAGCCTTTCTTACACCCCCCTGGCAGTCCGATCCGCTCAGCTGGGAATGGGGCGGGCAAGCCATGGCCTATCATGAGGCGGGAGACCCGGGAGGCAGAGATGATGGCTTTGTTGGCTCCATCTTCGGGACGGGACATGAAGTTTACAACCGGCTCTCCGAAATTGATATTCCCGTGCCCATCATCTCTCCCGCCAAAAATCTCTCGGATCTGAATCTGGCTACTACCCTTCAACCCTTTACCAATGTCAAGGGCGGGATGTTCAGTTGGGCAGAGGAAATGCCACGGGTGGGGTTGGAAATCCTTGAGGCGCAAGGAGAGCAAACTTACCCCAAACTCTATCTATGCTGGGGAGCTCATTTCCAGGATGAGCATCCGTCCCATATGTGGTGTGAGATTGATCAATCCGATCCCCAGCCTCAAGGAGCATGGCGCATTCAAGGTAGCAATCCCTACAATGTCAATGACTATCTTTTTGAAATCCCAAGCACTTGGGCAAATGAATACACCCCTGGCATGAGACTGGCAACCGGACGATACCGTGACGGAGGCTGGTCCGGAATGGGGCCAACCGTCATGGCGATTGGCCCATGGAATGAAGGCAATCCTCCTGCTCCCGGAACCACCCTCTCATCAATTCCCCTGATCCAATATGCCAACTGGTACGAGGGAGAACCGGACCCCTGGAATGAAATGGATGGCTATGCCCATTCCGATGAATGGTCCGGTGCCGCCTGGCTGACAGCAGGAGACAGAGCGGCTGTGGTCTTTGTGGGAACGAAAGGGATTGGGGATACTTGGTATGGAGACCCCACCGGACCTTGTATGGAGAATTGCACCTACCCCTGGCTGCGCGGCTGGTGGAGCGACACTTTCGAAGGTGGTTTTTTGTTCTATGACACCGAAGATTTGGCCAAAGTTGCCCAGGGAATCATGCAACCCCATGAACCCCAACCGTATGCTTTTCTCAATGTCGATCAACACCTGTTTTATGTAGAAGGACAGCAACAGAAACGCCATTTGGGTGCTTGCAGCTATGACCGACAAAACCACCTCTTCTACGTCTTTGAACCCGGCCTGGGAGACGGCGAAAAGCGGACACTAATCCACGTGTGGAAGATAAAAAC
>CAYUYU010000110.1:0-8287 GCA_964449405.1 uncultured Thermotogaceae bacterium
AGCGTCCTGGTTAAGCCGAATCTTCTAAGCGCCAGAGATGTGAATCAGGGCGTCACCACACATCCGGATACCCTTGATGTGGTATTGGATTTCTTGTTGGGATTGGAAACGGTTCCGTTTGTTGGAGACAGTCCTCCGGACGGCAACGGTTATGCAGTGGCAAGCCAAACCGGTCTGATTGAGGTATGTGAAAAGCATGGTGTAAAATTTGTAGAATTAGACGATCCTGTTAAGGTGAAGCATGACGGTGAATACGATTTCAGCATATCCAAAAAGGTTCTTGAGGCGGATAAGGTTGTCAATCTGGCAAAGTTGAAGACGCATTCCCTGACAATTCTGACGTTGGCAGTGAAAAATACATTTGGATGTGTACCGGGAAAAGAAAAGTCTTCCTGGCATTTTAAGGCATTAAACAATCATAACTTTGCCAAATTGATGGTGGAGATTTGTGAAGTGGTCAACCCTACGTTGAACATTGTGGACGGTCTCATAGCCCATGAGGGTAACGGGCCTTCAAATGGAAAACCAAAAAAACTCGGTGTCATTTTTATTTCTGAAAATCCCTTTGTATTAGATGATGCCATTGCTTCATCCCTCGGCTTACAGAGAAAAAAATATCCGATATTAATCGAGGCGGCAAAAAAGAAGCTCATTCGAGAATATGAAACCCACGGGGAATGGTCCGGATCAATGTTATTGCCAAAAACCAGCCTTATTTTTTCGGGGTTGAGTTTTTTCAGTAACCGTTTTAACCTGTTTAAAAAGAAACCACATATTGATAAAGAACGGTGTATCGAATGTCGAAGATGTGAAAAAAACTGTCCGGTACAGGCGATCAACATTGACAGCTATGAGATCGATTATTCAAAATGTATTCGATGTTATGTTTGTCATGAAGTTTGTCCGGAGGATGCCATCAAGCTTAAGGGTGCATTTTTTCGTTAAACAGGGGGAGTGGCAACTCCAATCTTTAATCTTATAGAGGGATAATAATAGAGACTGTTGTTCCTTGACCTTTTTGAGTTTTGACTTGAATACTCCCTTTGAGGCTTTCAACTGCACTTTTTACTGCGTTCAAACCGACACCTCTTCCCGATATATCCGTTGGGATATCTTTCGTGGAAAAGCCTTCGTGAAATAAGATGTCTTCCAAATTGATTTGTGAAGGATCTGTTATCTTTTCAGAGAAAATACCTTTTTCTTGGGCCTTTTTGATAATTAGTTCACGATCGATACCACGACCATCATCGGTAATGTCAATGATCAGTTGTTCTGACGTTCTTTGAGCTTGGACATGAATGGTCGCTCCGGGGTCTTTTCCGTTTTCGATCCTCGTTTCAGGGTCTTCTATGGCATGATCGATAATATTTCTGAACAGATGAATCCAGGTTTTTAACAAGGGCTTGAGTTTGTATTTGTCGATATAAACATTGGTTCCCGAGACTTCGACGGTCTTCAAGTTCACATTCAATCGCCTGACTGTCGATAAAACCAGATTTTTCGTGGGTTCAAAGATGTCTTCAAAGCGCATTTTTTCCATCTCATCCAGCAGATTTTGAGCTTCTTTTAAATCGGCTTGACTAGGTTTACCACTAAGCAGATCTTTGATTTTCACTAATGTCTTTCTCTTTTTGTTCAAATCAAGTTGACGTTCCAGGATTTGAGGGCTGATGTATTCATAGATCTGTTGCATCTGTGTTTCCAACCATTTTGCCTCTTCTCCATTCTCAATCACACATAATAAAATCTCAGCGGCTTTATCTTTTTTGTCCCTCAGTCTTGATTCCAGTTGATGCAGATGTTCAACCAAGTGTTGAAAGCCAAAACTGGCAAAGTTGCCTTTGAAGGTATGGATGCTCCGAAAAGCTTCATCGATGATGAATGGTTCGGGGAAATCACTTGATGAGGATTTTGACTGAAGTTTGTTTGACAACTCTTCCCAGAATTGTTGATAATCCTCTTTCAATTCTATGAAATTTTCCGAGTTTGCCATGATCTTTACGATTTGCTCAAACAGTTCCTTTTCTTTTTCATATTTATCTTTCAACTTTATCTTTTCGGAGATATCTCGAATCATCACCATGATCTTTCTTTTTTCACCTAAGTCTTCAGAAACGGAGTCGGTTTCACTCGGTTCAGATAGTGCCTTTTCCAGGATTAACCTGTATTTTAAAGACAGTGTTTTTGATTGTCGGTTAACGGTTTCAGGAAGGAGCGAAATCAAGATTTCTCTTTTCTCATCGGAGGATTCATTGATCACAGCCCTAAGCGTTTCCGTCACAAATGGGATTTCTTCCGGGTTTTCAGACATAATCAGAGCCGGAAAGAAATGATAATCAATTGCTCTTTTAAAAATGGTCAGGCATTCTCTGCTGTACTCAGGTTCAACAATCAGAGAATCGTCAAATTTCAGGAACCCCTCATCCGTATTGTTCAACAGTGTCTTGACTGAATGCATGCTTTTGCGAAGCTGTTGTGTTCGTCTGAGTACAGTGGCTTCCAAATCGTTGTTTAATTTCTCAATTTCCATATAGGAGCTTTCCAATTCCTGGTTCATCGCCATGATTTCTTCATTTGATGCGCTTAATTCCTCGTTTTTTTCGTTGATTTCCTTTTGTTTTCTGTTGTAATCCATGATGAAGAAAGTGCCAAAGCCGATAAACACGATACAAAAGGTAATTTCATTCAAGCTGAAGGGATATAATGAAAATAAACGCGATGAAAAAACATTGATGATCTCTCCCAGAGGTCTTACAAAAGCCAAAAATGTAAAAACTACTAACCCTGAATGATAGGAAACAATGGCGAAAAAAAGGAAATTGACAAAGGCGGTGACGGTTAACATATAGGGAACGCCTATTAAAGAAAGAAGAAAGCCTAATAAGTTGATGACAATCAATCTCTTTGTGTATTTCCAGTCTTTGAGGATGAAATATTCAATGCCATAAAAAAGAAGGACAGTGAAGCATAGGCTCAGAATCGTAAAGATGTTGTTAATGATCAGCAATTGCGCTTGTGTATCATTTAGCTTGTTGTATAGATAACCTGAATAATTTAGAAAGGTTCCCGAGGAGAAAAAGAGAACCCCATAAAACAAAAGTGAAGATCCCAGGGCATAATATGATTTCGTCAGATCCCTATTCACCCTTCCAATCGAAAACATGATGAATGATAGCAAAAAGCTCATACCTGTGATGATCATCACAAACTGATTGGAGAAGAGGTCAGTGAAACGGGAGAAGAATTTCAAATATTCAAATTGTCCCGCAAAGGGTTTAGAACTCAGGAACAGCCTGCCCCCTTTTTCCACATGAAACCGGATGGTTTCGGCTTTTTCGTGTTGCCGGAGGTCAATAAGTCGCCAGTTACTTTCCGAAAGAATACTCAATGGTTCATCGGGGTTTGTTGTGGAATAGATCCTTACTCCTTTGTCAAATGAACTCTGAAACAACACACCGGATATTTCTGGCGGTAGTTTGAAATCAAAAAGCACATCCGCTTCCTGTGCTTGAATATCATAGTAATCGTTTTGTATATCGTTTGAGTGACCACCATCGGGCATATAGTTGAAAAGGTTGCTGATGGGCATAATTGGCAATTGAATAAATAGAAACAGCAAATAGACCATGACAATAACTGCGACTGAAAGACCCGCCCCTGTAATATAACTGACAACTTTCTTCTTCACACGTATCTCCTTCTCATCAGTTGAATGATATAAATCATCCGGCTTGAGTAATCTTACCATATTTTCCAACAAAGAATTGAAAAGAAAAGAACAGAGTGAATGTTGGAAAACAGAGTGGGATTAAAAGGGCATGGTTTTTTTGTGTTTTTGCAGTATAATCTTTTTGCAGGGAGTTACACGTAATTTTGATTTTAGGTTGGGAGAATCAATCATGGCAACAGAAGAATCGCTATTCAAAAAAATCAACACAAAAATAAAAAAATCATATTTCATGGTGAACAAGTTTTATCTTTGGTTGCTCTTTTTTATTTTATTAGCGGTGAATGCCGCTTTGGCTTTTGTGGGAGTGACCATTGTGTTCGTGCTCTTTTTGCTTACCCGACGCGTTCCTCTTGAACCAAAGGGGCACTACCGTTTTGACACCTATGTCTACAAGCAATCGGGCAATCTTAACCTAAAATTGGATTGTTGGTATCCCAAAGAAAGACGTGAACAATATCCGGTGGTTTTTTTTGCCCACGGGGGCGGGTGGATTTCCGGGTTTAGAAATCAACCCAACAACGTCTCTTGGAGTAAATATCTGGCTTCCAAAGGACTTGCGGTTGTTTCCATTGACTATCGATACGGTATAAACAACAGGATGGAGGACATCTTGGAAGATTACTCGGATGCCATGGAA
Organism: uncultured Thermotogaceae bacterium; assembly: GCA_964449405.1. Lineage (GTDB taxonomy): Bacteria > Thermotogota > Thermotogae > MWEM01 > MWEM01 > JASUTC01. The sequence continues at coordinate 4,368 of CAYUYU010000110.1, forward strand.
TATGTGAGAGAAAAGGCAAAAATGTTACGATTGGATACTTCCAAAATGGCTTTGATGGGACTATCAGCAGGGGGGCATTTGGCTTTGTTATATGCATCTTATTACACTTCTACAAAATCCGAAATAGGAGAAGAAGAAAGGGATTCCAGAATGAATGGAATCAAAGCTGTTGTTGCCTTTTACGCTCCTTCTGATTTGAGAGATATCTTTGAAAAAGATAACAAATCGTTGTTTGCAAGATTTGCGACGCGAACAACTTTGAAGGGTTTACCGGATGATAGTGATGATGTCTATCGCTATTATTCACCAATGTACTGGGTCAATTCGGCTATGCCACCGGTATTTTTGGTGCATGGAAAAGAGGATGATGTAGTGCCGTGTAATTCATCCATCAAACTGGCGCGGAAATTGAAGGCCTGTTCCATTGACTATAAATTTTACGTCCATAAGAAGGGGAACCACGCTTTTGAATTTACCCTAAAGGATTTTAAAACCATCAGTATTCTGGAATCAACCATCAATTTTCTGAGGGCAAGGTTATTGGAAAACGACAAAGCTCATTCTCACTCTAACGTGAAAGGAGATCATTATGCGAGTTGATTTTCAATACGAAAAGGGGAAAATCCAGTACCTTTCGGGCTATATATTTAAAGGGAAGAATTATCGGTGTAACTATTTAAGGTACGATTCAAGATACCGAAAAGCCAGAAAGGGGACAAAGGTGGTTGAAGTTTACAATTTTCAGCCAAAAGGCCCCGTGAGAGCCTCAGCCATTATTATGCAGGGGCTGGGCAGCAGGAATGTGAAATTTTTGTTATGGATGGCGACCCATCTTTCTTCAGCTGGGATCAGTTCCTCGGTAATCATCCCTCCTGGAAATTACACCCGTGTGGAAGATAAATCCGTCAGCGGGAAAAACTATCTCTGGCCGGATTTGGAATTGATGGTTCCCATATGGGAGCATGCTGTAGTTGATGTGATTACCACCATCGATCTGCTGCAACAAGAGGGGTTGTGGTTGGAAAACAATTGTTTGGTAGGCTATTGTCTTGGAGGAATGATTTCCTGTATTGTTTCAGCCGTAGAGAAGAGAATCAAAGAGACCATCATGGTAGCAACCGGCGGGCATATGGGGATGATTATGCATGAATCCAGGGCAACAAAATTCGCAAGAAAACTGATGGAAAAGGGTTATGGAGAGCAATACGGCTTAAATGATAAAGAGAAGTTATACAAAACCTACGAAGAACAGATGCCGCTTATTAATCGAATGACTCTAAAAGAAATCATCGAAAGTAATGAGGTCCATCCCCTGTTGAAAATCGATCCGTTAGCCTATGCCCATTTATTGAAGCAATCCAGAACCACGATTATCGATGCCTTTTTTGATGAAACCCTTCCAAGACCTACTCGAAAGTTGCTGTTTGAACAATTGGAGGACGCCAAAAAATACATCACCCCTTTCAGTCACGGGAGCTGGCTGCCCTTTGAATACCTCCTGTCCCTTTACATCCTCCATCGCATGAAGGTCAACGACCGACGGGCGAAAAAGATGCTCTTACGCAGTGAAAAACCCGAAGATTTAACCGGTGAGGACTTTCTAAGCAAAGTCTTCCGGAAAATTGGTTTTTAAATACTACAAACTGTAATCAAAAGTTTTTCACAAATATGAGTTATAATAACAAGAAAAGAACGGAGGGCATTATGATCATTCAAAGAAAGATCGGGATTTTTCTTTTATTATTCTTCTTAATCGCTTTTTCCGGATTTGTAGCTTGGGGAACCAATACCATGGCTGCACAAGATATGGCAAAAGATGCAATGAAAGGAACAAAAAACGTTCAAGTGATGACAGATGATACATTCATAGAGTTTCTTCCCGTTGAAGGCGTCAACAAAGGCGTGATTTTTTATCCCGGGGCTAAGGTAGCCATAGATGCTTATGCGCCCATAGCGCTCGAACTGGCAAAGGAGGGAATTCTGACCATCATTGTACCTATGCCGCTTAATCTGGCGATTTTTGGTTCCAATAAGGCCTTAACCGTGATGGAAAAATATCCCGACATTGAGTCCTGGTCCCTTGCCGGCCATTCTTTGGGAGGAGCCATGGCGTGTAAATTCTGTGTGGATCATCCCGGAATGGTGGATCGATTGATTTTATTGGCCGCTTATACAACGAAAAGTTTTGATTTGTCCAATGCCAAGTTGCCGGTATTATCCATAACCGGTTCAAATGATGGGTTATCAACAACTGAAAAGATTGAAAATAACAAGGAATTTCTTCCCCCGGATACAGTGTATGTAGAAATTGAAGGTGGAAATCATTCACAATTTGGCGATTATGGAGATCAGTTTGGTGATGGGGAGGCACAAATTACCCGATCAGAACAGATAGAGATCGTTGTTGAACGAGTCTTGATATTTTTGGAGGGATAAAATTGAAAAAAAAATCTCAAAGAGCACAAATTTTGTGTGCCGGAGAAGTACTCTTTGATATGATTTCTGTTGACAGAGGAAAAAATGTTGGGGAAAGTAGTGCGTTCCAAAAGCGAATGGGGGGCTCTCCCTTTAACGTGTGTTGTGGTTTGTCAGAGTTGGGTGAAAGTTGTTCTTTTTTCACGCAGATTGCAGATGACAGTTTTGGAAAGGCCATAAATCAATATCTTGAAAGTCAGGGTATTGATACCCAATATATATTTATCAAAAAGGGGGCAAAAACCTCTCTCGCCTTTGCCGGTGTTGATGAATCAGGGAAGGCCGATTACGAGTTTTATCGGGAAAACACAGCGGATGTGTGCATAAACAAAGAGAAAGTGAACTGTGTCAATTTTGAAAATTTTTCCATATTTCATTTTGGCTCTTTGGCAATCGTTGACGAGCCTGGAGCCGGAACGTACTTAAATCTATTTGAGAAGGCCAAGAGCGATTATGTTTTGACCGCATTTGATCCCAATATTAGACCGTTTCGAATCCTCGACAAAGAGATGTATATCCATACGGCAATGAAGATCATCGAGGCGGTAGATTTGTTGAAATGTTCAGATGAAGATCTATATTATATCACCGGAGAGTGTAAACCGGAAAAAGCACTGAAATTATTACCATCAAATCCTAAACGAATGGATTTTGTCACACTTGGGAAACAAGGGTGCTTAATTCATAAAGAAGGGGTTGCAAAATATATAAATGGTTACACTGTCGATGTTGTCGATACCGTGGGATGTGGGGACGCCTTTATGGCCGGTATATTGAAGGTCATGAACAACAGTTTTTTAAACTTAGAAAAGGACGACTTTGTACGAATGGAAGAAGCTGCCAACTTTGCCGTGGCCTGTTCTGCCATTGTAGCCACACGTGAAGGAGCTGCTGATGCAATGCCAAGTGAAAGAGAAGTCTATCAATTTATTGCTGAGCAGTCCGAATGATATAAATATGTATTGAACTTTCAAAGATTTTCAAGTCCAATTTCGCATCAATATAAAAAACCTTCTTATGATTATTCACCGAAAATTAATGATGTAATATGAATTGTTTTGCAAATAACTGTTTTAAGCTTGATCTCGGGAGGTTATCTCCTGATATGGTATAATTAAGGGGTATATTAGGGAGGCTTTTATGGAAGAAACGTCTAATTCTATCAGCAGATTTTTAATCACGATCGCATCTTTTGCCAGGGAATTGAACACGGCAAAAAACACAGTCGATATTTCAAAGGCAATCGAAAAGGTAATGGGACGTTTTTTCTCCATCGAATCCAGTTTGACCGCTGTGTATAAAGAGGATGAATGGCAGATTATCAGGCTTGATGACGGCTTCCCTCTTAGTAAAACTGATATGGAAAATTATTATTCGCTTGCCTTGGAAAGAAAATCACCTAGTTTTTTCCCCTTGAGCGAATCGGATTATTTGGTTATCCTCCC
>CAYUYU010000111.1:0-6109 GCA_964449405.1 uncultured Thermotogaceae bacterium
TTCGCTGAGATTCTTTTCGGTTTGGGGCTGACGTTATTTAGTGGCGCGGACTCAGCTATTTTATACGAGTCGTTAAAGGCTCTGGGAAGGGAAAAAGAGTATCAGGGCAGGGAAGGATCTGCGGCATCAAATATCTTTTTAGGTCAGGCTTTTTTTTCCATATTATCCGGGTACTTGTACGTGGTTCATCCCACGATCCCTTTTTGGATTAGTACGTTTTTTATCTTAATCGCTTCAGCATCGGCTTGGTTTTTTAAGGAACCTGATCGGTTGAAAAGTAAACATAAATATGTCAAACACATATACATGGGCTTTTCTGATGCGTTGAAAAAACCGAGAATTGTTTGGCTGTTGGTATTTGCAGCTTTTTTCGGATGTTTGATTCGTTTGGGGTATTGGCTGTATCAGCCCTATTTTGATGTGGTTAATTTGGATATTGTTTTTTATGGTTACATCTTTGCCGGTATGAACCTTGTAGCTGCTTTTGCATCAAAGGTTCTGTTGAAAAAATTTTCAGATGTCCGCCCCAGAAAACTGCTCATGTCTCTGGCTGTTTTGTTGATTATTTCTTTCATGGTTCCCGGTTTTATCAAAGGATACTGGGTAATTGGCATCATTTATCTGCAGCAGATTTTCAGAGGCATGTACCCGGCAACGATGAAATTCTATGTCAACTTGCAAGTATCCGATGATTACCGGGCAACGACTATTTCCATGGTTAGCTTGATCTCCAGTTTGTCTTTTGCGGTTATTTCGCCCATCGTGGGATTTGGTCTGGACAAAATCGGTACACAGTCCGTTTACAGAATGATAGGATTAGTTAGTATTGCAGGGATGATTGGATTGTTTATGTTAAGAAGGCATCAGAAGATAAAATTTGCCCGCTGAATCAGATGCTTTCTGTTTTCTCAAGGTCGTATTTCCATTCTTGATTGATAAAACTAACAAAGGTTTTTGAAATTTCCGGATCAAATTGTGTTCCGGCATAGGTGTTGATTTCACTAATAGCGTATTCCCACGAAAGGCTGCCCCTATAAGGACGATCACTGGTCATGGCATCAAAGGCGTCGGCTATGGCCAGTATTCTGGATTCTTCAGGAATGCGGTTTCTCGTTAAGCCTTCGGGATATCCGCTTCCATCCCATCTTTCATGGTGGTATCGGACAATGGTCACAATTTCCTTTAATTCCTGTGAGCTTTCAAGGACCTTTGCCCCGTATTCTGGATGCTTTTTTAATTCTGCAAACTCTTCTCCGGATAGCTTTCCGGGTTTGCCCAGCAGTGAATTTGGAATAAGTATCTTTCCAATATCGTGAACCAGTCCCGCCCAGTATATTTTTTGGATGCGTTCCTTTGAATAGCCCATTTTTTCAGCCAACGCGGCACTGATATTGGCTACGTTCTCTGAATGTCCCTTTGTATAGGGATCGTGTAATTCCAATATTTGAATCATGGATAGGATCAATTCTTTTTGAAATTTGCCTTGCCAAATCATATACTGTTGCATGGCGAGAAAGGCTGAGGCAACATTTGAAAAAGCGTTCATGAGTTTTAAATCATCCGAATTGAATGTCTTGTCGCTTTTTTTGTCGATATCCAACACCATACTCCCCATCTTTTTGTCTCCAATACGCAAGCCGGCAATCATGGAATACGCAATGGGTTTTGTGGCGGCCTCAATTTGAAGGGCCTTGTTTTCACTCATAATGGTGCTTTTATCCTGGTCTACAATTTGATCGACGATGACTGTATTATTGAATTCAAAATGATCATCGATCTTTAAATCTATCTTCTTTAGTTTCTCAATATCATGGCCAATGGCCGATATAAACCGCCATTCGTCCCCTTCAAAAAGGGAGATGCTGCCATAGTCAGCACTGGGAATCAATTTAATGACTATTTTCAACAGAGAATCCAAGAATTTTTCCGGGTTTTCTTTTGCAGCCTGAGAAATTTGCGAGGTCACCGTTAAAATGCTTTCCATCCCCTTCGCCAGATTTTCTTTTTCAAAAAGCGACTTCTTTAAAGCACGGTTGACCTGTTGCAATTTCTGCTTATTTTCTTCAAGCTCTTGGTTTTTCTGTGTCAGTTGAATGTTTTGCGAGGTGATCTTTTCGGTGCTTTTTTTTATGCGTTTTTGAAGTTGTATATTCCATAACAAAACTAAAATCATGATGATGACAAAAACAGCGATACTCAGTATGATGTAAAACCAGGGAATCTGAGTGGTAACTTGTTCACCGGTCCAATTTTGAATGATATGATCGATCTCATTGCGTGTCATTTTTGAAAGGCCGTTATTAACAAGTCTCAATAATTCTTTGTTTCCCTTTCTAATCGCTGCATATACCTTATTTTCATAAAGCGGTCTTTCCATACGCCTGAAAACCGTCTGTCCGCCAAATCTTTCAATGTAATAGTCCGCGATGGGTCCATCGGCAATAAAAACTGAAATCTCTCTATTAGCAGCCGCCTCAACCATTTCCTTGACCGTTTCAAACGAGACAATTTTTCCGTCAATCCCTCTTTCAATCAAGTATTCATGCGAATAATCATCTTTTACCACACCGACATCAAATCCGGTTATGTCATTAATACTTTTGATACCAAACACGTTTTCGTTAAAATAGATATAGGTTTCTATTTCATAAAAGGGTATGGAAAAATCCATGGTCTGTTCTCTTTCAGGTGTGTAGAATATCAGGCCAATAATGGCATTTTCACTGGTTTGGACATAGGAAAGGATTTCGGAAAAGGAATCCAAGTAACTAAAGTCTACTTCTTGGTCGATTTTTTGCGCCCACAATGACCAAATATCATGAAAAATACCCTTTTGTGTCCCGTCTTCATCGACGAATTCAAAGGGATAATAATACTTTTCACCTAATATTTCGATTTGATCTGAGAAAGCAACGACAATTGTGATTAAGCAACATACGAATAGAATTATTTTTTTCAAAATTCCACCTTTCCCATATAACAACCCCTTTCATTATACAATAACGACCTTGAATAATAAAAGGGGTGTGATGCTTTCATCTTTTAGCTGTTGAATTACAATAATCCAAAATAACGGTATATCTCCTTCCAGCCTTTATAATCTGTAATCGTTCCAACATAAAGGGTCTTGTTATCTTCTGAGATCACCAAAGGTGAATGTCCCTTTAGGTCATCTCTTGTATAGTCTGCAACACTTTTACCCTTTACAAGATGATGTTCTTCAAACCACATATCTGCAAGTATCGCTTCTCCATCTTTGATCTTGACAGATTCTTCAAAAATGGCGCCAAAATCGGTTATTTCCAATTCTATCCCACGCATATTCAATCCAAGAGGTCTTTGTGAAATGATATGATTTCTCTTATCTTTCATGGCACTCATACAGGTCATGATCACTTTTGACTTTGTCTCTGATATTTTCTTAAGCACCTCTTCGGGGATAAAGAGGGCATAAGGGATGATGAGATAGTCATAACCTTGAAAATCAGAATCCCTAAAGAGAAAATCCACTTGTTCCCCATGTTCGAATATAGGGCGGTAGAGTTCCATAATCGAGGTGAAATAATCGAAATCCTTGTTTACTCCGTTTATGGCGTGCATCCATGCCACTTCATAGTCAAAGTAAATTCCGATTCTTGATTTCTTTCTTGCTAATGGACTGACTTCGTTTAAACGTTTGCAGACTTGCAGTCTTTTGCTTCTTTCGGGATTGCCATCGTAATTCAATATCCCGTTATGATATTGTTCAGCACCAAAGGGCAGGGCCCTGTATCTGAAAAAGACGATGTTATTTGCCCCTTGGGACAAGGCCTGTCTGGAAACCTTTTCCATCCAATTGTAATCGTAAAACACATTGCGTACTTGCCAGTTGACTCTGCCTGGTTGCTGTTCCATGATGGTAAAGGGTTGACGCTGAAGTGACCACATCAAGTCAAAATTCATCCCGGTAAACCAAGGTTTGAACTCTTTTCCAAAATGATAGTTATCAAAAGAAAGGAAATCATACTGACTTTCCAACTTTTTATAGTTAATCTCCGTAAAATTGGTCATCAGATTATGAGTAATCGGTTTGGGTGAATACCTTTTGATTGCATCAATTTGCATTTGAGCAAATTCCATAATCGAATCCGTCGAAAAACGGTAAAAATCCAATAATTGATGGGGATTTCTTAAGGCATTTGTTCTCTTGGGTGTTTCGATCTGTGAGAAATCGTTGTACTTCTGAGACCAGAATACGCTTCCCCAATCTCTGTTTAGATCATCGATGGTTGAATATTTTTGCTCAAGGTACTTTTGAAAGGCCGTGTCGCATTTATCGCAATAGCAAAAGGTGGTATCTTCACACCCGAATTCGTTGTCTATCTGCCAAGCATATAAATTGTCCATTTCACCGTATCGTTCAGCCAGCTTATGAACGATTTTATCTACATAAACCTTATAAATATGACTGTTGTAGCAATAATGCCTTCGACCTCCAAAATGTCTTGTATGCCCCTTGTCATCTTTCTGCAATATCTCCGGATGCTTTTTGATTAGCCATGCTGGAGGAGTTGCAGAAGGAGTCCCGATGATAACGTTGATACCAAGTTCACGGGTTAATTCGAATAACTTGTCTAAAAGGGAAAAATCATACTCTCCCTCCGAGCTTTCCATCACGTGCCATGCAAATTCACCAACCCGTATGAGTTCTATCCCGTTTTCTTTCATGATGATCAAATCGTTTGCCATTTGAGGCAAATTCCTTAAATCAGAATCCCAATGTTCGGGATAATAATCCACTCCTATCATTTCATCTCCTCCTGTTCTTTAATCTCTCGATTCGTCTGTATTATTATACCCGTGCTCTTGCGAAAATTTAAACATGCTGAGCTTTTTCTTTAGGATTTCGGATAATTCCAGCAATTTTTGTGAAGAGGGTTCCAGTTGTTCAATCATACTGGTGTTTTCTTCAACGGAATTAACAATATCATCCACGTTTACGGATAAGTGATGGAATTTATGACCCATTTCTTCGGAATCATGAGAAATGTTGTCGATTAAATCCGATTGCGTTCGTATATGCGTCAGTGTCTGTTCAATGGATTGATTCACCTTTTCATAGGATTCGGAAATCTCCTCAAATATGACCGGTATCTTTTCAATGTCTTTGACGACACCATCAACGTCAGTCATACTTTTATCTGAATCGTTCAGCACTTCATCCACCAGTTTGGCAATATTGCCAATTTGTGCCGAGGCATCTTTAGCTGTTTGGTTTGATTGATCCGCCAACTTTCGGATTTCATCGGAAACAACGGCAAAGCCTTTTCCGGCTTCTCCGGCACGTGCCGCTTCTATGGCTGCATTTAATGCCAACAGATTGGTCTGTTCAGCAATTTGCTGAATTCTTTCAATAAATACGTTGGTTTGATTGGTGACCTCTTTAAATTGATTGACCCGCTCGATATTTGAATGGACTTGTTCTCCGATTTGAGTAATCTTCCGGGTGGTTTCGGAGATTCCTTTTTTCTGAGATTCTACGTTTTTAAGAACAATTTCAGAATCGGTCACCGTCGCATTCATCATGGTGGTGGTTTCGCCGTTTTGTTCATTCAGTTCCTGCATCATGGTGGTCATTTCCTTTAATTGTTCAACAGAATGGATGAGTTCTTCGTTAATGGACTGAATCCTGTTTTCTACATCCTGTGTGCTCTTGGTTGTTTGAAATATGGAATCTGTTATTCCTGTCGCTTCTTCACTCATGACACCCGATGCCTCGTTGGCACTGATGAGTGTAGCTCGGATACTTTCAAGGACCTGATTCATGATCTTTTGTACTTCTCCGATTTCATCTTTTGATTGCTTGCCGGATTCAAAATCAACACTCAGATCCAATTCTCCAAGTCTTGCCGATTTGGCAATCAAATCCCTGATGGGTTTTCGGATGGATAACCTGACGAACCACCAAATGGCAAGACTTCCAACAATGGTTATCAAAATCAACAGGTTTATGGTCCATCTGGTGTTGTCAATTTCCTGAGTCACTTCTCCTGAAGTTGTGAGTGATTCGTCAAAGACCTTTTGGAAATTCGTTTTGGAGTTCTGTATTTTCTGAGTAAAGAATTCGTTG
>CAYUYU010000111.1:6119-8280 GCA_964449405.1 uncultured Thermotogaceae bacterium
TTTATCTTGTCATTGATGGTCTCCAACGACTGACTTCTGAGATCTTCTATCTGTTTCTGATAGTTTTCGATACTTTCGTTGGTGGTCTCCAATTCTTTTTCCTTACTGTCAATATCCATGTTCATGAGCAAAATACTGGAAGTTTTTGATTTGTATTCTCTCAGCAGATCATCAAAGAATTCCCGTTCGACTAAAGGGATTTCTTCTGAATCTACAATGGCATCAGACAAACTCTTTTCCAACTTTCGGATATCCCTTTTATAGCCGGTTGCATTATCCGGTTCCGTCATCATGCCTCTGACGGCAAATTTCAATTGAGTGAATGCATCATAATCGTTGATCCATTCAAAGCGTTCGCAATCCCATAGGACTTCATATTCGTACAAGGTAAGTTCGCGAATGTTCAATTCTTTAAGAAATGTTTGAACGTCCTCTTCGGAAGGCTTCGGATAAGATACTACAAAATCGTTGATTTGTTTCAGCATGGTATCGGTTTTTGCTTGATCAACAGACAATAATTGTTGATACTCATTTTTAGCAGCTTGAATCTCACGGTTTTTCTCAGCCACCATATTTTGTTTATAATCATCCACCATTTCCGAATAGTAAATTTCACTTTCTTTCAAGTCAAAGACTTCCAAAACATTTTTATTCAGTGAATCCAGAATATTAATAATCTGGTCACTGTTTTCCAGTTGGTTGACTTGTTGATAAAAGGTGTCAAAATACTGTTTAAAATTCTCTAAATAGGACTCCATTTCCACCTGATTATTCACATACCCCAACAGTAAGACCGCTTGTAGCATGGTGGTTTCTTGCTCTTTTAATTGTGAGATGGAAGAAAAATCATTGTAACTCGTTTCAGAAATACTCAGGTTTTGTTTGATCCCTTCCCCAAAGTCCGTTAGATTAACAAACGAATAGTTTGTAAGCAAGAAAATCACGGATAGCAGGAGAATGATCACAACAAAACCAAGGAACACCTTTGTTGTAATCTTCATTTAAATCATCCTTTTTGTTTAGCCTTTAACAGCACCAACCGTTAATCCTTCGATAAAATACTTCTGGAATATCAGGAAAACAATCAACGGTACCGCAGCTGTGATTAAAGATGCGGCTGCGATCAAATTCCACGAGGCATGATATTGCCCTTTAAGATTGACCAGTCCCAATGTGATGGTTTTAAACTCATCTGAACTCAAGAGAATCAAAGACCACAAGTAGTCGTTCCATATCCATGTAAATTCTAAAATACCCAATGCGGCAATTGCAGGGAGTGTTAATGGCAGAGCTATTTTTGCATAAATGACAATATCCTTTGCCCCATCAATCTTGGCCGATTCGTATAAACTGGTGGGTATGGATTTCATGAAATTGCGCAGGAAAAAGGTACAAAACCCCAACTGAAAAGCGATATGGAACAAGATGACCCCTTGATAGGTGTCGTAGATATTCAAGGTGTTAGATAACCTGAATACGGGGATCAACAACATTTGAAATGGGATAAGCATCCCACTGACGAAAATCAGCAGAATGGTTTTTGAAAATTTGAACTCGTAAAAGGCCAATGCAAACGCCGATAAAGTGGAAAGCAATAGCGCACCAAGTACAGAAGGTATCGTGACGATAAAGGTATTTCTAAAATACGTTTTCATGTTACCCGTTGTCCACGCCTCTTTGAAGTTTTCAAACTCCACTTTTTCAGGAGGTTTCCACCAATATTCACTTGACATGATCTCATCCATGGATTTAACCGAAGTGAATGCGGCAATGACAAATGGAATCAACCAGAGAATGACAATTAATGTGGAGATGATATAAAAAGCGAAAACGGCTATTTTTTTCTTTTTATTCATACGATCATCCTTCCGTTTTTACGACATTGTTGATGTAGAAAATGATAAATCCAAGTGTGATAATAAACTGTATAACGGCAATTGAAGACCCATAACCCATCCTGTAATTATTAAACGATTCAATATACATGTAATTGGCCAAAACACTTGAGGAGTTAAAGGGTCCGCCTTGAGTCATGGCGTATACGATGTCAAATGCCCTTAGCGAGTCGATAACGCTGATGGTAATGGCGACGATGGTTGCGGGTTTCAGCATGGGCAATATGATTTTAAAAAAGCGTTGTCCCCAATTTGCCCCGTCTACG
>CAYUYU010000112.1:0-3373 GCA_964449405.1 uncultured Thermotogaceae bacterium
ACACACCGGTCCGCCCCTACATCAAACTCTTTACTATTCCGGCTGACAGGTTTCACAGTAGTAAATACTCCCTCCCATGTAGGCTTTTTTGATGACGTCTTCCTGACAGGTTGGGCATTTTTTCTCTTTGTTGTTTTTGCTCATTACCGTTTGATACCTGCCCTTGTTGCCGTAGAGGTCTGTTTCTGTGTCTCTGCCGCCTAAGCGGGTCATTTCTTTTAAGGTGGCTTTAAGGGCATCAAAGAGGTCTCTTTTTTCCTCATCTGACAAACTGTTGAGTTTTCTTTTGGGGTGTATTTTGGCCCGCCATAAAATATCCTGAAGTACACCGTTTCCAAAACCGGGTATGCGTTGTTCCGTTGCAAGAAAGGCCTTGAGGCTGATGTTATCGGAATCTATGTTGTTAATCAGTGAACTGAAATATTCAAAATCAAATGCTGTCTCTAAGGGATTGGGCTTTTCCTTTTGAACCAGGTAATAGGGGTTGGTAAATTCTCCATCCTTAAAACAGTACATTCCCCCATACATCTGGACATAAGCGGCCAGAAAAGAATGCTCATCAAACTGTAGTAATAACTGATGTTTTTTTGGCAAATCTTTTTTGTCTTGGCAATACTTGAACCGTATTCCTTCGTTGAAGGCTAATCTGTAATCGCCTAATGAAATCTCAACGATCCCGTTAATATGGTTTACCTCGTCGATGCTTCTATCTGTGAGCTTTTTGGGATAATCATTGGGATCTTTGTAATACCATGCCATTTTATGAGGGTTTTGGACAGTAACCACGTTGGTAATCTTTTTACCGGTTAATTCCTGTTTCATTTGCTTCGAAATTGTATAGGCTTCCGGAATTTCAATCATCCTATTTTTCCCCCTTACTATGAATTTTTTGAAAAAGGGAGAGTTGCTGAGATTTCCAACAACTCTCCCTTTAAGTATAGCAGTTTTTTTTATTTTTCTGTCGGTTTAAACATGGGTAATAGATACGGGGCTTTTATTGAAATATATTTAAGTGCTCTCTCTTTCAGTTCTTGGGATATTTCCGGTGTCTTGATCGCCTCTTTGACCTCGTCTGTTTCCGGCATGCCCGTCAACGCCAGCATGTTCATGGTGGTGTCGGCGTAAGAAACGGACTCGGCAAATCCCCTTCCGATGAGTTGATGGTCTTCATTATAGATATAGGTGCCCCCTTCGGAATATTGCATACCGGAGGCAAAGTAAGCGTACTGACCATGTTCGACGATGGGCACCATGGTAAAGTGGCTTTTATCTTCAGGTACTACGTCTCCATCAAACTTAAATTCCCAGTGGTTGGGATACCAGACGCTCGTCACCCAAAAACGATCCGGGTCTGGTGATGTCTTGGCCCGGACCCATTGCGAAACCACCAATTCTCCTTTAATGTCATAGCCGTTGCCTTGCTTGTCCACATATTTGCCCTCGGTACTGACGGTCATAGTGGCTGGGGGGACTTCTCCATCCTGATAGTAAAAGGACATGTTTTCAGCAATATGAATGGCTGACAATCCGATTTCCGTTTCATCTTCAAATTGCATCATAAACCAGTCCCATCCGGGTGGTGCTGGTTCGGTTAACCTTGAGGCCGTCCTGACAAGGAGGTCTCTGGGATTTCCTGCAGGGGCAAGGCCATTGGCCCATTGATGGTCGAACCAGAATTTTCCATCTTTTAAAACGATCTTTTCCCCATTGATCTTTAAAAAACTCTCATCCGGAAACAGTTTCATATTGGTGATCGAATAATAAAGCGTGCCAACGCCTCCTATACTGGGTGAAGCGCCGTTGTCTCCGTTTAAGACCACCTTTTTATTCTGGTCTATTTTGATGTCTATCTCGATTTCAACTTCTTCATCCGTGTCATCCCAACCCTTTGCAACCAATCTTAAAGGGGCAAAGGCGTCTTTTTCCAATGACATGATACGATTGGCTCCCATGGTATACGTAAAGGGGCTGTCCTTAAAAGTCATAAGCCCGGAGGCCCCGCCAATTATTGTGGGACGGGCACTGTAATGTTTGTCGCCTGCCTTACTGATGGCAAGATGCATTTCGATCATTTGGTTTTCCTCGTCGGAGAGCCCCATTTGCTTTGCCTGTTCGGTTGGCAACAGTGAATTCCTCCAGAACATGAGCTGAACACCATACTCGTTTCCCTGGTAGTCCTCACATAATCCGACAAAAAAGTGCCAGCCCACCTGAAAATCAAATTGTATGGCATGATCTGCCGGGATCTGAATATCCGCTTTTGCAGGAATCTCTGCGTAGCCTTTATCCGAGTCAAGTCCTAAAAAGTTCGTCAAAGCATAGGCCTGCTGTGGGGAAAGTGAATCTGTGTACTTCATATATGTCGTGTATTTGGAAGTGTAGTCAGGCGTGAACGAATCCGGGTTTTTCAGGAGATAGGTCAGCTTCTGTGTGAACAACTTACCGTAGTTTTTGTTGTGATTCTTCTCAGCAAGCAGTTTTTCCTTGATTTCAGGGCTAAGGTCTTCATACTTATAAATTCCGACTTCGTATAGCCACAACGTCCGCATAATGTTATCAATGGTCTCTTCATCCATCACTTGTAAGAACTCTCTTTCAACCTCTGCGGATGATAGAGCAAAAATGGAGCATGTTAGAAACAGAACTAAAATTGAGCAAATGCCTATCTTCTTCATTAGAAAACCTCCCGATTTACAGTGTTTTTAGAACATCAATTTAAAACCCGATTAAACAATATTTTTTCTTATTCTTAATACATAATTATACCATAGAAAGACTGTTGGCTTGATTTTTTTAGGCTTCAGGGAGAAATGGCGGAAAAATCTTTAATGGTATAATTTCATTAGGTCCTTTACCTAATTAAAAATACGAGGTGAGTAAAATGAAAAAGAGGTTGGTTTTTTTTATTTTGATTGTGTTTTTGGCCGTAAGCGCTTTTTCGACAACAGAAGAAACGGTTGAAATTGTTTTTTATACGGATGTGACGCCACTGGAAGCGGAGGCTTTAGTTAATGAAAACATCGACAACGAGCACTTTATCATTCTTGATGTGAGAACACCTTCAGAGTATAACGCAGGGCATATCGATGGGGCCACCAATGTTAATTACAATGCTTCGGATTTTGTTGAACAGTTGAACGAATTGGACAAAACAGATATGTATCTGCTCTACTGCGCTTCTGGAAACAGGAGTTCAAAGGCTCTCAAAAAGATGAAAGAATTGGGCTTTACCAAAATCTACCATCTTAAAAAGGGATACAGCGGCTGGAAGAGAAGATGAAAATAGCCCATACAGCGGATTGGCATCTGGGTAAGATCATCTTCCAAACGAAACTGCTTGAAGAGCAGGCTCAGCTGTTGAATGATTTCTGCT
>CAYUYU010000112.1:3383-4660 GCA_964449405.1 uncultured Thermotogaceae bacterium
TTCGCTTGAAGAACAGCGTCCCAATTGTCTGATCATAGCGGGAGATGTCTATGACCGGTCAGTCCCCCCATCCGATGCCGTAGAGTTGTTGGATCAAACCCTCAATCGGATTATCATTGATTTAAAGATACCGGTTCTCATGATTTCGGGCAATCACGACAGTCCGGAACGCATTCACTTTGGCAGTTCCTTTATGCGCCACATGGGACTTCACGTCAGGGGAAAACTGGATGGTTTTGATGAACCTTTAACAATTGATGATGAATTTGGCCCGGTAGACTTTTTTTTCCTCCCTTATGCCGATCCGGCCGAAGTAAAAATGTTGCTGGAAGATGAGTCCTTACACACCCATCAGTCGGCATATGAGCAATTGATTGAACGGATCAAAGCCCGCCAAACCCTTGGCAGACGGACAGTGTTAATCACCCATGCCTTTATTGCCGGGGGAAGCGAAAGTGAATCGGAAAGACCCTTATCCGTTGGAGGGACGGGTGTAGTGGATGCCGGTCTGTTCGATGATTTTACGATGACACTCTTGGGCCATCTTCACCGCCCTCAGGATATTGTCAAGGATAAGATTCACTATTCGGGCTCGCTGATGAAGTATTCCTTTTCAGAGGCCCTTCACTCAAAATCCTATTCACTGATTGAGTTAACGGCTGATACGGTGAATATCCAAAGAATTCCCTTAAAACCAAAAAGGGATTTGCGGATCGTTCAAGGCACCTTTGAGGAAATTCTGGACAAAGGACGAGTCGATACGAATAACGAGGATTTCATTTTGGCAATTATAGAAGGGGAGAAGGCCATTTTAAACCCCGTTGAAAAATTAAGAAGTGTTTACCCAAACATCATGAAAATCCAACGGGAAGCCCTTGCGTTCAACAAAAACTCAAAATTAACGGTGAAAGAGCGGGAGTCAAAAACGGACATGGAACTCTTTCAAGCCTTTTTTGAACAGGTCAACCCTGAAGATCGTGTTTTTACCGATGAAATGAAAGCCGTTGTAGATGATATTTTTTCTACCCTTTACAAAGAAGATGATCACTCATGAGACCGATCAAACTCACCATGCAAGCTTTTGGTCCCTATAAGAATGAAGAAATCATCGATTTCACTCAGTTAGGGGACAGGAACCTTTTTCTGATCACCGGAAACACCGGTGCGGGAAAGACATCTATTTTCGATGCCATCGCTTATGCCTTATACGGTGAAGCCAGCGGAGGAGACCGGGATTTTAAGAGTTTGATCAGCGATTTTGCGGATGATGAAACCAT
>CAYUYU010000112.1:4760-8016 GCA_964449405.1 uncultured Thermotogaceae bacterium
GAGGAGACCGGGATTTTAAGAGTTTGATCAGCGATTTTGCGGATGATGAAACCATCACCCGGGTCATTTTCGACTTCTCGCTCAACGGCAAGCATTACCGGATCGAGAGAATACCGGCTCAGGAGAGAAAGAAGAAGAGTGGTGAAGGCACTACGAACCAACTCGCTTCGGCTGAGCTTTATCAGATTTTACCTGCCAACCAAAAGCAATTGATTGCTTCAAGAAAGGTCACTCAAGTCAACGACAAAATCATGGCACTCATTGGATTAGATGCCAATCAGTTCAAACAAATCATGATGCTGCCACAAAATGCCTTTCGGGAACTGCTGACTTCAAAAAGTGATGAACGGCAAATGATTCTTCAAAAGCTGTTTATGACTAAAAAATACCAACGATTTGAGATCCTTTTAAAAGATAAAACGAAGTCCTTGAAATCAGCGTTGGAATCGGTCGAAAAAGATTTGACACACGAACTGGCTGAGATATTGATCACCGATGAAGAAAAAGAAAACTACAATATCACAACAGACCTATCGGACATCATCACAACGATGAACTCGCTTGCCAACCTCCTTAACGAACAGCTAAAGAACAAGGAAAAACTGGAGAAGCAGCTTCAAGAAAACGAAAAAAAGGCACGTTTACTCAACGAAAAACTGTCCTTGGAAAAACGCATATTGGACGCTTTTAATAAGCGGGATACATTAAAAAAAGAAGTGGATGCGTTACAAGAAAAAAGGACCCAAATGTCCCACTTGGAAGAAACCCTTAAAAAAGCTGAAAAAGCGTTGTTTGTTGAAAAGGAAGAAAAACTGCTAAACAACCTTCAAAAAGAAAAAACCTCACTTGATGATCAAATAAAAGAGCAACTGAAAGAAAAAGAACAGGCAAGCCGAGATTTGGAAGAAGCATCAAAGCAGCTGGAAATATCAAAAACGAAAGAAAAAGAAGAACTGGAACGGCTTAAGGTCAACAAACAAAAGGTACTTTCTTACAAAGAAGCCGTGGAAAAGCTGGAGCAGGCTGAAAAAGAACAGAGACAGCAGCAAGGTATTTTACTCACACTGAAACAGAAAAAAGAAAACGCCTCTCAGTTGGAAAAAGAAACGAAGGAGCGCATTAATGAACTCAAAAACAAACTATCTCGTTTTGATGACTTGTATGAACAAAAAGATGCGTTAAACAAAACACACAACCAAATCAAAGACCAGCTGCACACATTAGAGAATTTCAACGAATTATTGGAACGATACCAAGACGTACAATCAAACTATCAGACGCTTCATGATGAATACAAAGCAAAAAAACAGTTGTTGAATAGCAAAGAAAAAGAAAGCCAAGCCATCAAAGAAAAACTGGAGCAACTCAAGCAACAGGATGCTCAAAATGCCGCCTATAAGATTGCTTCAACATTAAAAGAAAACGAACCCTGTCCTGTTTGTGGATCGGTTCATCATCCCTCGCCTTCAAAACCGGTTCATGAAATCAAAGCAGACGAACTTGAAAAGGCGGAGAATGAATATCAAGCCATTATCAACGACTTAAACACATTAAAAGGCCGTCTGGAAATCATCAAAAAAAACGGTTTGGTTTCCAAAGACGAAAAGGAACAATTATGGAAAAAGATTGAGAAACATTCGGCAACAGATTTTATAGAGACCGGAGAAGTTGCCCAATTTTCGCAACTAAAAGAAACCGTGAATCAAAGACTACAGGCCCAAAAAAAACAAGAAAATGTCATCAACGATGAGTTAAAATCTCTGGTAGAAGAGGAAAAAAAGCGTCAGCAGTTAAAAAAAGCCCTTGAAAAAGGCGAGAGTGAGCTGGATGCCTATTCCAAAAAAGCCGAGGAATTGGAAAAGCAGTTCAACGAAGCAAATATAGCCTTTAACTTAGCCAGGTCTAATGTGGAACAGTTGAAAAAAGGCGTCCCATCACAGTATCTGGTCAAGGGAGCTCTGGACGATGAGATACAAACCACTGAAAAAGAGATTCACTCCTTAGAAAAAAGCATGGAAAAAGCCCAACAAACCTTTGATGAAAAGAAACTGCAGTTAAACACACACCATACACAAATTCAGTCATCACAAAAAAATAGGGAAACAGTGGCTTTAAAAATTGAGCAACAACAGGAGACTTTTAAACAAGAGTTGTCAAAATACGGCTTTGAATCCCTTGAAGTTTATCAATCCGCACGATTAGATGAAGAGACCATTGGGCAAAAAAGAAAGACTTTGGAAGCTTTCAACACTTTATATACGGAAAAAACCGCACGATTAGCCTCATTAAACGAAGAATTAAAGGGAAAAACCAAACCGGATGTTGAACAGCTTGAACAACAATTGAGAACGTTAAATCAAGCGTTGGATCAGCTGAAGGAAAAACGGTTCAATTTACAAAACCGCCTAAGCGAAAATACCAAACGATTGAACAAGATTAAAGCGTTTTATGAGAAAAGGCAATCACTGGAAAAGGAATATGGAGTCCATGGTTATCTTTTGGACATAACCAAAGGGGCCAATGCTTACCGAATCAATTTTGAGCGATTTGTACAAACATCCTTTTTGGACGACATCCTGTTTGCCGCCAATCAAAAACTGGAACAGATGACGGACGGCCGATACCAGCTGAATCGTATCACTGAAGCGGATAATAAACGGGGAACAAGCGGGCTGGATATCCAGGTATTTGACCAGTACACGGGAGAAGCCCGGCATGTAAAAACTCTCTCCGGCGGGGAGGGCTTCAAAGCCTCTCTGGCCATGGCCCTGGGACTTTCCGAAGTGGTTCAGTCCCATTCAGGCGGGGTGAGTCTTGAAACGCTGTTTATCGACGAAGGATTTGGAAGCCTTGACTCAGAGTCGCTGGACAACGCCATTAAAACACTAATGGAATTGCAGTCGGGAGGGCGGCTTGTTGGGATCATTTCACACGTGGCGGAGTTGAAAGAACGAATTGATACGTATCTGGAGGTGACTTCTACGAAAGATGGAAGTTATACTGAGTTTTTTGTTCCTTGAGTTTTTGAGGGGGTACCGCATCATAATCACAACCGAAGTTGTGTTATAATTTTGAAGGAGTTACCAACATCATTTAGGAGGTAGGCAAAATGAAAAGATTCGTCTTTCTGTTGATTGTCCTGTGTCTCATGGTCACCATGGTGGGCGCGAAGGATATCACGTTGAGGGTGATCCAAGTCTTTACAAGTCCGGAGAGGACTAAGATTCTGGAGACGATTGCAGAGCAGTTTGAAGAA
>CAYUYU010000113.1:0-7915 GCA_964449405.1 uncultured Thermotogaceae bacterium
ATCCACTTATGGAATAATGAAAGAGTTAACTGAAAAGGAAATCAGAGAATTGATTAATTTTCTATCAGCAGAGGGCTATTTAGAAGTAAGTAATGGTGTCTATCCCATTATCAAATTAACAAAAAAATCCTGGGACGTCTTAAAGGGATTTCAAAAGGTTGTAAAAAAGACTACTTTTATAAAGGTAAGAAGAAAGGAAAATAATCAACTGTACCAAGCATTAAAGGAACTAAGAAAAACTATTGCTCTGGAAGAAAATGTTCCTCCTTACATCGTATTTCATGATTATTCTATTAGGGAAATGAGCAACATTAATCCCTCTACAGTTGAAGAACTCATTGAAATAAAAGGTGTTGGAGAGAAGAAATTGAAAAAATACGGGGAGAGGTTCCTTCAATTGATAAAACAATACAAAGGGATTTAAAATGAGCGAAGAATTAATTAAACTTGGTCCTAAAACGGTAACTGACGATCTCGAAAGAATATTTAAAAATACTATCAGCGAATATTCTTTTAAGGGTTTTTTCTCTTCAAACAAAATGGAGAAAAGGATTCTTGGGTTGTTCCTAAGCACCAAAGGTTTTCCAACTATGTTTATCTATATTTCTGAGATTGGTCCCTTTATTATTGGACTGACTAGCATGAAAGACACATCAAAAAGGGCGATTGCCAAAAAAAAGATTTCCATCCCTCAAGAATTTATTGAAGAATACAGAGAAATATTCAGAGGGTTACTCGTACCTCAGCCTGATGAATCAAGTTTGAAGATGTTTTTGGGGATGTTTTCCGAACCCCTTCTGATTCCTTCTTTTTCAGTAGTTGGTAAAAAAAAGGAAACAGTGGAACTCTTGAATCGAGAAGGGGTTCATGGAAGAAATTTATTCGCAGCAGCTGGTTTATTTTCAGAAGAAAAGTTGATCAAGATCTTAAGTGCTTATGAAATTTGGAAAGAAGAGGGCTATCGATTTGATTTTCAAGTTGAACAGGTTCTTTTTTCTTTAAGGATATCAAAGAATTCAAAAAATACAGTAAATGAAGATCGAGCGATTGCAGCGATGATTAACCATATAATAACCAGGACATATCCAAACATTTTCCTTCCTTCTGAGGGTGAAATACTCACGGGTGTTCCAAATGTATTGACGACTTTTTACATCAAATTCGAAAGATTATCAAAATTGCTGTCCAATTTGACACCATTTATAGCGAGATTTAACAAATCATGTAATGAAATTGACAGTATTCTTGAAGAGATTTTGGTTCCCAAGATGAATTTTTTAAAATAAAAAATCAAAAAAAGTATAAGGGTGAACAATTGAATGGAGACAATGTCCATTATTGCCGGAAAATTAAAAAATCAAAAGATTCAACTGGTTGATGATAGCCGGACAAGGTACACACCCTCAAAGGTTAAAAATGCCATCTTTTCAATTCTTGAATCAAAATGTTCGGTGCAAAACGCTTCTTTTTTGGATTTGTGTGCTGGTTGTGGACAAATGGGATTCGAAGCGTTTAGCCGTGGGGCATCATTTGTCACATTTGTTGATATCTCTGAGAAATCCATAAAAACTTTGAAAAAAAATGTCCAAAGCTTAAATCTTTCAAATAAGGTTAGAATATTAAAGAAAGACGTGATGAGATTTATTAAAAATCCCCCTGATGCATATGATATTATCTTTATTGATCCACCTTTTAATCAAAAACTTTACAATCGGATCATCAATAAACTGCTTAGCAGTAAAAACATTTTAAAACCCGAGGGAAGGATTATCGTTGAATCATTCAAGAATTTTTCAATATTTGAAAATGAAAACTACAACTTAGAGGATGAACATTTCTATTCAGCAATAAAAATAGTGATTTTGAACAGAAAGGGGTAAATAATGAAGATAGTGGGAGTTGATCTGGGAGGAACCAATATAAAAGCGGCACTTGTGGACGAAAACGGTGAAATAACAAAACAAAAAACCACCAAAACACTTGTTAACGAAGGAACTGAAATGATATGCAACAGAATCATCGCTTTAATTAAAGAGATTGCGCAATATGAAGCGGTGAAGGTTGGAATTGGTTCACCCGGTTCAATTGACAGAAAAAACGGTATCATAACATACGCAAACAACATAACAGCATTAAACGGCGTTGAATTAGTGAAGCTGATAAAAAGAAGTACGGGTTTTGATGCCTATCTTGAAAACGATGCCAAAGCAGCTGCTCTTGGAGAAAGGTGGTTTGGTTCCGCAAGAAATGTTGATGATTTTATTGTCGTTACATTAGGTACCGGAGTAGGGGGTGGGGCTTATACCGAAGGTCACCTAATTGTTGGAGGACATGGATACGGGGGAGAAATTGGACATATGATTGTTGATCCCAGCGGCCCTGTATGCAGTTGTGGCAGTAAGGGATGTCTTGAGACCTTCTCATCAGTGACCGGTATGCGAGAGTGGGTGAAAATTTTTCAAGAACGCTATCCTGATTCGCTTGTTTTTAAATATTCTGATAAAGAGGCAGTTGATGCAAAGGCTATTTTTGACGCTTTTAAAGAAGGGGATCGTTTGGCAACGCTTGTTGTTAGAAAGTTCAACTGGGGACTTGGTATTGGTATAGGATCAATGGTCAATATCTTCAATCCGGATTTAATTATCCTTTCCGGAGGGATTTCAAGGGCTAGCGATATTTTCCTTAAAGAAGTAAAACAAGTGGCTCATGAACACACATATCCATCTTTATCTCATTCTTATGATATAATAATCAGCGAATTAAAGGAAAAGGGGGCCATTCTCGGAGCGGCCTCAGTTGCCTTAGAGAGAACCAAATAATTTCATTTTACTACGGAGGTGTGGTATGTCAGTAAACCTTAAAGGACGAGACCTGATTAGCATCAAGGATTTAACACCGGAGGAATTTTTTCAGTTTATTGAAACAGCGATTTCGTTGAAAACAGGACTCAATATGGGTCAAAGACCGGAAATATTAAAGAACAAAACACTTGCGGAGATTTTTCAGAAACCCTCGCTCAGGACAAGAGTGTCTTTTGAATCCTCCATGACACATCTGGGTGGACATGGAATCTACCTTGGACCGGATGATATCAAATTGGGGCAAAGGGAAACAACAGAAGATATCGCGAAAGTTCTTTCAGGAATGGTTGATGTCATCATGGCGCGTGTGTTTGAAAACAAAACGGTGAAAGAGCTATCTGAATATGCAACAGTACCGGTTATCAATGGATTGTGCGATTATGAACATCCAACACAAGCATTGGGAGATTTCTTGACGATCTATGAAAAATTTAGACGTTTTGAGGGTTTGAAAATTGCTTATATCGGTGATGGGAACAACGTATGTAATTCAACAATATTCTCTGCAGCACTTATGGGAACTCATATAACAGCCATTACCGCTCCGGGTTTTGAACCAACTGAAGATGTTATCAAAGATGCAAAAGAATTATCGGAAAGATACAATACGCGATCACAAATAATCGTTACCAATGATGTTAATGAAGGAATCAAAGAAGCAGACATTGTTTATACTGACGTATGGGCTAGCATGGGACAGGAGGCTGAAGCGGACGAAAAGAAAAAGAAATTTATGGCGTATCAAGTTGACATGGAGAAATTCAACAAAGCAAAACCAACAGCCATTTTCATGCATTGTCTTCCAGCTCATTATGGGGAAGAATGTACACATGAAGTTGCCCACAGCCCCAGAAGCGTGATTTTTGATGAGGCCGCAAACAGAATGCATTCAATTAAGGCAATACTAGCGTTGGTAACTCCTTAAAAAACATTAAATCGGGGGTAGTCATGAGTCGATGCCCCCTTTCGGATCTTTTAAGGTCTGCTTCAAAGGAGAGAAAAAATGAAGATGAATAAGATAGCCTTTTTTTTCTATGCCATATATTATTTTGTTGCTGCTATCATACTACTATTATACGGTTATATACAACTTAAAAAGGCTCTTAAAATAGAAAAAAAACATGGCAGAGAGGCCTCTCAAAGGTATATCAGAAAAAGATCACCCGCATTCTCAAGGAAATTGTTTACGTGGTGTGGGATACATCCAAAGATTCATCATCTTGAGCACCTTCCTACAGAAGGTAATTACATCATCTGTATGAATCACCAAAGCTATCTCGATCCAATGTTGGTTTTGGGATATATCAGTGAAAACATCTTTTTACTGGCAAAAGACGAATTGAACAGGACACCCTTTTTTAAAGAGGCTATGCAATTATTTTGCATTACTATCGATCGCGAAAATCCTAAAAATGCTGTAAAAGCTTTGAGAAAAATCTTAGAGTACTTGAAAAAGGGAGAATGTATCGGAATCTTCCCGGAAGGAACACGGACGAGAGACGGACAAATTGCCCCCTTTGCTCCAGGAGGTTTGAAAATTGCGTATAAAAGCAGAAAGTACCTTATTCCGGTTATTGTAAACGGAACCGGACAGGCCATGCCCAGAAAAAGCTGGATTGTTCGTCCCGCAGAAGTTCAGGCAGTAGTCCTTGAACCTGTTCATCCCGATCTTTTTGACACTTACGAATCCTTTGAATCCAATATTCATCAGAATATGCAGAAAGCCTTGGATCAAATTAGAGATAAGTAAGTAATCGACATTTCACTTTCGAATTTCAATCAAATCACCAGAATTCAGGTTTCAATTCCCTTTCCATTAACTCCTGAATGCATTTTAAGGGGTCGTTATTCTCATAAATGACTTGGTATATTTTTTGTGCGATAGGCATCTCTGTTTGCCTGACTTTCAAATATGCCATCAATGCCTTGACCGTATAAACACCTTCAGCAACCATATTCAAGTCATGCAGAATATTTTGAATCTTTCCCCCTTTTCCTATTGCTTCGCCTACAAAGCGATTTCTGCTGTGCTTGCTGGTACAGGTGACAATCATATCCCCTATTCCCGAAAGTCCCATAAAGGTTTCTCGCTTAGCGCCAATATTTTCTCCCAAACGTCTCATCTCCATCAAAGCCCTGGTGATCAATGCGGCTTTTGTATTGTCCCAAGGACCCAACCCATCAATAATACCCGCTGCAATGGCATAGATGTTCTTGAGTGCTCCACAAAGCTCAACCCCTATGATATCGTCATTGGTATAAACCCTGAAAGAATCGTTGGTGAAGATTTTTTGGACGTCTGTTAATACTTTACAATCGTTGCTTGCTGCAACAATGTTGGTTGGGATTTGCTCCATCACTTCTTCGGCATGTGTTGGGCCTGAAAGCGAGCAATAGGTTATATCGTCTCCAAAAAGTTCTTGGCAAATCTGATGAATAAATTGACCGGTTTTTATCTCGATTCCCTTTGATAAATTAATAATCGTTTTTCCGGAAAGGTTGATTTGTGCTAATACAGGTCTTATTGCCTGAGTGGGTATGGCAATTACGATCATCTCAGCTTCTGATGTAGCCTTGTTGAGATCGTTGGTTATTTGTATTGTTTCGGGCAATTTTCTTCCGGGAAAATAGTATGGGTTTTCATGCCATCGCATGCTTTCAATAATTCTTTCATCTTTGGTCCAACTGATAATTTTGTGCTTTTTCAAAGCCAGCAAATTGGATATGGAAGTTCCCCAACTTCCAAAACCAAGAACACAAATTTTCAATGACTTTCCCCCCTTTGTATTGCTACATTTTTTACGAATGACTGATGTTTTGGCGAACCATGTCCAAGTACTTTTTCATGGCTTGAAAATCGCGATTTTCAATAATTTGCGTTAGGGATGTTAATTGCGAATGTATCCGTTCAATCTGTTTGATTGTATAGGGATTAAAGAGAATTTCTGAAAGAAGATAATCATCTTCGCGCATGAGATTTTGAGCGATATGCATATGTTTTTTGAAAGTTGTTCCAGGTACTGTTTTTTCCTGTAGACACCCCCCAAAGACCAATGAAGAAATAAATGGTGTTGCCAGGGAATAGGCCATTGTCTTATCATGTTCTTCAAAGGAGTACTCATAAAGATTTAAATTTAAAGTACTAAAAAAATCTCTGAAAAAGGCTTTTCCGGATTCATCAGACTCATTAATAATAACGGCATTTTCTGAAGTCAAGTTGTTGATATTCGCAAAAGTGGGGCCAAACATGGGGTGTGTTGAGACAAAAGGATGTTGACTGTTTTTTTTATAATACTTTTCAAGTCCGTATTTAACTGATGTAATATCTGAAAGGATTGTTGAATCGGAGATGTAATCCTCTATTTGTTCAAAGGCTTTGATGGTTTTATTGAGGCTCACACAATTGATAACGAGTTCAGGCATAAAATCTTGGATTTCGGATAATGCTTTAAATCGTTGAACATTAAACAAGTGTTTCATCTGTTTTGGATCGGCATCAAAAATCGCGACATCATGGTCATGATTTAATTCTTCAGCGAACCATCTTCCCATTTTACCTGCACCTAAAATAAAAATTCTCATTTTAACTCCTTTCTAAGAGCTTGATCTACCATAATAAAAATTTATTAAAAGTAATTGATAGTATTTCTAAAGGTACTGACTCCAAAATTTTTTTAGGATATTTTTGAGTTCTCCTTCATTTTTTATACTAATTGCATGTGACCAGTCTGCTGGGAAGATGGATGGATAAGGTTTATGAATAAACCTTTCATCGATGAGCATCACAACTCCCTTGTCTTCATGTGAACGAATCACACGCCCCACTGCCTGCATGACTTTATTGGCTCCGGGAATAATATAGGCGTATTCCCAACCTTTCCCAATCTTTTTCTGATAATAGTCTTTGATAATATCTCTGTCAAATCCAATTTGTGGTAATCCAACACCAACGATTATAGCACCACTTAAACGGCTGCCGATTAAATCAATCCCCTCACCAAAAATCCCGCCCATCAAGACAAACCCAACTAAAGTGATATCCGGTGAGTGTTTGAAAGATTCTAAAAATGATTCTCGTTCACTTTCACTCATATAGGGAGTTTGTTTGCTTGTTTGAATATTTGGGTATTTTTTTCTGAAAGTGTCATAAATCATATCAAGATATTGATAAGAAGGGAAAAAAACCATGTAATTACCCTTATGCGATGTTAGTAAATGAATGTTCTCAACGATAGATTCTGCAGAATATCGTCTTGCATTATATTTGGTGGAAATCTTTGAATTAACGATGAGGCAGAGTCTTTGTTGATTAAAGGGAGATTTTAAAGTAAGCGAATAATCATCTTTGTTGGCTCCGAATAGTTGTTTATAATAATCTAATGGAGACAAAGTAGCTGAAAAAAGGACACAAGAATTACCTTTCTCTAACATATCTCTGATATGGTTGGAAGGATCGATACAATAAAGAGTCAAAGACTCGTTCAAGCTATCATAGATGGAAACGTAATGATCATTATATCTTTCCATGGTGCTGTTGAAAGTGTTGAATTCAAAAAAATAATTCGTTAGTTTCTCCTTCAATGAATCATATCCCGGTGTCATAAGGTAAGCCGCAATCTCCTTTAATAGATCTTCAAGTGGTTCTTTGAGATCTTTCGGAGCGTCTTTGTTGGACCATTTTAGTTCAAGATCTTCGTTAAGAAAATAATAGGAAGCCTCAGTTTCCAGTTTTCTGGCGCTTTTTGCTATTTTCATGTCCGTGTTTTTTACATCTTCTCTCAGCTCTCTCAAGGTTTTTAAGGATAATAATGACGAATACATTTCTCTGGCTCTATCCGGAAGATTATGGGCTTCATCCACAAGAAAAACATAATTGCCTTTTTCTTCAAAATACCTTCTTAAATAAGCACGCGGATCAAACAGGTAATTATAATCACAAATGACACAATCAGTAAATTCCGACAGGTCAAGTGCAAGTTCATAGGGACAAACGATGTGTAATTGAGCATACTCCTGTATAACTGCTGTATTATAATGCCCTTCATAGGTTACAA
>CAYUYU010000114.1:0-7880 GCA_964449405.1 uncultured Thermotogaceae bacterium
TTTTCGCACGTTCGTCCTTCTTTTCAGGTCGGATGATGAGCCACGCCAGATACATCATGTAAATGGCTCCCATAGGTCCTACTATCGATTTAAAAAAAGTCACGTTTTCGAATAAAAAGAGATTAAAATAGCAACTGAGAAAAACCAGCATGGAAACACCGGTAAAAACCCCCAACATAAATTCCAGAGTCTTTTTAAAGCCATATCTTCGCACGTGGGTCATGGACATGATGTTGTTTGGGCCGGGCGTGTAGATTACAATTGCGACATACGATATTAATGCAACAAGGTCAAACATGGGATCACCGCCGAGATGTTGGTATTTCTAAGAACAACTTGGAATTTGGATTTTAAATTCCATAAATTGGGTTAGTATATCAGAAAATACTTGAATATCAAAAAACGGAGTTGATCAAAAATGATAAAGATTGGATGCCATCTCCCCATTTCAGCCGGCTTTTACAAAACAGCTGTTTTGGCTGATTCTATAGGAGCCAATACCTTTCAGTATTTCACAAGAAATCCAAGAGGGGGCAAAGCAAAAAAGATCGATCGAGACGATGTGGCAAAAGCCGTTGACTTTATGCGTGAAAAGAAATTTGGTGTTCTTCTGGCACATGCTTCCTATACCATGAATCTTTGCTCAAATAAAGAACAAACCAGACAATTCGCACTGGATTTGCTGTTGGATGATCTCGAACGCTTAAAAGAATTGCCAAAAAGTCTTTACATCTTCCATCCCGGTTCGCATGTGGGTCAAGGTGTTGAAAAAGGAATTGAAATGATAGTTGCAGCCTTGAATAAAGCGATCACGGTGAATCCCAAGCAGTTAATACTCCTTGAAGGGATGTCGGGTAAAGGGACCGAAATCGGCTCTCGATTCGAGGAATTAAAGATGATTCTCAACGCGGTTCAAGAGAATAAAAATTTGGGCATCTGCTTGGATACATGCCATCTGTATTCTGCCGGATATGATGTTGTTGGAAATCTTGACGGGGTATTGGGGAAATTCGACAAAGTGGTGGGTTTGCAAAGGCTCAAAGCCGTTCATTTAAACGATTCAAAGATGCCGTTTCATTCTCATAAGGATCAACATGAAGTTATTGGCAAAGGGGAATTGGGACTTGAAGCAATCGTGAATGTGATAGAACACCCCCTTCTAAAAACACTGCCTTTTAGTCTTGAGACGCCTGGAAAACCTGAAGATCATGCAAAAGAGTTAAAAAGAATAAAAGAAGAGATCAGCAAAACAAGTTTAAAAAACAAATAGGCTAATCATCCCATTCTTTCGGATCGTACCCTGAATAAATCTTTGAATCCAAAATCACAGGGAGGTCTATATGATCCACCCCGAAGGCTTTTCTTATAGCCACAATGGATTTTTTAGCCTCCTTAGAAAGGGTTTCTATGGGTATTTCAATGATATTCAATCCCTTTGCGGACAACTCCTTCTTCGCCTGCTCGCATTTGGAGCAGTTTTCCTTGCTTAATATGAATACAGCCTTTTTCATCTTATCACCTGCTAAAAAAGAATCTTTTTTCAAACGGGTATGATTATACACGAAAAGAGGGGGGGCGATTTTAAGAAATGATAACAGTTTATCGAAGGAACCAAGAGGTTTTTAATCAATAAAATCTCCCGGAATAGTTGAAAATGGTGGAATCATTTCCTCATCGTAATCGTGTTACTGATGCTGAGCACAGTTTATGCTGATACGGTCAACGATCCATATGAACCCGATAATTCCTTTGCAAGAGCCTCTTAGATAGAGATTCGGCTGCCAATCACGGTGATGCCAGAGGAAGTACAATACCTTACAATTTGATTTTAACAACAAAATAAAAAAACCCGGAATAAACACTGCCTTTTAAAGTTTTATCAATAAAAAAAATCATGTGCGAACTGAAAAAAGGCGTGTAGTTTCGAACAACTGCTCGCCATTTGGTATAAATTTATTGTTTTTTTTATTCTCAGCGTTCATTCAGTTTATGGATAAAATGATAGATACGCTCGATACTTTCCTCAACGGAGTCCATCGACGAGTTAACAGTAACTTCCGGCTTTTTCGGCTTTTCGTATGGCGCGCTGATGCCTGTGAAGTCAGATAACTTTCCCTCTCTTGCCAATTTGTACAGTCCCTTCACGTCACGTTGTTCACAAATTTCCAAGGGACAATCCACAAACACTTCGATAAATCGATCCTTTCCGACCTTTTCTCGAATACGATTTCGATCTTTTCTGTAAGGGGATATAAAAGAGGCGATGGTGATCAATCCGGCATCCAAAAACAGACAGGCAACCTCACCGATTCGACGGATATTCTCTTCCCGATCATGAGGCGAAAAGCTCAGATCGCTGTTTAGCCCGTGACGGATGTTATCACCGTCTAACAGATAAGTGAAAAACCCCTTTTGATACAACCACCTCTCCAACTCAACGGCAATGGTGGATTTTCCCGAACCTGAAAGCCCGGTGAACCAGATAATAAGCCCCTTTTGTTTCATGTGCTGTTCTCTGTCACGTAATGCGACTTTCGGTTCTTGCCAAAAAATATTCTTATCCATCTATTTCACCCGCCTTTTTTTTCACATAAGAGAGAAAGTCAGCAATATCCAGTTCTGAAACGGACATGCCCAAGTGAATTTCAGGTTTGTTTGATCCGTGAAAATCAGAACCGGCTGTCGCTATTAGCTTGTATTTAGCAGCATAGTCTGCGTACTGCGCGATTTGTTCAGGAGTATGCTGGGAATAAAAGACTTCGATGCCATCCAAGCCATAGGAGACCAGTTCTCTCACAAGCTTATCCAAGGCCTCTCCATCTAATTTTGTCTGATAGGGATGGGCCATGACGGCTATTCCACCTGCCTTGTGAATGAGTTCAATGGCCCTTTTCGGCTCAAAACGTTTTTTGTTCATGTAGAGTGGTGCACCCTTTTTCAGATACTTGTCAAAGGCTTCCTGATAAGTGTTAACATAGCCCTTGCGTAAGAAGATATTGGCAAAGTGTGGACGCCCCACCAGATCACTTCCAGCCTCTTCGATTAACTCATCCATGGTGATCTGAAATCCTATGTTTTTCATCTTTTCAAGCATCTGTGTGTTTCGGTTTTTTCTGAATGTTTGGAGTTCATTTAAGGCATCGTTCAATTCGTGATGCGCCGGATCAAACCCATAACCGAGAATATGCAGGGTTTTTGGAAACTCGGCGCTAATTTCCACACCGGTTACAAAAGTGATCCCTTCGGGAACCGTTTTAACTGCCTTCACACCATCAATGGTATCGTGATCGGTGATTGAAAAATGGCTTATTTCACTTTTTTTAATTTCCTCCACCAGCTTCTCCGGCGTAAAGGTACCATCTGAAGCCGTTGTATGTGTGTGAAAGTCGATCAACATTTTATCATCTCCTAATAATCATTTTATCATAAACCGCCTAAATCATAAACCATCTAAAAGAAAAGACATCGGAATCTTTCATCCGATGTCTTTTAAGAGAGGCGTGTGCTTCGTTTCATAAAGGGGGTACTTTAATGAATTGTATCGTTGTTTGTCGTTTTCTTTGTCGGTGTTTTCCTCGCTCAAAATAAAAGACGAAATATCCAAGTCAACAATTACTCAATGGATTTTAAAATAAAAATGGGGCTTTCAACGAAAGCCCCGAACGCTTAAACCCTTACGAATGCTGGAAGATACCTTCTAAATTGAAGTGCTCGACGATCAGATCAATTGATGGAGAAATCAAAGCGGACAGAACGAATTCAGGAATGGGAAGGTTGAAAGGTCTGAGAAAAGCCGTGATCTCTCTGATGACCGTTTGCTTCTTTTGCTCCCCTGACAAGTTAGAATTTTCCACCTGTGTTATAATTGAAGATAGTAAAACGACGATCTTCCAAATGGTGAAACCGGTTTTTTCAAGCTGCATTTTTCACCTCCTTACAGGTAATAAAACCCATCCCGGGGTGGCGACCCCGGGTGGGCTCCACCTTAATCAATAAGGTCTATCAGTTCAGTTGAAGTGGTATCCACTACATGTGCTTCATCAAAAACGGGATAATCAACCACAAATCCTTCTGCATATGTGGTCATGTGATTCTGTATTTCGGTTGATTGTGTGTCAATATCTGCCGGTGGCTCCGGGATTTTAACCGTTTTTCTGCCTACACCATCGACTTTGGTAAACACAAGATTCAACGTTCTGGCCATTTTCTCACCTCCTTTTTAGTAGATTCAACTTTTTATCAGTTGATAGGGCCAAGTGTCTGTGTGACATTGATCTCTATTCCGTAAAGGGAATAGGAAGAGAATTCTGCAAAAGCATATGCCATATCATAAGCCTCTTGCATGGTAGTCCCTGCGTTGATGGGGATATACACTCTCTTCAAAACCGGTTTGTCTCCAACTGCACCGGTATCCAGGATGATCTTCAGTCGCTTTGTTTCAAGATCCATTGTTGAAGTATCTCCGATAGCCATCATTTCACCTCCTTTCTTATTCTCCGCGATATTCGTGATGTTTCTCATTACTTTACACGATACGTGGGTACAGGAATATGGTATCACAAATATCCCGGTATGTCAAGTGTATATACACAAAAAGTGATAACTTTTTTGTTAATGATTGATTATATGTGGATAGCAAACCAGGGAGGTCTCATTTGACGGAAGTACCTTCCTTAAGTACATTTTTAAATGAACCTGTCTATCGATCATGATCCCAGCAATTACAAAGTCACCTTTTTTCAGTCAAATTAAAATATGTTATAGTTGAAAAAAGACATCAGGAGGGATTTGATGGATCCAAAAAACATACTAAAGAAACTATACACCGTTGAACAGCGAAATACGGAAAAATGGTATTGGGGATATGCCATACAAGGATTGGTTGTTTTAGGATTTGCTCCCATCCTTATCCCGTTGATTGTTGCCCAGGCAACCGGGCCCGGCAACATGGGTTTGATCATCGCTGCCCTGTATCTGGGACAGCTTGTTTCACCGACATTTGGAAAACTTGCAGACAAATACAACCGATATAAAACCTTTTATATCGCCGGTTACATCATGCTGGGATTGGGACTGGTTGGTTTTGTCAGCTCGCAATCCATTATTCTTTGGATCCTGTTTGCGTTTCTCCAGGGTGCCGGTGCTGGAACGTCCAACACCATTTCCTACAGTTTTGTCGTGGAATTTCACCCGAAAAAGGAATGGGACGGTAGACTTGGTTGGCTTCAGACTTTCTACGGAACCGGCCAGGCTATGGGATTGATTATGGCATCAGTCCTGGGTAAATTACCCGTCACCGGTATGCTGATCTGTGCAGGACTAATGGTTCCCGGTATCATCCTGGGACGACTGGGGCTTCCCGATACCTCTAAAACGAAAAATCGTGCGCCGGATTTTAGCCCTCAAACACATGCGGTTCCTGTAAAAGGGCCTGCAAGAACGCCTTTTTCCCTAATCAGACATTATGAACATTTGTTTTCTAAAAAAGAAAAGCAAGACCTATCAATATTGAAGAGTTCCTTTGGACACTATATTATCACCTGGTTTTTAGTGATGTTCGGAACTTGGTTGATCTATAATTTCTATCCCCTTCTCATGCGTGAAGTCTTCAACTTTGACGCCACGATCAGCTCCATGTACTACGCGATTGCAGCCGTCATCGGGATCTTCTTCTATGCACCCTCAGGAACTTGGGCTGCAAAATTCGGAAGTAGAAAAGTCGTTTTTATCGGATTGATCATGACCCTTTTAGCGTTATCGGGCGTAACCGCTTTGATTTATGTCTCGCAAAGCCTTCAAGCGATTCTGGTTCCCGTCTTTTTCATCATTATGCCCGTAGCCTGGTCTCCGCTCATCGTTGCAGGAACGGCACTTGCCAGCGAGTTGACACCGGTTTCGCAGGGAACGGCCATGGGCGTATACAACGCCACAACGGCATTGGCCAGTGTTACGGCAGCGGTTGTGGGAGGTTTCGTTGCTGAAAAGTTTACATACACCGGGCTTTGCCTGTTGGGGACACTAATCGTGATCATCTCAGTGGTATCCTTTTTGCCGCTTTTGAAAAAGAAAAAGTAGATATTTTTAGCGATTTGCCCCTTTTTCTTTCTTCTGTTCATACATTCTCTCGTCCGCTGTGTTTATGATCTCTTTCACGCTCAACTCATCCGAAGCGGTAACGGTCGTCATGCCATAGCTTATGGATAACGGCAGCTCGAGCGCCAATTTTTCATTTTTATCCTTCAAATTCTCTTGAATACGCTCCATGACTTGGAGCGTTTCTTTTGTTTTGTCACCCACCAGAACCAGTACAAATTCATCCCCGCCGAGTCTGGCAACAAGGTCATCGCGCCGGGTGAAATCTTTTAGGGTTTCCCCGATTTCGAACAGGACTTCATCACCTTTTGCATGACCGTAAAGGTCGTTGATCTGTTTGAGTCGGTCCACATCGATAAAGACAAGCGTCCAGGGATAAGTGGCACTTTCAATCAGAGTATTTAAATTATTGGTAAAGGTCCGCCTGTTGGTCACCCCCGTCAGTTCATCGTGAGAAGCCAGCCTTTCGAAGCGTTTCTTGGAATAAATGAGCTTGTTTAAATTCATGATGAAAAAGATCCCGTATCCCGAAAGGGTGATAAGCGAGCCCAAAGAATAGATATGAAAGGTCCACAGGGGATAAATCTGATGTGAGATGAACATGTGCATTCCCACAAACAGCTGGAGTGCTGTGAGAAAATTGAACAACACGATGTTTGATCTGAAAGTGAGAACAGCGAAAAAACAAATAATGACGAAAAAGTTACCATAGAAAACCATGAAAGGAAAAATGAAAATGAAGGGATATACAAAGATACTGATGAAGAACAGCAGCCTTGTCATTTTCCAAGTGTCAAAAAGAAATTTCTCAACACCTGAAAACAGCGCAATCATTGAAAACATGGCTAACCCAGAAAAAATCCCGTAGAGTGTCAACGGATCAAGTGAAAAAAGCATGCCTCCCAAACTGATAAAATCTTCTCTGAAGAAATAACCGGGATTGTTGTAAAAAACAGCGTTGATAAAGAAAAAGAAACTGTAATAAGAAGCAGCCAGGGCAATCGGAAGAAAGGATAGCAACATCTCTTTATCTGAAAATGAGACAGAAAACATGATAAAAGCAAGTAAAAACGCTATACCCGACAAAATCAGCATGAGATAATCCCCGAAAACGGCATTGATCTTTGAGAAAACAGACAAATAACCATAATTGCCAACTAAAGGATTATTCTTTAGCTGAAGATAACCATCCTTTTCAATTTGTATCTCCAATTCTGCGGGAAACGCTATTGAAGGATCCCTAAGATCAAGGATATATGCATCACTCCTGAAAACGGACACGTGAGGCTCTTGGGCATTGTCAAAGATGATGGAATTGTTTAGATAGATCTGAACGCCTTTTGAGCTTGACTTTGAGAATAAGAGCGCGGTTTCCTCCCAAAGTTTTGGAATCTTGTATTTAAAATAAACCGCTTGATCCGAAGCAGACACAAGCAAATCATTTTGTTCGGAGTTGCTATCCATTAAATAGTCTGAGAGGCTTCTCATTGGCGTAAAATCCGCCTGAATCAAATACAAAAAAAGTACAACAGCCACAAAAACAAAAGCAGCTATCAAAAAGCCCTTGAAGAAGTGTTTTGCCTTATCGAAAGTCGATGCCTGTGTTAGTTTTTTGTTGTACAAAAAGCACCTCCGTTTGAAATGTCCGCTGATGAGTGTTTTTTTAAAAGAATCCGAACTTGCTAATTTAATTGTAGCATATACGCTTTAGGTTTAATTTACGATCCCTTTTTCTTATATAAAACCTTTCCGACTCTTTTGATATGATCGATTAAATCTTCGTTGTC
>CAYUYU010000115.1:0-7784 GCA_964449405.1 uncultured Thermotogaceae bacterium
CAGGCTACTTCTAAAGTTTTTATGATTTGTTTATACTTGAGTTGAAAATAAAAAACTTTGGAGGTCAAAAAATGTACGATATCTTAATTAAAAATATTACAAAACGCTATGATGACAAGTTGGCTCTGGATAACGTCTCGCTTGAAATCAAACCTGGGGAGATATTTGGGCTGCTGGGGCCTAATGGGGCCGGGAAGACTACGCTGATACATATCCTTTGTGGATTGATCCCTATGGATAACGGAGAGGTTTTTGTTGGGGGAATTTCAGTAAAGAAAGATCCTGAGGCGATTAAAAGCCGCATTGGTTTTGTGCCCCAGGAAATCGTTTTGTTCGATAATCTTTCGGTAAACGATAATTTGGATTATTTCGGGAGGCTTTACGGATTAGGCGGTACCACATTGAAAAAGAGAATGGATGAGGCTTTAAAGATCGCAGAGCTTTCTGAGAGAAGGAAAGATAAAGTCAAGAAGCTCTCCGGAGGGATGAAAAGACGACTGAATCTCGCTTGTGCCATCATGCATCATCCGGATATTCTGGTGCTCGATGAGCCCACAGTGGGGGTTGATCCTCAATCTCGTAATCACATCCTGGAATCAGTGAGACAGATGAATAGGGAAAGGAAGATGACTGTCGTCTATACCTCCCACTATATGGAAGAGGTGGAAGCGCTTTGTGACAGACTCATGATACTGGATTTGGGGAAAGAGCTGGTGAGCGGAACAAAAAAGGAAATTCTCAGGACGATTACCAGTGAAGGCACCATGATGATTCGCAGCGATGCCATGCCCTCGGATATTGCATCGGTTATGAATGAGATTGAAGGGGTTAAAAAGGCGACCGTTCAGGAAGATCTTTTGGAAATCATCTTTGGGGACAACTGTGAGGAAAATATTATGCACGCCCTCTTGACAAATAATGTGCGTATTAAAACCATCACCATGGAAGAGCCAAATCTTGAAACGGTTTTTCTCAGTATTACCGGCAAGGCACTTAGGGATTAAAGGAGGGTTGAACGTGAAAAATAGAAGTTTAGGTCATTTCATTACTATCGTTAAGAAAGACTTAAAGGTTTTTTCAAAAGATCTGTTGGTCTATTGTCTGTTAACTCTTGTTTTCCCTCTTTGTCTCGGATTTTTTTACGGCCTGATGTATCAAAACATCATGGAACAGGAAGTGAAATTGAGCCCCTTAACCCTTTATTATTATTCAACAACCAATGATCAGACCTACAAAGGTTTACTTCAAACCTTTAACAGTGATGCCTTTGCCTTTGTTGAAGCTGTTGAAGCAGACAGTTTTGATGGCTTTGAAGAGTTGACAGCGAATGAAGGAACGGCAGGGATCATTTTCGAAGATACGAAAATCACCTGGATCAACAAGGGGAAAGATTCTATAGAAAAAAGTACTCTGCAGACCTTTTTGCAAAACGCCATCAAGGAAATCAATATTGCCAATGAGCAACAAAATTTGGTGAAAACCCTATCAGAAGCGGTTGATGAAACGAAAGACAATACGTTTTATCAGAACATGATGCAAGTGAATCAATCAGCCTATATTCAAAAGACGCCGGCACTGGAAATTAAATCCCTGTCTCCCATGGCCTTTTTTATCCTGTCGACCTTTGTGGCATTCAGTTTGTTTATCACCACAAACAGTTTACAGGAAAGGGAAAAGAAGTTGTTTCTCCGTTCCTTTGCAACAGGTCCGTCACGATTCACGCTTTATTTCAGCAATGCCTTTTCAAATTTTATCATCAGTTATCTGATGTGTTTGGTCTATTTTTTCGTTGTGTTTTTCTTGTTGTTGAAAATGCCGGTTGCCCTGGGACAGTTGTTGTTGATTGTGTCTCTTCACGCCCTTTTTATCAGCGGTTTTCGAGCGATGATAACTGGATTTTGTCGAACGGATAAAGGTGGAACGACGCTGAGTATTTTTGTGTTGATGTTCATGTTGTTTGCCGGAGGGGCGTCATTTCCCATTGAGTCCTTTGGAGACCCATCTTTGTTGACAAATCTGGCACCCAATTATAATTTGTTTAAACTCTATGAGAGCATGGCTTTAAATCAAGCCTACACAAACCTTCAATGGCAAGTGATGACGGTTTTGGTTCTGTCTCTGGTGATGTTGTTTGTCGGATGGGTTGTCTTTTTAAAGCGGGAGGAGATTTAATATGAAATGGTCTTTAATTATTGCAAATATGAAGCGTTTGGGAAAAGATTTTAAATTGTTGCTGGGCGTTTTCTCGGCTCCGATTATCGTTATTCTGGTTATCTCAACACTAACAAGTAGTACGGGGTCCATACAAACCATCAATATGGGTATCGTTAATCAGGATGGAGGTGCTCTGTCGGAAAAATTGATTGAACAACTTCAAAACGACGAAACCCTTTCAATCAAACTCTATGATGAAGAAGAAGCACGTTCGGAATATTTGAAAAAGCGATTGCCAATCATCCTGACAATTCCGGAGGGCTTTTTTGATAAGGCTTTGGATGGTGAAGCTGTTGAAATGAAGTTTATGCATGTGGATACAGTTCCGGGGGATACGATTATGAAACAAACGGAACAAATAGTAAAGGCCTTGCTTCAGGAGCGCCTTTTTATTCAAGCCGGAGTTGACAGTGTGGAGTTGATCAATCGAGCAAACACCATCCAATTTGAGAAAGCGGAATTTGACAAAGAACCTGATGGATTTATGACCACAAGCTTTATCATTACCTTTATGATGTTTTCCATCATCTTTTTATCCCAAGAACTTATCGATCTTAGGAATAAAAATCTCCTGTTCCGTATGTTTGCCACACCTAACAGACCGTCACAGTTGACAGGGTCACTAATGTCCACTATGTTCTTTTTCTTTGCACTTCAAGCGATTTTGTTATTCTGGATTGGTTCTGTTTCACTTCAGGCCCCTTTATTGTCCGGGAACATACCAGGGTCCATATTGATCTTAGCCTGTTTTATCCTGGTCAATTTAAGTTTGGGAGTTTTGGTGGGTCGTTTATGCAAAAACACAAGTATGATCGGGATTTGGGCAAATATTATGATCCTGCCTACCGGTATCATCAGTGGGATTTTTGTTCCAAAGGAGTTTTTGCCTGAGTTTTTAAACAAAATTTCTTTTCTTGCCCCTCAGTATTGGGTGATGGATGGTTTGCAAAAGATGAATGGTGGATTGCCTATTCAAGATATTGGATTGAACATAGTCATTTTGCTTCTTTTGGCGGCGTGTGTCTTTTCTGCAGGGATCTTTAAGTTTGACAGAATGGTGAAGGCATAATTTGGAATTATTGGTAAGACTCTCTTCCAAAAAAAATAGTTATGGTATATAATATTACGTTTATCAACATTATGTTCTTTCTTTACAAAAGAAACTTATTATAAATAGGATAACTGTTTATGGCCATCAAAATACCTTGTACGGGCGATTCGTGAATCGCCCATACAGATATAGAGAAGGATTATTTTATATTTTGAATTTGTTTTATTTCTTCCAATTTACATTGTTGCACATCACGAGTTGTTTTAAATCATCCACATTTTAACTGAGGAGGTCGATACAAAATGAAAAGAAATGCCTTGTTATTGTTAATACTAATCATGATCGTTGGTTTTACTTTCGGAGATGTTTTCCAGTATGTATCCAGTAAGGATTTGGAAGGGGTCAAAGCGGCTGTTGAAAGCGGAGAGGATATCAACGCCATCAATGAGTTTGATCAAAAACAGCACACCCCTTTGCTTCGTGCTGTGTCATACGGGTCCAGGGATCCGGTTTATCTTGAGATTGCCAAATTTCTGATCGAACATGGTGCTCAGCTTGACTACCAGGATAGTGATGGGTTTACAGCACTCCATTATGCGGCAAAAAACGGGCATCTTGAAGTGGTGAAAATGTTGGTGGAAAGGGGAGCGGATTTAGAGGTTTATCCTGATGAAAGCAAATTTTACAAGGGTGAGACACCTCTTATGAGCGCTTGTTCTTACTCAAATGCGGATGATAAAAATCTTGAAGTGGTGAAATACCTGGTGGAGAAAGGTGCCAGCATGGAGAAAAACGATTTAAGTTTTCAAAGCCTTTTGACCACTTGTATCAATTCAAAGGCACCGAAAACGGTTGAGTACTTATTGGAAATGGGTGCTGATCCCAACGTATCCAACGGCAACGGTCAAACCCCATTGTATTTGGCAATTGATAAAAGTATGGGGAATGAACTCATCAAAGTTCTATTGGAAGCCGGGGCTGACGCTAATACAGGGTCACCGTATTACACCCCGCTTGAAATGGCAATAAGAAAAAGAAACATTGAAATGGCTCAGATATTATTAGATTCGGGAGCGGATTTAAATCACGTCAAGGAGAATGGGAACACCATTTTTCACAGAGCAGCCACCATCAATTCCAACAAAAACATCGATTTTCTTCTTTCAAAAGGCTTGGATATTAATGTAAGAAACAACAAAGGGATAACACCGCTTCATATTGCGGCTGAAAAGGGGTACACATCTGTAATCGAGCAAATGATCAACAACGGCGCTGATCCCTTTGCCATTGACAATAACAATTACATGCCCATGCACATTCACCAGTTCGTTTATAAATCAGATAAAGAAAAAGTGGCATGGCTGCTTTCAAAAGGTGTCAATGTCAACATGAACCAGGTTGAACATAACGTGGCACCAATTATTTTGGCAGCCGCTAATGGTGATTTGGATATGGTGAAATTCCTTCACGAAAAAGGGGCTGATTTGACCATCCGGGCAGAAGAAGGCTATACCCCTTTGCACGCAGCGGTTGGAAGACGAGGGAAAGTTGAAGTTGTTGAATATCTATTAACCAACGGTGTAAACGCTGATGTTGTGAGTGATGAAGGCTACACA
Organism: uncultured Thermotogaceae bacterium; assembly: GCA_964449405.1. Classification (GTDB taxonomy): domain Bacteria; phylum Thermotogota; class Thermotogae; order MWEM01; family MWEM01; genus JASUTC01. The sequence continues at coordinate 4,882 of CAYUYU010000115.1, forward strand.
CCCCTGTTCGAAGCCATTATGTCATTCGGTGAACCGGAGATTATTCTGTTCCTGCTTGAAAAAGGGGCAAATATCAATCATCAGGACAAATTGGGAAAAACAGTTGCCCATTACGTTGTTGAGGATAAATGGGATGGTGGGGAAATGGTTGAATTTCTCCATGCCAACGGGGCTGATTTGACCATCAAAGACAATGATGGAAAGACACTGGAGTTTTATGCCGCCACCGATGAGATAAAAGAATTGATCAATCGTTTGAAATAATCAGTTTTTTTTACGATATTGGAGAATACACCGAATGTTTTTCTTGGGTGTGTTCTCTTTTTATTTTCATGGTAAAATTGAACAACAGAAGCAATAAAAGTTACAGGGGGTAATCATGAATCCTTTGGTCATCAATCTCTCAAAATCACAACTTTTTGACGGCGTTACCATCAAGGAACTGGAACAGATCAGTCGAAAAACGAATATCACCATGTCGAGATTTCGGAGTGAGGAAATTATTCGAAGTGCTGATGAGAAGGCGAACAATATGTTTTTGGTCCTTGAGGGAGCCATCAAAGGGGTTATGGAGGATATCGAGGGTCATGTGTATCAGGTGGAGGAATTTGGTGAATCTGAACTGACAGCCCCTGCTAATCTTTTTTCTGAGCAGGATTTTTTTCCTGTGACTTTAATTGCAAAAACAGACTGTAAATTAATCGAAATAGACAAGTCTTCCATCTTGATCATGTTCGAGATCTCCAGGAGAATGGAAGAGAATTTCTTGAAGATATTGTCTAATAAAGTTCTTTTTCTCGCCAACCGATTGTGGGAGAATCAGTTTTATTCCATCGGGCAAAAGATCTATCAGATGGTTTACAAAGCCTTTAAAGAACATAATCAATCAGATTTTGAAGTGGAATACACACATGAAGAATTGGCCCAGCGTTTTGGGGTGTCCCGACCATCCCTTTCGAGAGCCTTTATTAAAATTAATAAAGAAGGGATCATCAAATGTACCGGCAGACGCGTTTTAATCCTGTCAAGAGAGGCTTTGGCTGATAAAATTTACAACATGAGTTAAGGAGTTGACATGAATGCGATTATTTTCAAAAAAAGAACAGCTTGAAATACAACGTAATTGGAGACAAAAACGGTTGGATGTATTGTTGCCTAAATTAATGAAAGAGTTGGGAATCGATTTTTGGTTGGTGGCTTGCCGAGAGTACAACGAGGATCCGGTTTTTTGTTCACTGATGCCGCCAAAGGCTGTAACTGCAAGAAGGTTATCCATTCTCATGTTTTCTTTGAATGACTCGCAGTTTGAACGGGTTCATACATTTTCATATGATATTGAAGGATTTTATAAAGGCATCGCAAAGAATGGTGAAGAGCCTTTCGATGCTGCCTTAAAATACATTCAGGAAAAGAATCCCAAAAAAATTGCATTAAACATTTCAGATCAATTTGCCTTTGGAGATGGCCTTTCCCATGGACTGTATCAACAGATGCAATCATTATTTCCTGAAGAAGTCAAAAGGAAATTCTATTCAGCTGAACGGCTTTGTATTCGATGGCTGGAAACACGACTGGATGAAGAAATGGAAATCTATCACCGGGTAAACAAACTGGCTCATGAGATCATTGCCGAGACTTTTTCCCCTGAACAGGTGTATCCGGGAATCACAACCTCACAGGATCTGGAATGGTTTATGATTGAAAGAATAACATCCTATGGACTTCCCTATTGGTTTTCACCTGATGTATACATCCATAGAAATGGCGAAACCACTGATGGTGTCATTCAAAGGGGGGACATTCTTCACTGTGACATGGGCCTGGCATATTTTGGATTGCAATCAGATACCCAAAGGCTGGCTTACTGTTTGAGGGAAGGAGAAACCCAACCTCCAGAGGGATTGTTAGAAGCCTTTAAAATCGGGAACCGCTTTCAGGATATCGTAGCATCAAAATTCAAGGTGGGAAAAACCGGGAATCAAATCTTTAGGGAAGCTATGAAACAGGCAAACGAAGAGGGCATCGACGCCATGCTTTACACCCATCCCATTGGTATTCACGGACACGGTGCAGGCCCTATCATTGGCTTATACGACAAGCAGGAAGAGATCCCCATTCGCGGCGAGCTTGCCATTCACAAAAACACCTGTTATGCCTTGGAGCTGAATATTAAAGAAGAGATTCCTGAATATGACAAAATAAAAGAGGGGATTTACTTAGAACAGACGATCGGCTTTGACGGGGAAAAGGTCATTTATTTTGATGGTAGACAGAAGGCATTTTTACTGATATAAAAAAAGGTGGTGATGAGTATCATATTTACAATAGAAACCCTCTTTTTTGCATTTATGTTGACCTTATTCGCAGGACTTTCCACGGGAGTTGGTGGAGCCATCGCCTTTTTTGCCAAAAAGACCAACACACGTTTACTCTCCATCGCCTTGGGCTTTTCTGCCGGAGTGATGGTTTACATTTCCTTTGTGGAAATATTGGCAAAATCCGTAGAAACGCTCTCAGTAGAGATAGGGAAAATGGGGAGTTGGGTGGCAGTTCTCTCTTTCTTCGGGGGTATTTTATTCATTGCCTTGATAGACAAACTGGTTCCCGATTATGAGAACCCCCACGAAATGCGCAAGGTAGAAGAAATGGAAGAAGGGTCTGTCAAAGAAGCCCAAAAAAGTAAAAGACTGATGCGAATGGGGCTGTTTTCAGCAGGCGCCATTGCATTACATAATTTACCGGAAGGCTTGGCAACTTTTATTGCGGCATTAAAAGACCCTCAGCTGGGAATTGCCATTACAGTCGCCATCGCCATACACAATATTCCGGAGGGGATAGCTGTTTCTGTCCCCATTTTTTACGCAACGGGAAGCAAAAAAAAGGCTTTTCTCTATTCACTTCTG
>CAYUYU010000116.1:0-7744 GCA_964449405.1 uncultured Thermotogaceae bacterium
AAAAAGGGCGTTAAAAGAATACTCTGAATCGAAAAATAATAAACAGTAAATGATGGTGGTTTTTTGAAAAGTGTCAGCTCGAAAAGGATGGGAACGGAACCGATCATTCCTCTCATGTTTAAATTATCTTTACCTGCAATGATAGGCATGCTAATTCAAGCATTGTATAACGTTGTTGACAGCATGTATGTGGGAAGAATCAGCGAGGAAGCTCTTTCTGCATTATCGCTGGCTTTTCCGATACAAATGGTTCTTATCGCTTTGGGAGCCGGAACGGGTATTGGTACCACTTCTCTAATTGCAAGGCGCCTTGGCGCTCAAAGAAACAAAGAGGCCACACTTGCAGCTGAAAACGCCATTTTTTTGAGTTTTGTTTATTGGATCATCATTGCCATCATTGGTTATTTCTTTTCGGATAATATCATTGCATTATTTTCAGACAGAGATATTTTAATAGAACCCGCGGGAGATTATATCAGTATTATCATGACGGGCTCCATTGTTATGTTTTTCTCCATGATTTCAAACAACATCATCCGAGGAGAGGGAAACACCTTCACCCCAATGATCGCTTTGATTATTGGTGCTGTCACAAATATCGTTTTGGATCCGTTTCTCATCTTTGGTATCTGGATCTTTCCGGAAATGGGTGTTCGTGGCGCTGCTTTGGCAACGGTCATTGCAAGAGGGGTTAGTTCAGTCTTTCTCATATTTGCCTTAAAAACGAAAATTGTTGATATGAATCTCTGTTTAAAGACTTTCAGAGTCAATTTAGGAATCATCAAAGAGATATACAGGGTAGGTCTTCCGGCCATGTTTATGCAGATGATGGGAAGTGTAACCATCGCCCTCATTAACATCATTGCCGGTCAATTTCACATTTACGCCATTGCAGTGGTAGGGATATTTTTCCGACTGCAATCTTTCATTCTTATGCCGGTGTTCGGACTCGGCCAAGGGTACATGCCCATTATGGGATATAATTATGGTGCCGGAAACTCCACAAGAATGAAACATACCCTTATGATGGGAATGATCATCGCATCAGTTCTCACAACGATTGGATTTATTTTGTTCAGATTCTTTCCGGCGCAGTTGATCCGTTTTTTCAACAAAAACCCCGAGATGATTCAAATCGGTAAAGATGTTTTATCAAGAATCGCCATCGGTTTTCCGGTCATTGGTATTTCAGTCGTGGGTTCTTTGACATTCCAGGCTTTGGGCAAAGGGATTAACAGTTTCATCATCTCTTTTCTCCGTCAGATTGGCATTCTTCTTCCGGTCATGTTCTTATTAACTAAGATCACAACCTTTGAAAATATATGGTATGCCTTCCCCATCTCAGAATACGGTGTGGTTATTATCATGTACATCTGGCTTTATTTTTTCATGAAGAAAACAACCTCTCAGATTGAAGAAAAAAATCAGTTTACAGCTAACGAAAACGTATAAAAAAGGTGACGTATGAAAACAGATCGTTTAGTCAGCATGATCTTTCTTCTTATGAAGAAAAAAAAGGTCAGTGCGAGAGAACTGGCTGATTTTTATGACTGTTCGATAAGAACCATTTATCGCGATATTGAAACCCTTGAAAACGCAGGTGTTCCAATCGTCTCCTACAGAGGAACAGAAGGTGGCTTTGAACTGATTGAAGGCTATCGGATTGAAAAACCCTTTTTATCCTCTCAAGAAGCTTCCTTGATTCTCGGGCTCCTACAGGGCATTCAACAAGTAGTTGATGATGTAGAAGTCGAGAGTATTTCCACTAAAATGGAAGGTGCAGATGCCAGTTTTTCAAACCTTTATTTCGACATGAAAGGTTGGGGAATGAGTGAGGATTTCAGAGATAAAGCCAATCGTGTCAATCAAGCCATCACCCAGCACAAAGCCATAGACATCGAATACTACAGTAGCTATCTTCACTGCTCTATTAGAAAAATAAACCCTCTTAAGATCATCATCAAAGGATCTCAATGGTATTTACATGCATTTTGTACGCGCAAAAATGATTATCGCTTGTTTAAAATATCGAGAATCAAATCCCTCCAAACGACAGATGAAGTGTTTGACCCAAGTGATTACAAATTGATCCCTGAGCAGAATGATGAATGGGCAGAAAACACAGAAACTTTCCTCATTCTCAAATTTGATAAAAAGATCTACTCTTCATTCAAAGATTTCTTTCTGGAAGAAAACATCATCGAAAACACCGGAGAACATTTCATCGTGAGCGTACGATTTCCCATAGACCATTGGGTAAAAAGCTTGATCCTGAGCTTCGGGGAGATGGTGGAAGTCATTGAACCGGCCTTTTTGAGAAAAGAAATAAAGGAAGCCGCGCAAAAGATTGTTGATAAATATGACACAACCTGACAGGATAGGAGAATATAATGGTTTTGTGAATAAACTTTTGAGTAACTAAAACTATTCTGGAGGTTGTAAATTATGGAAATGTTAGTTTGTCAAAGTTGCGGAATGCCATTGAAAGAAGACGTATTTGGAACGGAAAAGAATGGAAGTATTAACAAAGATTATTGTGTTTATTGTTACAAAGAGGGCTCATTCACATCGGAAGGCACAATGGAAGAAATGATCGACATCTGCATCCCCTTCATGGAAGAACAGGGAATGAGCAAAGAAGAGGCTCGAGGGCTTCTTGAAAAAGAATTGCCACAATTGAAAAGGTGGAAGAAATAGCAAGCAAAAACACAGTTTTGAATATGAGGCAGTTCGTGAACTGCCCCTACAAGAATGTACAGTAGCCGTAATATAGTGTAGGGGTAATTCACGGACGTTTTTGCCCCAGGCAAAAACTCCAAGCTCAAACTCGAAGAGGTTGAGCCCGAATTCTTACCCCTTTAGTGACCGTCACAAAAACCCAACACTCACACCGAAGAAACCACTATTCAAACATTCTTGAAAAACAAGCATTAATATTTCTTTTGACAATACCTAAATATAAAAAAACATGTTATAGTCTATTCGAAGAGATTCTATTCATCATTAATAACTGAGGTGTCTTATGAAAAAAATTACCTTTTACACACATTTATACAGTGACTTTTTCCAAAGAATGAATCAATTTCAAAAAGAATGCCCTGATTGTGAAATATTCTGCGCAGATAATGAGGAAGAGCTTATTCGCAAACTTTCTGATTCTCATGCCGTCGTTTGGGGTCACCCTAAGGTTGAGGTGTTGGAAAAAGCACCAAAACTTGAGGTTGTTTTCATTCCCTTCACCGGCGTGAATCGGCTTCCTTTTGATTATTTAAAAGAGAGGGGAATAAAAGTTTCCAATAACCACGGGAACACCCCCATCGTTGCTGAAAGGGCGGTTTCAATGGCATTGGCGATCATGGGACGTGTGGTCGAATATCATAACGATTTGAAAATGGGGGATTGGCATCGACACTACGACGGCAGCAGTCCTTTCGATTTATGGACTTCTATTCAGAATAAAAGAGTAACTATTTTGGGATGTGGAGCCATCGGAAAATATATCGCCAAATTGTTAAAAGGATTTGATTGTGAAATCATTGGTTTTAAAAGAAATCATGTTGAAAATATCGAAGGATTCCATCGCATCACCAGCAGTTTAGAAAAAGCTTTGGCAGATTCTCAAGTGATCTTTGTTACATTGCCCCTTACTGAAGGTACGAAAAATTTAATAAACAACAACAACGGCCATCTTTTAAAGGATAAATTCATCATTAACGTGGCCAGGGGAGAAATCATCGAGGAACATACCCTTTATAAAAGCCTTAAAAACGGGATTTTAAAGGGAGCGGCTATCGATTGTTGGTACAATTATCCCAATTCCAAGATGCATTATGCCTTACCCTCACATTATTCCATCCACCAACTGAACAACATAGTCATCTCCCCCCATGCAGCATCACATTCTGTGGAGGGAAAGCTGTATCAATTGGAGGGCACGTTGAAGAATATTAAAGCCTATATCAAATCAGGTTCTCCATTGGATGTGGTTGATTTGGGTGCAGGATATTAAGTGGTATATAGTCGGGAGCCTACAGATGAGCTCCCTTCCATTTCGATTATTCGGTAAGCTTGGAAACTTGTTCGAATCTTTCTTTTAGATCGCTGGATAATTTTTTGAATTGTTCGTACAGTTTGTCATAGATTTCGTAATGGTTGGGATTTGGTTGTATGGTCTCTTTTATTTTGACCCATTCTGAAAGTTCCTGTTCTTCAACACCAGCGCCTTTTGCAGCCAGCATAGCGGCTCCGTAAGCGCCTCCTTCGTCATTTTTCGGGATACTTACGGGCATTTTTACGTTGTCCGCAATGATGGAGCACCAAGCTTTGTTTTTAGCACCCCCGCCAACAGCACGGATGGTTTTGATTTCTGTTTTATTCTTTATCAGCTCAAAAGAATCTCTCAAACCAAAGGTCACACCTTCAATAACCCCTCTGATGACTTCTTCAGAAGTTGTTTTGGAAGATAGGCCAAACAGTACCCCCCTGGCATTTGGGTCTCTTAATGGTGTACGCTCACCATTCAAATACGGTAAAAACAAGAGTCCAACAGCTCCCGGTTGGACTTGTGATATCTTTTTTTCTAATTCCTGAAAAGACCAGTCGATATCAAATTCCCTTAAAAACCAGTTGAGCGAATGTGCTGCTGAAAGCATGACACCCATGTAGTATTTTTGCCCTGGTAGTACATGATGGAAAAAATGTATTTTACCGTCAAAATCGGGTTCGCCTTTTTCAGTGGCCGTCAAAACTGTCCCTGAAGTGCCAATACTGACCATGGTATCTCCCGGTTCTGATATCCCAATACCATAAGCAGCAACTGCATTGTCCGCACCTCCTGAAACAATCAATGTATCGTGCCATCCCAATTCTTGAGCCAAATCCGCCCTAAGCATCCCTCTAACAGATTGTGACTCAAAAACAGGCGGTAGGATGGAGGGATCTAAGTTGATTTGTTCTAAAATCTCATGGCTCCATCGTGAATCATGCACGTTAAAATAAGCTGTTCCTGAGGCATCTGAATAATCGGTTCCATATTCTCCACCTAATTTCATGCAGATATAATCTTTTGGCATCATGACTTTTTTTATTTTATTGAATACTTCGGGTTCATTTTCTTTCACCCAAAGCAACTTACCCAAGGTAAAACCTTCTAAAATGGGATTGGCGATGAGACCAATCACAGCCTCTTCTCCGCCTATTTTTTGTGTCGCTTGTTTGCATTGAGAAGTTGTTCTCTGATCACACCAAAGGATCGCCTTTCTCAAAACTTGATCTTCTTTGTCCAGCATTACCAAACTGTGCATTTGACCGGAAAAGCTGATAGAAGTAATGTGATGATCTTTTGAGACGTCCCTTAATATTTCAAGAACCGCTTTCAACCAATCAGCTGGTTCTTGCTGAGCCCATCCGGGTTTTGGAACACTCATTTCCAAAGACCGAGCGTACTGATTTAAAACCTCACCTTTGTCATTCACTACCAATGCCTTGATACCTGTCGTTCCTACATCTATCCCAAGAAACACTTTGAACACCCCCGTTTATTATATTTATTTTGTCAATCAAATAATAATCACTGTATTATATCATGGTTATAACATTCTTCAAAATATTGTGTTATTCGCTTTCAATAAAGTTTTCAAGTAAACTTAAGTCTATTGTATGTGTCAACTCAAAACAAATCATTCTTCTCCAAAGAGCCATTTAAACAGTTAAAATGAAATATGATAAGAAATCAGAAAAAATACCGAAGGATTAAAAGCAATCGGTACGATTTTACTAATAATCAATGATAATCGTATATATATCCCGTAATTCCCGCTTGATTCTATTTACGTTTATTGATACAATAAAATAAAGAAGTCGTTTCTTGACACAATGAATCACTAAAAAGAATTCAATATAAAATAAAAAAAGTTAAGCTGGAGGGAGAAAGGTTATGATTGATAATGCTCAACAGAAACTTTCAAACAGACTGACTTATGGCATGGTAGGCGGAGGGGTCGGTTCATTTATTGGCCCGGTGCATAAAGCTGCAATTGCCATAGATCATTCAGCAGACTTGGTTTGTGGTAGTTTTTCCAGGAGTAACGAGAAGAACCTCACAACCGGACAAGAATGGCAAATTGCAAGGGACAGAATTTATGATAATTTTGAACAAATGGCTGAAGCTGAATCAAAAAGAGCTGATGGCATTGATTTTGTTGTGATCGTTGTCCCCAATAACCTTCATTATACGTGTTCAAAGGTTTTTTTGGAAAAGGGCATCAACGTCGTTTGTGATAAACCTTTGGCATTTACACCCCAAGAAGGGTATGAACTGATGAAACTTGCTTTCGATAAAGGTCTCGAGTTTATGGTAACCTACACCTATACCGGATATCCTATGGTCAACGAGGCAAAAAGGATCATTACTGATGGTGAAATAGGAGAAATTAGAATGGTTATGGCGGAATACCCTCAGGGTTGGTTGGCAGATCGAGCTGAAGATACGGACAACAAACAGGCCCAGTGGAGAGTAGACCCTGAAAGAGCGGGGTTGTCCTGCTGTGTAGGTGATATCGGGACTCATGTTGAAAATATGATCCATTACGTAACTGGCCTGGAAATTGATAGACTTTCCGCTTCTTTGGATTCTTTTGTAGAGGGAAGAAAATTGGATGATAACGCTCGGATAAATTTGGAATACAAGGGCGGAGCGAAGGGCTTTTACTGGTCTTCACAGATTGCCATAAGTGAAGAAAACGGTTTGAAATTCAGGATTTACGGTACAAAGGGTGCACTTGAATGGAAGCAGGAGAAACCGAATGTCCTAATCTACAAAAGAAAAGATTTACCTACACAGATTTATACTCGTGGAAATGGTTATCTGAGTGTCGATGCTCAAAACCTGACACGAATTCCCGCAGGCCATCCTGAAGGTTACTTTGAAGCGTTTGGCAATCTGTATAAAAACTATTGTAATAAGTTATCAGCAAAAAAGGAGGGCATCAAACCAGATGCATCCCTCCGATTTACAGATGTTGTTGATGGAACCAGAGGTATCAAATTCGTTCATGATTGTGTTAAGAGCTCAAATCAGGACGGAGCCTGGGTTGACGGTTCCTTTGAGTACAAAAATCATTAACGGGAGGTTTGAGTATGAGACCTGTAACATTATTTACCGGCCAATGGGCTGATCTTCCCTTTGAAAGGATTTGTGAGATGGCTTCCGGTTGGGGCTATGACGGATTGGAAATAGCCTGTTGGGGAGATCATATGAACATCGAAAAGGCTGCTGAAGATCAGGCCTATTGTGATGAAAAAAAGTCAATTTTGGAAAAGTACCATTTAAAGACTTGGGCTTTGGGAGCACATATCATTGGACAATGTGTTGGCGACCGATATGATGGCCGACTTGATGGTTTTGCGCCTTCTTCACTGGCAGGAAAACCTGAAGAGATTCGAGAATGGGGAATCAAGATGATGACCTTGGCACCAAAGGCGGCAAGAAACATGGACTGTTCAATCGTCACCGGTTTTACAGGATCCCCCATCTGGAAATTCTGGTATTCTTTCCCACAAACCACAAAAGAGATGGTGGATAAAGGTTTTAAAAGAGTTGTGGAACTTTGGACTCCTATTTTAGATGCCTTTGACGAACAAGACGTGAAGTTTGCACTGGAGGTTCATCCCACCGAAATTGCCTTTGATTATTATTCTACAGAACGGCTATTAAAAGAATTCAATTACAGAGAGGCATTTGGGA
>CAYUYU010000117.1:0-7707 GCA_964449405.1 uncultured Thermotogaceae bacterium
CCCGCATAACAATAGCGGAGACTTTTTTTGGCAATAATCGCAAAAAATGGTTTTTACAGTGCAATCATATATGATTCCCCTGAAAAAAGAGCATTTTTGTGGATATGATTGAAATATCACAAATCGTTTCATTTGCAGGAGTCATGGCGTTTTTCCCCAAAGTAGAAACCTTCCAATCATATCCATTTCTTCTTTTTGAACCAGAATACCACCAATATAGCGGCTACCAATGACCAGACAATGACGTAAACGTAAGCGAATACATCGTTTTGAAAGGGCAGGCCAACGTTCATGCCGTAAAAGCCCGTTAGGATAGTCGGAATTTGCATGATGATTGTTACAATGGTCAGGATCTTCATGACCACGTTCAGGTTGTTGGAGATGACCGATGCGAAGGCATCCATCATTCCTGAGAGGATGTCGCTGTATATATGTGCCATTTCCAGAGCCTGTTTGTTTTCGACGATCGTGTCTTCCAGCAATTCTTTATCATCTTCGTATATTTCCAGGATGGTTCCTCGCAGGATGCGTTCCATGACGATTTCGTTGGACCTGAGCGATGTTGTAAAATATACGAGGCTCTTTTCCAAATACATCAATACTTCCAGTTCTCGATTATGTGTGGTCTCTTGTAGTTTTTCTTCCGTGGTATCGGAAATCTTGTTGATCTCTTTCAGATAGCTCAGAAATAAGATGGCGTTTCTGTAGAAAATCTGAAAGATCATTTGGCTTCGTTTGTTTGGATCTAATCTTGATTTTTCGATCATTGTTTCAAGAAACGGCACGCGATACCGACTGACAAACAAAACAAAATGATCCCCGATGACAATTCCCAAGGGAATGGTTTTATATGTGATTTTCACATCTTCTTCATCTTTAAAGGGAACTTTTATGATGATCTCAGTTGCATGATCATCAAAGTCTATTCTTGCTCGTTCGTCCAAGTCAAGAGGATCGGTGATGAAATCCGGCTCGAAATTGAGTAAGCTTGAGAGCATGCGGGTTTCGTCCTGTGTTGGGTTAGTAACGTATATGAGTCCGTTTTCTGAAAAACCGGTTGTTTCTTTGAGTCCTTTTTCATCACTTTTAAAGAATTGTACCATTTTGTAACCTCCTGTCCAGGAGTTTTGTTTTTTTGAATTCAATCTTTTTTTAAATTTTTACTTAGCTCAATCGTTTGACTTCCCCCGTTGGGGGGATTTGTGTGTTGCGGGGTGGAATTTTATATTCTAAGGAACTTCTCCAAGTGGGCTGTAGTCGTTTTCCCAGTATTCCGGTGCCAATGGGAACGGAAATAAAAAGCTGATTCCCACGCTGACGCTGTGAGAGGTAAATGGGGTACCGCTGTTTTCTATTGTATATTGTGGAAGCAGGTTGATTGAATAGCCGGCTGTTGTTTTCATGGCAAAATTCTCCGTGTTCAGGATGTATTCTCCACCGATGCTGAGAATGTTTTTAGCAAGTTCTGTGGGGATTAAAAAATCATAATTGTATCCACCATCTTCACTGTACATGATGGCACTTAACTGATAACGAAATTCACCAAATAATCTGAAATAGGGATTAACCTGCCATTCTAAACCGGTTCCGATATATTGTTCACCTACGGTCGTATCGGTTGCTTCATCGGGTTTCAGCTCAAAGGTGTTTGAAAAGAGGAGATTATGTCCAACGGAAAATCTCACCGGAGGCAGTGTCTTTTTTAAGACGGTATTCAAATTGATAGCAGGCGTTGTATTGCCTAATGATGTTCCAAATGTCATGGGAACATTCAGAGAGATGTCAAATTCGGGAAGAAAAGTCCCCTCGTCAACACTGATGTAACCGCCAATCCATGGCCATGTCGCCATGAGGACAATATCCCCGGGCAGACCAAATTTCAAACCAACTTGTCCGGTATTAAAAACGGTTCCGGTGCTTTGTTGTGAAAAGCCTGAAATATCCAAGGAAGTTCCCACCAGTATCTCTGCCTGCCATTCCCTTGGCGTTCTGTATTCATAGGTAAACGAAAAAGGGATCAGCGGGTTCATGCTGGCCAGTGGATCGATAGCGCTTATTAAGGTGAGTGTTGCCGATACCAATAAAACAATTGTTAGGATCGTCTTTTTATTTTTCATCGTTCTATTTTACCATGTTTGGAATTTTTTTGGGAAAGATTTCCCGAAGTGAAACTTTGAAACTTCAAAAACGCGGGCGGACACACCGGTCCGCCCCTACAATGTTGTCGGGTGAAGTTTTTACCACCGGCAAAATACTTCAAGGCCATCGTTTTTTATGGCCCCACACCGGTCCACCCCTATTTATAATGTTTCTTATCCAACAATCTCCACGGTGTCTCTGGCGATCATGAGTTCTTCGTTTGTGGGGACGATAAGAACGGAGACTTTTGAATCGGAGGTGGATATGAAGCGTTCATCTCCTTTAATATCGTTTCTTTCTTTATCTATTTTTACCCCCAGATATCCCAGGTATTGTTCGCAGACTTCTTCTCTGAGCATGGGGGAATTTTCTCCCACGCCGGCTGTGAAGACGATGGCGTCTACTCCATTCATGGCGGCTGCGTAAGCACCTATGTATTTGGCGATTCGGTATTCGTAGGTACTAAAAGCGGTTCTGCAAATGGGTTCGTTTTCGGCCGCCTTGTCTTCTACGTCTCTCATGTCACTGCTGAAGCCATCGGATAGCCCCAGGATTCCGCTTTTTTTGTTCAACAGGTTGTAGACATCTTCAACGGCCATGTTCTCTTTTTCCTGCAAGAATACGAGAATGGAGGGGTCAAGGTCTCCAGAACGTGTGCCCATGACCAGCCCTTCAAGGGGGGTGAATCCCATGGATGTGTCAACGGATTTTCCACCGTCAATAGCAGCCAGAGAAGCTCCGTTACCAAGATGGCAGGAGATAATTTTCAGCTCTTCGAGGGGTTTTTCCATCAGTTGGGCCGTTCGTTTTGCAATGTATCTGTGTGATGTTCCATGAAATCCATAGCGTCTGATTTTGAATTTTCTGTAGTATTCAAGGGGTAGAGCGTAAAGATAGGCATGCTTGGGCATGGTGGTGTGGAATGATGTGTCGAATACTACGACGTTTGGAACTCCGGGGAGTAATTTCATGGCTGATTTGATTCCCATGATATTTGGCGGATTATGTAATGGTGCCAGATAGGAATGTTCCTCCAAGGCTTGAATCACTTCATCATCAACCAATGCGGATTGTGTGAATTTTTCTCCACCGTGGACGACTCTGTGACCAACGGCGTGGATTTCGTCAAGATTTTCAATGACTCCCTTTGTTGAGTCGGTTATGGTTTCGAGAACCAGTCTCAGTCCTTCATCATGATTGGCGATGGGTTTTTCTACAGGGAATTTTTGCCCGGCTTTTTTGTGTTTCAAAATTGAACCGGGAATCCCGATTCTTTCCAAGAGTCCTTTACAAAGGACCTCTTCATGTTCCATATCCAACAGTTGATATTTGATGGAAGAGCTTCCTGAGTTGATTACGAGTACTTTCATGTGTTCGTTGTCACCCCCGTGAAATTTATGGTTTATGGTTCATTTAGCTTTTTGTCATTTGCGGGCGGACACACCGGTCCGCCCCTACAGTTTTACTTTTGTCTGTTTCGTTACTCGTAGGAGTGCCCCCTACATTTTTTGAAGCATGACACCGCTTCGGTGCTCCCCAATAAATAAGTTACGCTTTATTGGCTGAGCCCAGGCATTTCATTCTGGCTTTGATGATTTCTTTCATGGCATCCATGGCCGGACCGAACACTTTTCTGGGATCGATGGCGTCAGGTGTTTCTTTCAGGAATTTTCTCACAGCTGCAATGAAGGTGATTCTCAAGTCCGTGTCTGTGTTGACTTTGTTGATACCATATTTAACGCTCTCTTCCAACGTTTCAAAAGGAACGCCCTTTGCGCCTTTGATGTCTGCGCCGTATTGGTTTGCCAGTTCGATTTGTTCGGGTGGTACGCTGGAAGCTCCGTGAAGAACAAGGGGAATGCCATTTTCTTCTTTCACTTTTTTGAGTCTGTCGAAGTCGAGTTTTGCAGCTCCTTTAAATTTGAAAGCTCCGTGACTGGTTCCGATGGCGGGAGCGAGGAAGTCAACTCCGGTTTTTTCGACAAATTCTCTCGCCTCGTCGGTATTAACCAACACAGATTCTGCGGCCACAACGTTGTCTTCGATGCCTTTGAGTGTTCCCAACTCCGCCTCTACTCCTATACCTACGGCATGGGCAATTTCTACTATTTTTTTTGTAGCATTCAAATTGCCTTCAAACGGTTGGTCGGAAGCATCGATCATAACGGATCCGTATCCCCCTTTTATACAGGCGAGGATTTTGGCAAAATCTTTACCATGATCCAAGTGCAGACTGACAGGAATTTTTGCATGGTCGCCATAATTTTTAACCATTTCGTAAAAGAATCGGACTCCTCTTTCGATATTTCCGTTTCCGGCGTATTTAATTGCCCCTTCACTGGTTTCTACGATGACAGGGGAGTTTTCCTCTTCGGCTGCTTGAACAATAGCCTGAAGAAATTCCAAATTGTTTATGTTGAATGCGCCAACTCCGTAATACTTTTTGTTGGCATCATCCAGGATTTCTTTGGTTGGTACGTATGGCATGGTTTTTCCTCCTTGGATATTATTTTTTCAAAGATCGTTTTGTACATCCAGTTTATAATCGATGATATCTTCTTCTGTAAAAAATAGCTTGTGTTCTCTCTGAAAGCTTGCCATGGAATCTGAGGCGTGGATGAGGTTTTTTGTGACGCTGACGGCAAAATCAGCGCGTATACTTCCCGGTTCAGCTTTCAATGGGTCAGTGTTGCCAATGATATGACGGACCAGTTCTACGCATCTGGGTCCCTCTACAATCATAAAAAGAGCCGGGCCTCCGGTTGCAAATTCCATCAGGGGCTCGTAAAAAGTCTTTCCTTTATGTTCTATGTATAAGTCTTGAGCTTGGAGGTGTGTCATCTTGTGAAACTTCATAGCGATAATTTTTAGGCCCCTTTGCTCAAAACGCTTGAGTATCTCACCCATGAGCCCACGCCTTATTGTATTTGGTTTAAAAAAGACAAATGTTCTATCCACTGAGCACCTCTTTTCTGCTAATCACAACCATGTCTTTCCCACCATCTACCAGGTTTTATCACAATACAATTTCCAGTGACTTTGACTTTGCTTCCCTGTGGAATGATGACGGGAAAATATTTTCGGCATTCAAATTCGTCAATTTGTATATCTTCAAGGGTTACCAATACGCAAAAGCCCTCCGCATCTTCCCCTTTGAACTGTTGTTTGTAAGTGTAAAAGTAATCGTTTCTGAATTCGTTGAAGTTTTCCTTTATCTCTGCTTGAGGATATCGGTAGTTGATGACTTCGCTGCCCTTTTTGGCATGCATCTCTCTATTCCTTCCCCAATCAAATAGTCTGTAAGTGATGTTTGACGTTTGTTGGACTTCGAGAATCAAAGATCCCGGCCCAAGAGCATGAACCTTTCCGGCCTGCAAGTAGATGAGATCGTCTTTTTTAATCTTTGTGTAGTTCAACTGTTTTTCAAGTGTTCCCTCTTCAATGATCTCCAACATCTCTTTTTTTGAAGCAACGCCATTGATACCGTTGACTATCTTGGCATCATCAGGGGCTTCCAACACATACCACATCTCGTTTTTTCCCCAAGGTTCGCCCTTTTCGTTCTTTTTGGCGTAGCTATTATCGGGGTGAACTTGAACGGAAAGCCATTGTGTGGCACTCAATGTTTTGATTAGAAACGGAAATCGAGGGAAATTGTGACCGGTGATCTTTTTGATCAGTTTGGAAGGTAAATATTCTCTGCCATCAATTGAAAAGATTGATGTTTCTTTTCCCGGAATGCCTGACAGAAGCCAAACTTCACCGATATTGGAACTAACCGCCTTAGGGTAGATATCTCTGAAGATGTCCCCACCCCAGGGTTTGGAAACATAAACAGGTTCAGAAAGATAGAACAATGATTACACCTCTTTTTTCAGATCTTTTTTTAACTTTTTTTTCCTATGCGCATCCTTAAGATGTTTTTTTGCAGTGATGCATTTGCCTTGTACCGCTCTACATCGTTTTTAGCTTTTGTCAAAAGATCTTCGGCTCTTTGTTTGGCTTTTTCAGCACGATAAAGATCAATTTCTTCTGCCTTTTCAGCCGCATCGGTGACAATAATCAGTTCTTCTCCGTTCATACGAAGTAACCCCCCGTGAACGGCAAACTCCAGGGTTTCCTTTTCTGTTTTGACTGCCATCATGGCGATATCAAGAGCCGTTACGATGGGTGCTCTCTTGTCAAGAACTCCCATAGACCCTTCCACGGTTCTGAAGGTTACGCTTTGAGCCTCACCACTCCAAACAACCCTGTCGGGAGACACGATCTCCGTCTTGAATGTGCTCACACAGATCAACCTTCCTTGATCTTCTTGGCCTTTTCCCTTGCCTTGTCGATATTCCCCACCATAAAGAAAGCTTGCTCGGGAAGGTCATCGCATTTGCCATTAAGGATGTCCTCAAAGCTTCTGACACTATCTGCGATGGAAACATATTCTCCGGGTACACCGGTAAACCTTTCGGCAACGAAGTTGGGCTGTCCCAAGAATCTTTGAATTTTTCTGGCTCGTTGCACGGTTCGCTTGTCATCTTCGGAAAGCTCTTCCATGCCCAAAATGGCGATGATATCCTGAAGCTCGTTATAGCGTTGCAGGACTTCCTGAACGCCTCGTGCCACATGATAATGTGTCTGCCCCACGATATCCGGCTCCAGTATCTTTGAGTTGGAATCCAATGGATCAACCGCTGGGTAGATTCCCAACTCTGAGATCTTTCTGGATAAAACAACCGATCCGTCCAAATGAGTGAATGTTGTAGCCGGCGCAGGGTCTGTTAAGTCGTCTGCCGGTACGTAAACGGCCTGTACGGATGTGATAGAACCTTTTTTAGTTGAAGTAATCCTCTCTTGCAGTTCACCCATGTCGGTGGACAACGTGGGCTGATAACCAACCGCACTGGGCATTCTTCCAAGCAACGCCGACACTTCTGAACCTGCTTGTACGAACCTGAATATATTGTCAATAAACAGCAGCACATCTTTTCCTTCAACATCTCTGTAGTATTCAGCCATGGTTAAAGCCGTCAAGGCAACACGGAATCTTGCTCCAGGCGGTTCGTTCATCTGACCAAAGATTAAAACGGTATTATCTAAAACTTCAGCTTCCTGCATTTCTAAGTATATGTCGTTTCCTTCTCTCGTTCTCTCTCCCACTCCGGCAAACATGGAGAATCCATGATGCTCAATGGCGATGTTTCTGATCAATTCCTGGACTAAAACGGTTTTTCCAACTCCTGCACCACCGAAAAATCCAACCTTCCCACCCTTAGGGAATGGTGCAATCAGATCGATAACCTTAATGCCTGTTTCCAATATCTCTATTTCAGTCGATTGGTCTTTCAATCTGGGTGGATCTCTGTGAATGGGCCAACGTTCTTTTGTGGAAATTGGCCCCTTATTGTCAATGGGCTCTCCAAGGAGGTTAAACAACCTTCCCATCGCTTCAGGTCCCACAGGAACGGATATAGGCAATCCCGTATCGATGACCTCCAGACCTCTAATAAATCCATCAGTCGAATCTAAGGCGACTGTCCTGACGGTGTCGTCTCCAATTAATTGTTCCACCTCAAG
>CAYUYU010000118.1:0-7680 GCA_964449405.1 uncultured Thermotogaceae bacterium
ATCCTTACCCTCACTTTGGATCAACTTTAGAAGAAATTCTTCCACCATTTGCTCTTCCACTTTGGTTATGGTCTCTTCAAAACCCGGGATTCGACGCTTGGTTGGTGAAATGATATCTCCTGTCATCGCCTCAGGCACATCATGATAAGCGGATTTTAACAAGAACTCACTACAATTCTGACAGGTACCGTTTAGAGTTTGAGAAATGTAAGATAAAAGTGTTGAAACAAAGGTTACAAAAAAGGTGTGGCCAGCCACCGTGGTTTTGATATTCCGGTTGGTTTGATTCCATCTGACTGCGTTGATGAGTGTCCGAACCTTCAACAGGTAGTCTTGATATTGAGAACGATCTAAAAGAGCGGCAATGAAGGAATGGCTTTTATAACTGTTCAGTTTTTCACGCAGTTCACCTAATGGTTTTTGATAATACTCGGGATACACCCTTGCATTGACTTCGCATTCCGAATAGGCTGCATAGGTATCTGAAATATCAATGATCAAGCCTTCGAAGGAATCATCTTTTGCCCGTACGATCTTGTCCCTGAAATCCGTGCGCCACGCTTCAGGAACTTCTCTCAGCACCTCTTCCATCGCACTTTTAAATGTTTTTGTCCATAGTTCCAACGACGTGTCTTTGATATAGTTTTTTGTTTGTAGAGATATATCAGAAAGGATGGCTTTTGGCAGGTCTTTCAAGACCATTCTTTTAATCAGTTTTTCATAATCTACCAGTTCCCCACTTTCATGCGCCAACAGCAATGCAACATGCAATGAAAATCCCGAATTGCTTGCTTCAGTGATCAACTCTATATGCGGGGTTGTATTCCATCTGTTAATGGTAAACAAGCTTAAAGCCATTCTGATTAATTTTGAAAGCACTCCTACCAACTCTTTCTGACTGTTTTATTCACTTTCTTGGTTCTTTCCATTTTCAATAGAAATTAGCCAAAAATCTCCCGGACCAAGGACATGACTTGTCCGATTAAAGGGTCCCATTCAAGACTTCCAACAGTTCGGATGCCTGAATTTGCTTATTCAACCATTCCTTGCAATCGGGTTCATTTTTAACCACTTTTTTTAGTACAGGCATCAGTCTGTTGTTATTAAGAAGAATGCCGCCCTCGAGTTTTCCGTCGTCAAAAAACAGTTTAAGTCTCCCCCCGTCAATCTGTGATTCCATATTTTGAAGATCTCCGGAAATATGACCGGTAGAGAAGATCTTCCAATCATTTATTTGAAAGAGGGTTGAAGGCATATCCAAATCATAAGACACTTTTTCTCCGGCCATATTCGCACCGGCAACCTTCCCTTGAACCATTCCAGCTGTCCACAAACCGAGGGTGATGCCATTTATCTGTGCCACGTCACCGGCTGCATACACATCTTCAAGAGAAGTTTCAAAGTGATTATTGACCACAACTCCTCGTTCAACAGTTAGAGGTGTCCCTTCAAACAACTCAATATTTGAACGAATACCACAAGAGTAAAGGATGGCATCAGCTTGTAAAACTCGATTATCTGTTAACTGAATCCTTTCAACTTTTTTGTCACCGCTGATTTGAGATGCAGCTGCTCCCAAGTACATGGTAAATCCGTTGTCTGAAAGCATCTGTTCCAAATCTCGGGCTACAGGTTCATCCAGTTGGCGATTCATTAAAAATGGGGCATATTCAATGACTGCAACTTCCTTCTCCAGCTCATGTATTGCCCAGGCTGCTTCCAGTCCCAATATGCCACCACCAACAACCGCCACCTTTTTTACCCGTGATAAA
This sequence comes from uncultured Thermotogaceae bacterium, assembly GCA_964449405.1. Taxonomy (GTDB): domain Bacteria; phylum Thermotogota; class Thermotogae; order MWEM01; family MWEM01; genus JASUTC01. The sequence continues at coordinate 1,773 of CAYUYU010000118.1, forward strand.
TAATCCTGTATACGTTCAAGATCGTTGATGGTCCTTAAGGAAAAGACACCTTCATGTTCCAATCCTTTTGCTGGAGGGATGAACGAATGACTCCCATTGGCCAACAATAATTTGTCGTATTGAAAATCCCCTTTTTGGGAGATCACTTGTTTGTTTGCAAAGTCAATTTGTTCAACCACTGTGGATAGCAGCAAGTCTATTTGCCTGTCTTCATACCATTTCCAATCATGAACCAGTAATGAATTGCGATCAAATTGTTTACTGATATAATGAGACAATTTAACCCGATAATATGTAGGCAGGTCTTCTTGCGAAATCATTAAGACCTTTCTTTTGCCATCGTACTTTCGAATCTCTTGTGCTGCTGAAAGTCCCGTGATTCCATTTCCAACAATAAGATAATCTATCTTTTCCATTCGATTTCCTCCTTCTTTTTGCTATTATATCACGCGTTAGATCCCTATTTTAATAAAGACGAGAATGTTGCTCATTTGAATATGCTATAATTATCTAAAATCCGGGGGGGATTCTATGTACGAATTTCTCGATCCCAAAAGGGTCAATATTTTTTTTGCATATCTGGCTATCGCATTTGGTTTATTCTCAGTGATCTTTGCCGTATATGAGGGAATTGCCATTACCAACGAATATTTTCAATCCATCAATAACGGTGAATTAACCATTCCAGAAACATCCACATTATACAATCAGCAATCGGAACAGATGCCCATGTTTTTTACCTTGGCCGGTTTAATCGGTTTTATTGTCTCATTACTGTCATTTTTATTTCAAAGTCTCTGCAATTATCAATGGGCAAAGGTTTTAAACAGAAATATTTCCGAAACGAACCGGCTCCTTTCGGATATGATGAAAAAAACCAATGATCAGGAAGTGTTATACGATTTCCAGTGGATGTCAGACAAACTAAACACTCTCTGGATACAACTATGGGCTTTTTTGGGATATGTGGCCATGTCCATATTGGGAACCGTTATCAACAATATGACCATGCTCTTTTCTGTTTTTGCTTTTATTTTCCTGGCTTATTACCTCTCTCAGATATTCAAAGTTTCAAATGAATTGTTAAGAATCAAAAGTCAATTCTATTCTTTTTATCTCAAAGAAAAATATCATGAAGGACTTGAATACATCATTCCTTATCGAAACATCATCATGTTTTTTATATTTTCCGTTCTTACGTTGGGGATTTATTGGTACTATCTCCTATTTAAACTCTCCACAGAAATCAATTATTTTTTGGATTATGATGAACAATTGATGATTCAGCTTCCCGATTCACCACTCATAAAAGAGGCTGAAAATGAAAATTAAGGTCATCAATGCTTTCTTCACTGATGTGCAAATCATCAATCAATTAGAAGAAGATGTCCTGTTCCTTGAGCAGAACAATTATGCCATTCACGACTTCGTCGATAGTAAAGGCCGTTATGAGCTTGATGTCTATCTGACTGAATCAGCTGATGAAAAAGCAATGATTACCTACCTTCAGCAGACTTATCCCGAATTAACCGATTTTAAAATCAACTTGCAAAAACAAGAAGATTGGTTTGAAAAGTGGCAACAATCTCTAAAACCACTTTGGTTGACGGAACAATTCCTTGTGGATCCCGCAACGAACCCCAAAAATGAGATCAAACTGATAAAAATCACACCGGGTATGGCTTTTGGTACAGGTTATCATGAAACAACCAGATTAACCGCACAACTGCTTCAGCAATACGCTCAAAAGCATGATCAGATGTTGGATTTGGGTTGTGGTTCAGGTATCCTTTCCATTATGGGCGCTCAATTAGGTTGCCAGGTAACCGCCGTTGATCTGGATCCGTTTGCCATAGAAGTGACAAATGAAAACATCCGAAGAAATCGTGTGTCAGCTTCCGTCACAGTCATAAGATCAGATTTATTACAAGCCGTTCAAGGGAAATTTGACCTGATTTGCGCTAACATTCTTTTCGATGTCCTGAAATTGTTGTTTTCGGTTCATGCGAAAGACTTAAAAAGAGTTATACACCTGTCTACTACTTTGATTTTTTCGGGACTCATCTTAAAGCAACACGATGATTTTAAGAAGCTAATCGAATCTGAAGGATTCACTATTATTAACACATTATCAGAAGGTGACTGGTTGACAATAGCCGTCAAGTTAAAAAAAACAGAGGTGATTGAGTAATGAAAAAGTACTTTGTCTTAATCGTTGTTTCGCTAATTCTTACCTTGTCAACGTTTGGTATGGAAAGTGGAGAGTACATGTTTAAGATCTTAAATGAAGAAGCTGCAACAGAAACGGTAGCATTTTCCGAGGAGTCGAATGACATCATTGGGTTTGAATCGTTGACGAATTTACACTTTCAAATGCAACAAGCCGTTTATGAAACAAAAGGACATATTGAGGATAACACCATTGTTGACTATCAACTCAGCCTTTTTTTCAACGACAATGAAGTTATCATCCATTGTTCTCTTAATGAAGATATTTTAAGTTATACGGCAAATAACATCAGTAATGACATTCAAGTGGAACAACCTTTACTGATATTGGATAACAATTTGGCCTGGTCTTGGCAATTGGTCTATAATCTATATCGGTTTAGCGGATATGAAACAATCAATGTTTTTGTTCCACAGCTTCTCTTGAGAGATTTTACAGACATTTTAAAGCTTGAAATCCAAAAAACCACTGAATCTGAAGGCCATACAAACGTTTTTTTCAGTTATAACGATCAGTCTGGAATGCTAAAAGTGGATGAAAATGATCAGGTCATCCAATTACTCATGGGTGGAACCATGATGGAAAGAACAAAATGACAGCCACTAACACCACTGGTCAGATAACCGTTATTGTAGGCCCCATGTACTCCGGTAAAACAACTGAATTGTTAACATATGTAGAAATATACAAATTGGGAAATAAACCCTATAAGATTTTTAAACCGGTCATCGATAATCGATACGGAGTAAAAGAAATCAGATCTCATTCAGGAATGTGTGAAAAGGCTGTACCATTGGACCATTCACATTTGGCATTTGAATTTCTATCGGAGGAAAAGGCCATCTTTTTTGATGAGGTGCAGTTTTTTGATGAGGGTTTGAGTGAAGTTGCTAAAACTCTGAGAAAGAGGGGAAAGGATATCATTTGCGCCGGATTGGATATGAGCTTTAAAGAAAATCCCTTCATGACTACCGTTAAATTAATGGGTTTGGCCGATAAGGTGATTAAAAAAAAGGCAGTATGCCATGAATGTGGTGAGTACAAAGGCGTGATTACCTATAAACTAAGCGGGAACCAATCAGAAATAGATGTAGGCGGAATGGAAAAATATGTGGCAGTTTGTATGGATTGTTATGAAACCTTAAAAAATAAAAAGGCATGAAGGTGCTTAACCTTTGTTTTATTATCAAACAGCTATTGCCAATAATCCGTTAAGGTCCTTTTTCACTTATTCTTCTAAACAGGAATTGATGCCCGGAACAAGGGTTATAGTGAGTTTTGGAAGGAGAAAAAGACAAATCGCCTATCTCATCAAACAAATATCTCAAGAGGAATGCCCTGATGGAATAGAGATCAAGGAGATCGATGAAGTGATTGACAACAAGCCCTTGATTAATCGGGATTATCTTCAATTACTCCTTTGGACTTGTGAATTTTACCTTTCCCCACCGGGCAAGGTTTTTGACCTCATGTTTAAGACCTTGGGAACAACACCGTTGAATAGGGATGCTCAAAATCGTTCATCTCAAACAAATCATAAAAACACAAGTGGCTCGTTGACAAAAAGCAATTTAAAGAAAAAAAGGTTCAATTTAAATGCGGGATTAAGTACTTTAAACGATAAACGGATCTCTCAAAAAGGAATGGATATCATCCAATACCTCCTTTTTTTTCCCGATGCACAATTACAAGAAATCATACATTCCGTGGGCTTAAAAGCGATAACCCCCCTTCAAACTCTCATCAAAAACGGCATTCTCTCCGTTGAACAGTACACGCTTGATGAACAAAACACGCCACATGCTGTCAAAGTTGACTTAAGCGCAGCACAAAAAAAGATTGTGGAAGATTTTTTTAACGCTTATGAGCAAGGAATGTTAAAACACCTGTTGTATGGAATCACAGGCAGTGGAAAGACGGAAGTGTATTTTGAAATCATGGAAACGATTCTTTCTCAAGAAAAGCAAGTCCTTTTTATGCTGCCTGAAATCTCCTTGACACCACAGATCATTAAACGGATAAGGGCCCGTTTTCCGGGAAAGAATATTGGAGTCTATCACAGTAATTTAACCAAAACTATGAGACGCAGGGTCTTTACACAAGCCGTTTGTTCCGAGATTGATATTCTTTTGGGAACCCGGAGTTCCGTTTGGCTTCCCTTAAACCGACTGGGTTTGATTGTTGTTGATGAAGAGCATGATGAAAGCTTTATGCAAAGCGAAAACAAACCTGTCTATGATGTCAGAAAAGTAGTCGCCAAACTCGCCAACTTGAAAAAGATTCCGTTTATCTTCGGCTCTGCTACACCGTCTGTGGAAACTTATTATGAAGCCTCAAAGAGAATGATGAAATTACACACACTAAAATTCAGGCCAAAGGGGCTAAGACTTCCCGAGGTCTTCAACGTGAACCTTTCAAAAACACCGTTGATTAATGGTTTTTTAACAAACGAGGTCTTAAAGGGTATTGAAAATACGGTTAAAAATGATGCACAATGCATGATTTTGATTGGTAAAAAGGGATTTGCAAGTTATGTGACATGCGGGGTTTGTGGTTATACGATCAAGTGTCCAAATTGCGATGTATCCTTAACATATCATAAAGGTGATGGTGATCTCAGATGTCATTATTGTGGCTATTCACAGCCCTTTTTCTATCAATGTCCATCATGCTCAAACAACGCTTTAGTCCCCAGGGGATTCGGCAGCGAAAGAGTTGAAGAACAGCTTCAGAAATTATTCCCGGATTTGAGAATCATTCGGATTGACAGGGATATTACACCAAACAACCAAGAATTGGAAAAGGCATGGAAAATCATTGAACAACGACAAGTGGATATCGTTGTCGGAACACGGATGATCTCAAAAGGTCTTGATTTTCCCGATGTGCAATTGGTTGTCATCCTAAACGCCGATCATATGTTGTACTTTCCGGATTTCAGATCAACGGAAAGAACATTTTCTCTCATTCATCAAATGGCTGGCCGTGCAGGTCGAGCGAGACAAGAGGCAAAAGTGATTCTTCAGAGTTATTCACCGGATGAGGACCCTATCCGGTTTGCTGAGCAAAATGACTATGAAAGCTTCTTTAAATCTGAAATAAAAAAAAGGCATCAGGCACAATACCCGCCATTTAAACGTATCATTTTGTTTGAATCCAATGATATTAACCCTGAAAAGGCACTTGAAAGACTGAAAGAACTTAAAAAACAGTTAACTGAACAAAATGATCATTCGCTCTATCAAATCCTTGGCCCCGTTGAAGCCTTTATCAAAAAGTTATCCGGAAAGTTCCGATATCACATGTTACTGAAAACGGATAACGATAATGTTATAATTAAAGAAGTTAAGGATATACTCAAAGAAAACGATTCATACCTTACGAACATCAGCATCATCATCGATCCAATCAGAACCATCATTTAATTAATGGTCTTTGCTAGGCCGGGAGGTAAAAATGCCAAATGTATCCGATCAGAAAGAACTAAATAAAATCCATTTTGAGAATTTTACAGAAGTTCTTGTGGATGAGGTGATTGACGACTTTTTCGGAGTCCCCACCTTTGGAGTGTGTAAATTCGATCGACGCCGTTATGATATCAAAGCAATTGCCTTAAACTCACTTCCTCCAAAATATGTCGTGACCGAAAAGGGAGAAATCTATGCAAAATTAGATATA
>CAYUYU010000119.1:0-7657 GCA_964449405.1 uncultured Thermotogaceae bacterium
GTTGAAAAGATCATTTCCTGATAGGGGTAATTGTAAATAACAAAATCTTCAATATCCGGTTTAATCATTTCTACCGTCTGTTTGATCGCGTCAATTTGTTTCTCGCTAAAAAAATCCTCTTCAATATAACTCTTTGTGAATGTTTTTATGATCTTTGCCTGTTTTCTTGCAAGTTTGATTAACAATCCCCTGGTATAATATTTTCCCGATTCCAATACAAATAATCTTCTATTAAATAATTGCATTTTCCCCCCCAATCTACTTCTATTATTCTCTTTTTAGGGTGACAACTCCTGTAATTGGCCTTATACTTAAGCGAAACCGGTCCTTTTCTTTCATGATCACTACAGATTTCCCCTGTTTGAGTTGTCCATAAACCGTAAAATCAAGCTGAAGTCTGCCACTAAATACGAATCCGTTAATTTCATCTCCTTTATTATATACTATTTTTGTTTCTTTAAGAGAATGCAAACTTTCGGATGACGCCAACATGATTTGATTTCTGATTGATGTTAAAAATAGTGATTCTGTCTTTTCCTTTATGGGCTGATTAAATATTCCAACACCAAAACCAATGGGGATGATCATTAGAGAAAATATCAGAAGTGTAACAATGAGTTCAATAAAAGTAGTTCCTCTCTTTTTAGAATCCACCGGTAATATTCTGTTGGCCCTGGAATATTGAACTGTACATGGCGTATGCAATAAAAGCCATAAACAAGCCCACCAGTACGATCATTGACGGTTCGATAATGGATGTTACCTGTTTGACCAATGTTCTGACTTTGTCCTCAAAAAAATCCGCCACCTGTTCAAGTATAACATCCAGTTTACCGGTTCTTTCTCCGGTCCCCACCATTGCAATTACCAGGCCGGGAAATATCCCTGTTTGTGAGAAAGCATTCTCCAGGCTCATTCCCTCTTTTATATTTTCGGACATCTCTTCAACCTTATTCACAAATCTCGGATCGTTGGAGGCGTTACTGGCCAATCTCAAGGCCTTAATGATATCAACTCCCGAGTTAATCATAACCGACAGTGTCCGACAATATCGCTCAAGGGCACTGTTGATTCTTATCTGTTTTACACCCGGCACGATCCCCAAGACATACGAAATGGTAGTCTTTCCGGCATTGCTCAGAAAGAAAAAGAAAAGACTGATCGCGGCACTGATCAAAACGATGGTAACCAGTAACCAATTTTCCGTCAAGTATACGTTTAAGTCCATTAGTTTCGCCATGATGCCGCTTGGGGCTCCACCAAAACTTTCTGCGAGTTTTGGCAAAATAAAGAACATGACCACAATCACCATAAGGATTCCAAAGACTAAGATAAACATGGGATAGGTTGTGGCAGATTTGACTTCATCTTTAAGCTTTTTCTGTGACTCGTAAAACCGGGCGATCTTATCCAGTGTGTTTTCTAACGAACCGCTGTTTTCTCCCGCATCTACAAGATTGATAAAGATGTCATCAAAGCCCTTTTCGTTTTTCAGCGCTTCCGCAAAACTCATCCCGGCTTCAATGTCTGCTAATAAAGCGGAAATGATCTTTCTGAATCTGGAAGAAAAGACTTCTTGCTCTGCTAATACTTCCAAGCCTGCTGCAAGGTTAACACCGGAGTTTAGCATGATGGCAAGCTGTCTGGAAAAGGTCATTAAATCATCTAATTTCAAGGGAAACAGGGAAAACGCTTTGCCCTTTGTTTTTGCAGCATCAATCGATAATACCATCAACCCTTGTTTACTTAAAGAGTTGACCGCACTTGATTCGCTTGTTGAATTGATCACACCGTTTACGCGCGATCCACTCATATCAGTCGCTTTGTATGTATAAGTTGCCATATTTCACTCCTATTCTGAAACAACTTGTATACCTCTATTTTCAAGCTCTTGAATCCCCCTGGGATCGTTTATTTTAATCAGTGCTCTGGCTGCGAAATCAAGGATCATTTGTTCTTGTGTTTGACCCGTGGCAGGATTCGTTGCTCTCAAAACAGTTCTATCATCCAAAAGGTTGATTAATGGATAAACTGCACGCACATCTTTGATTTCACCCAAGGCGTATGCAGCCATGGCTCTGATCATGGGATTTTCATCTTTAAGACTGCTCAAGATATATACAACCGCCTTTGAATCCTGTAGTTCACCCAAAGAAACTAATGCTTGAGTACGCACATTTATTTCGCTGTCACGTAACATGGAGATAAGAAAATCCGTATTTTCAGTTGATTTGATCTTACCCAATGCATTGGCTACCAAAGCCCTTATTGCGGGGTCGGTATCTGAAACGAATTCATAAAAGGTTCCCAGCGTTCGCTCGCTTTCGATGAGTAAGAGCGTTTTTAGGATATCCAGCTTAAGTTGTTTGTCGTAAGTGGTTTGAAGAGAAATTTCCAGTGGTTCTATCGCCCGTTCTCCAATGTGTGAGAGCATTTGTTTGGCATCTTCTCTATTCTCGGGAATTGATAAGAGTTTCGAGAGGTAGGATGCTACTTCCACCATCCCTTCAGGTGATTGGATATCGATCATGATTCTGGCGATCCTCGTTCCCTCTTGAAAATTCTTTAACAATGACGCAAGCTTTAATTTCAAGATTAACTCTTCAACAGCCGGAGTCCCTATATTTACCAAAGCACCGTCAATTCTGGGATCATTTTCCTGTCCCAGCATCCAGCAAATCTTTTTTGCGGCAGCTGCACTGTTAATCTGACCCAACGCCCAAACCGCTGTCATTCGAAGCTCGTTGTTCTCATGGTCTAAATATTGTAGCAGTAGCTCTTCTGAATCAGGTGCACCGATACTGCCAATCGCCTCCAATGCGAGTTGCTGCTCCTGTGCATTCCCATTTTCAAGAACTTCCTTCCACTGCTCGTATTCAATGCCTTTGTATTCCAAACCGAATACGACTGCTGTGAATAACCATACTATCATGATGCCAATCATAACTCTCCTCATACCACATGCCCCCCCGGTTTTAAGACAATTTTTACTTTTGTCTTGTTAGTATTGCATCATACGTTTATTAAATTGAATTGCTTAAAATGGTTTTATTTTCTCCTGTCACATCCTGTATTATACATTAAATCTGATATTTAATATATCACCATCTTCAACAATGTGTTCTTTCCCAACCACTTTTAAAAGTCCGGTTTCCTTTAAAGCCTTTTCAGAGCCCTTTTCCATCAGATCATCATAATGCATGACTTCCGCTCGGATGAATCCCCTTTCCAAATCCGAATGAATCTTTCCGGCTGCTGATTTTGCATTGGTTCCCTCTTTGATGGTCCAGGCTTTAACCTCATCTTCACCTACTGTAAAAAATGAGATTAGCCCCACATATTCGTATACGACTTGTGTAAGTACATCCAATCCACTCCGGGTTATGCCCATTTCTTCCATAAACACGCTTCTTTCTTCAGGTTCCAATTCAGTGAGCTCTTGTTCAAATTTACCACAAATTTCTGTTAAAACAAAATCAAATTCATTGCAGATTTGTTTTGTTTTCTTGATTTCATGGGTTTCTTTCTTATATGCATCCTCATCAGAATTCAGAACGATGATGGAGGGTTTTAAACTGAAAAGAGACAGTGAAGAAATCAGTTTTTTCTCGTCAGTCGTGTAGTCCTTCCCTTGAGGCCATTTTTCCTTTTCCAGAGTCGCGTACAACCTGTTTAACAGTTCCAGTTCCTTTTCCTCATCTTTTTCCAATTTTCTTTTGGAGCTCTCCAAATTACCTTTTCTGCTTTCAACCAGTTCCAAGTCTCTTAGGATGATTTCGGTTTTAATCTCCTCAAATTGTTGAAGGGGTGCTTTTGGAACTCCGGAAAAATTTCCAATGGTCCAAAGTAGGGCATCACATTTTTGAATCATGCCAAAGACGCGATTGCGTTCCTTTGATCCAGCTTCAATGTCCAGTCCGTTGGTATCTGTGAATTCAAGTGTAGCGTAAGTTGTCTTTTTAGGTTTGTACATCTCGCTTAACGTTTTGACTCTGGGGTCTTTGACTTCAACGATCTTGCTTTCTCCAGGTTTTGAACTTGTCTCGGTACTGCCGGTTAGTAAATTAAAAATGGTTGTTTTCCCGACGAAGGGTGTGCCAATGATTCCGATTTTCATTTATTCATTCTCCAATCTATCTTTTTTTGTGGTCGCGATAAAACTTGCCACTTGGCTGGGAATGGTTCCCGGACCAAATCCAATATCATAGCCCAGTTCCAATGCCAGTTCATGGCTGATTCTGGGGCCCCCTACCGCTGCGATCAGTTGATGTCGCAACCCTTCAGCTTCCATCAGATCCATCAACTTTGACAGGTTTTTGATGTGTATATTCTTTTGTGTGACAATCTGAGAAACCAATAAGGCATCCGCCTTCACTGCTTTACATTTTTTGATCAAATCTTCGCATGAAACTTGGCTTCCCATGTTGTAAACTTCAAAATTCTTATAACGCTCCAGGCCGTAGTCTCCATGATAACCTTTCATGTTCAAAATGGCGTCTAACCCTACCGTATGAGCGTCACTTTCTATGGTGGCACCAACAACGACTAATGGTCTGCCTATCATATCTTCAATATATTGATCGACTTGTTCACGGTCCATATGATCGAATTTGGCTTCTACTACTTGAATGTCATCGGTATTGACTCCCGTGACGGTATGACCGTAAACGACAAAAAAACTAAAATTCCCGCCTAAATCTTGCATGGTAACAACTTCTGCTTTTTCAAACCCCATCTTTTTGACCAACCGTCTTGCCGCTTCTTTTGCCAGTGCACCTGATTTTAAGGGCAACGTGAAAGACAACTGCATGGCTCCGTCATTTGTTGTATCTCCATACGGGAAGACCATCATAATCGTGCACCCCCTTCAAACACTTTATCGTCGATATTCAGCAATCGCTTAAAGGCGCCTTCAAAGGGATTATAGTATTTGGGGGATTTTTTAACCACACCATCCAAGCCCTTGCCTCCCGTTGGTGTTCGTTTGATGTCGGCAAAATTGGCCTCTTCAATGGATTGCATCAGTCCTACTTCCCGTGTATGTTCCAACAATTCAATCGCCTGTTCAAGTACTTTGTGGGCTCGTTTTGAAATAAAAGAATCCTCATCTATGCGGAACTCTTTGCCCAGGCTAAAAGCGTTGTTAAAGATGTAATCGGCATTTTTAACTGCCAGATATCTGTCCTGCATAAAGGGCGTGTGAATGGCTTCTGTGAGCATCCCCAACAATTGAATATCCTGACCGGTTAGCACCGAAACGAAGTTGAACATGGTGTTCATGGCATACCCTTTGAAGATATCTCCCGTCATGTGTTTGGTGGGTGGCATGTATTTCAGTGTGGCTTTGGGAAAAAGTTCTCGAGTGAGCAGGGCATGGGCAATTTCATAACTCATTCCATCTTTGATATCTGGGTTGATCTCAAAGGCATGACCCAGTCCCATATATTTGGGTTCCATCCCCGCCTCTAAGGCGAAGGCCTCGTTGATAAGCTGTGAAGCGGTGACTGCATAGGCCTTTTCGATGGCATCTGATGTGGTCAGGTAATTGTCTTCTCCGGTGTTAATGGTAATATGAGAGGCAGCACAGATGAGTCTGGAAAAATATTGGTCTATGATGGTGCGTTTCATGTTGATATCTCTGAAGAGTATTCCGTACATGGAATCGTTCAGGAGGAAATCAAGTCCTTCCCAGGCGCCCATCATGGCAATCTCCGGCATACAGAGTCCCGATGCGTAATTGACCAATCGGATGTATCGGTTTTGTTCTTCGCCCACCACATCTAAGGCTTCTCTCATGATTCTGAAATTCTCCTGAGTGGCGTAAGTTCCGCCAAAGCCTTCTGTGGTTGCGCCTTCGGGAACGTAGTCCAACAAACTTTGAGCCGTGGAACGAATAACAGCTATGATATCCGCCCCTTGTCTTGCGGCAGCTTGAGCCTGTACCACATCTTCGTATATATTACCCGTTGCCACTATAACGTATTTGTAGGGTCTGGGTGGATCAGACCAGGTTTCGTAGAGTAATTTGTCTCGTTTATCTCTCATTGCTGTTATGTAATCCATGGCTTCTTGGGTCAATTTTTGTGAAAGGGTGTTGATTTTGTCATAGTCTTCCATGGGAATCGCTGTCAAATCAAGATTTGCCTCAGCTACCATTTTGGCAATTTCTTCAGGCTCTTTATCGTAGTGAATACAAGCGTTCAGAACGTACAAAGATGCCCCCATTTCAAGGACACCCTTTTTCATTAGTTGTTTCACTATGATGTTCACATAAGGTGTTTCATCAATATCGGCACCGGTGATTCCAAACAGCCGCAACACCGTTCTCTCGATACTAATGGTAGTATTTTCACTAATCAGGCCCATCAGATCTTCTACGATCTCTTTAGAAATTGCCTTTGCCTTATTCACCGGTTCGCTTTTCAGTCTGAGTTTTAATTTTTCCAATTCTATTCCCCCGTCGAATTAAAATAATTTGTTGACCTGGTTGATGTCGTATTCTATGCCCAATAATTGATAAGCATTCTCAGTAACTTGCCTTCCCCTGGAGCCCCTTGTCAAAAAACCCTTTTGGATCAGATAGGGTTCATATACTTCGCTGATGGTGTCCGGTTCAACCCCCACTGCCGCTGCAATTGCCTTGACGCCAGCGGGGCCTCCACGATAATGTTTGATGATGGTTTTCAGGATACGCCTGTCCATGGAATCCAGCCCATGATCGTCTATTTCAAGAGTTTTTAACGCTTGCAAGGCATCCGATTCTTCTATTTGCTCATGCCGGTTGACCGTGGCAAAATCCCTGATTCTTTTTAACAGTCTGTTGGCAACACGAGGTGTTCCTCTGGAGCGCATGGCGGCCATTTCTGTCGCCTTTTTATGGATACCGATATCCAAAATACTCGCAGAGCGTTTGATGATGGTTTCCAACTCCCGGGTGTCGTAATAATTCAGTTCAAGTTGTATACCAAATCGGTTTCTAAGTGGTGATGTCAACAAGCCACTGCGGGTTGTTGCACCAATTAATGTAAAACGGTTTAAATCAATTCGAATCGATCGGGCACTGGGTCCTTTTCCGATCATGATGTCTAAGGAAAAATCTTCCATGGCGGAGTAAAGGACTTCTTCCACCACTCGGCTGAGCCGGTGTATTTCGTCTATAAATAGCACGTCCCCCCGTTCAAGATTGGTGAGGATCGCTGCCAAATCTCCCTGCTTTTCTATAACCGGACCACTGGTGGTGTGTATTTGAAATCCCATTTCATTGGCAATGACGTTGGCAAGGGTGGTCTTGCCCAATCCCGGAGGACCCGCCAATAAGACGTGATCAAGAGGCTCATTCCTGATCTTTGCGGCTTCTATGGTGATGGATAGCCTTTCTTTGATCTTTTTCTGGCCAATATATTCAGACAGCGTTTTTGGACGCAGGGCGTAAAAACTGCTGTCTTTTTCTTTTTCCTCTTTTTTTATGCTTTTCGATTCTCCATGTTTTTCCAATTTGTTTTTTTCCTTTTCTTTTTTATCCCCTCATGTGTTTTCGGCCCGGGGAAGCTTTGGTTTTTCAAACACTTCTTGGGTGCATTTTTTCGCCACTTTTTAAAGCTTCATTTTAAAAAGTCGCCAGTTCCCGTTCATGTTTTTTCGATATGCTTCAATCTTA
>CAYUYU010000120.1:0-7588 GCA_964449405.1 uncultured Thermotogaceae bacterium
ATGGTTGAAGAACATGACTTATATCAACCGTGCCATGAGAGAGAGTTACGATGTGAGAAACATCCAAAGCATCATGCTTCTGGGCATTACCTCTGAAAGGGGATTGGGCTTTGATAGGGCGCTCCTTTTACAGAAAAACGATCGTAATCAAACCCTGGTAGCCAAATACTGGATGGGCATCATGAGTGAAGATGAAATGGCATCCAAAATCAGCTCCTCAATCAACCACCACTACGGGTTGGGCAACTTCACTCAATATCTCAGGGAAAAGGCGTTGACAATGGATATCGATGATTATACTGGCCACCCCATTAATAACCGTGTTTTCCCTTATAAAAGCCATATTGTCTTTGAAAAGGTTGTGGCAAGAAAAAAAATCGTCAAAGTCATACCCGAGATCGTTGAAGAATGGGGAAATGAATACCGTGAACTGGCAGCATTATTGGGAACGGAAGAATTTGTCGTCGTTCCATTGGTCGGGCGATTTGAAACGGTTGGTGTGTTAATCTTAGACAACCGATTCTCAGGTAAAGAAATTTCTGTGAATCTGATCGATGTATTGAAGATATTCGCTGATAACGCTGGATTGGCCATCGAGAACGTACAGAATTACGAAGAGTTGAAATCAAAAACACTGTCTTTGGAGCGACAAACCTCTCTTCTGAACTATCATAAAGAATTCACTACCAGTATATTGGAAAGTTTGGACGTTGCTATCGTCGTTTTGGACCGGGAAGATAAGATCCGAGAGTGGAACAGACGGGCTGAATCAGTGTTTAAACACAGAAAAGAAGAAGTTCTTGGTCTGAGTTTTGACAACATCGAACACGGATTTGAAGACTTGGAAAATGTCGCCGAAAGAGTCTATGAAACCAAAGACACCATCGTTTTAACCGAATACGAAATGAAGCTAAAAGGAGAAATAACATTCTTTGACATCAAATTCACTCCTTTGAGATATACCAATTCGGAAAGAATAGAGGGAATCATCATCATGTTCGATAACGTGACCCAGAAAAAACTCATGGAAAATGAGATCAGAAGAAATGAAAAGTTATCCACACTGGGTGAGATGTCTGCCAGAGTGGCTCATGAAATAAGAAATCCCCTATCCGTCATTGGAGGCTTTACCCAAAGGATGTCAAAATCCCTTGAGGATGCCGATGAAAAAAAGACATTCAAGTATTTAAGCATCATCGAAAATGAAGTGAAGCGATTGGAAAAGATCGTTGAAGAAATCTTGGAATTCAGCCGTCCCATGAAAAGGTTGGAGTTTGATATGGTCAACATTGATAAAGTCATCGATGAGCTGGTGACTCTTTATGAGGATAAAATTGAATCCAAAGGAATCGTGTTAAAAAAATCGGTTCATTCAATAGAAGTCATGGTAGATGTCAGTCGTTTAAAGCAAGCCATGATCAATCTCATTCAAAACGCAATCGATGCGTGTGAAGGGTACATAGAAATCGTGACTGAACGTCAAGACGAATCGTTGAAAATCAAATTTCTAAATGATGGAGAAGTTTTGGATGAAGAGACGGAAGAGAAGATTTTTTCTCCTTTCTTCACTACGAAAACATCCGGAACGGGATTAGGACTGCCCATTACCAAAAAAATCGTTGAAGAAGAACATAATGGTAGGTTAACCATAGAAACGGAATGCAGAGAAGAAAGGAAGTATACGGTATTTGTCATTGAAATACCGATCAACCTGTCAGAACGGGAGGAATAGACAATGGAAAAACAAAAAATACTGATTGTTGAAGATGAAGATAACATGCGTTATTTGATTTCTGAAGAACTTGAAGATGAAGGCTATGAAATCGACACAGCAGTAAACGCAAAAGAGTGCCTTGAAAAAATTGACAAAAATGATTATGATTTAATCACAGTAGACATTGAAATGCCCGACATGAATGGTCTGGAGCTTGCCGGTGAGATCAGGAAAAAGAGTGACCCGGTTAAGATTATTTTACTCACCGCCTACAGCCATTACAAATCCGATCTTTCGTCATGGGCCGCTGATGCCTATGTGGTGAAAAGTTCCGATTTTAACATCCTGAAGCAGGAAATACAACGATTATTGTGATTTTCATTTTTAAAACTTTTTTGTAACAGCTGAAATGAATCAAACAAAACAAGCCGGGAGGTGTTAAGGTGTATATCAAAGATGATATACACCCAATAGATGGAATATAAAAAGACGTTAAATTTACCTAAGACAAAGTTTCCTATGAGAGCCGGATTGGCAAAAAAAGAGCCGGAATTTCTTCAGAAATGGGAAGAAATGGACCTTTACAATTATTTATTAACGAACAGGCAAGATGCTGAGAACTTTATCTTGCATGACGGTCCCCCGTATGCAAACGGTAAGATTCATATTGGTACCGCCTTAAATAAGATATTAAAGGATATTATTATCAAATACAAAACGATGTGCGGATTTAAAGCGCCTTATGTTCCGGGATGGGATACCCACGGATTGCCAATTGAGCACCACGTATCCAAAGAATTGGGCGGAAAAATCAACAACATGACAAAACTGGAGATAAGGGAAAAATGCGCTGAGTACGCCATGAAATACGTGGACATTCAGCGGGAGGAATTTAAACGCCTTGGGGTTGCGGGAGAATGGGACAATCCCTACTTAACACTGAATCCCCAATACGAGTCCAAAGTCCTTGAAACCCTGAAGGCTTTGGTTGAAACCGATAACGTCTATCGGAGTAAAAAGGTCGTACATTGGTGTCCCAGCTGTGAAACAGCTCTTGCAGAAGCTGAAATCGAATATGCAGACGAGACCTCCGATTCCATATACGTCAAATTTGCCATGAAGGATGAACCAAACACCTATATCATCATTTGGACCACAACACCTTGGACTCTGCCCGCAAATTTGGCTATCGCCGTTCATCCCGAATTCGACTATGTTCAATTCGATGTAGACGGTGAAAAGTGGATTATGGCGAAAGAATTAACCTCTGAATTGCTAAAAAAAATAGGCAGAACTGAAGATGTTGCCTTTGAAAAAACATGGAAGGGAAAGGACTTGGAAGGTAAAAAGGCCCTTCATCCATTCTTAGACAGAGAATCCCTGGTTGTCTTAGCTGATTATGTAACCCTGGAAACCGGTACGGGATGTGTTCACACGGCTCCGGGTCATGGTGCGGATGACTATCTCACGGGTATAAAATATGGTTTAGATGTTTATTCACCTGTTAACTCACAGGGAAAATACACCGAAGAATTTCCTCAAATGAAAGGGGAATTTGTTTTTAAAGCAAACACAAAAATAAACGCCATGTTGGAAGATATGGGAAAAATGGTTCTGGCGGAAAAATACAAACACTCCTACCCCCATTGCTGGCGTTGTAAAAAACCGATTATATTCAGAGCCACTGAACAATGGTTCATCAGCATCGACAAAAACAACCTGCGACAAAAGGTTTTGGATGAGATAAAAAAGACCGAATGGGTCCCCAATTGGGGAGAAAACAGAATTACTGCCATGATCAGTGACCGGCCCGACTGGTGTATTTCCAGGCAAAGAGCCTGGGGAATTCCCATCCCGGCTTACTATTGTGAAGACTGCGGGAAAACGATCATGAACGGGCAAACCATGGATCATGTCATTGCAATTGTTGAAAAAGAAGGGACAAACGCCTGGTTCGCAAAAGACGTGAAAGACTTGTTGCCGGACGGTTTTAAATGCCCGCATTGTGGAGGCACTCATTTCAGCAAAGAAGAAGATATACTCGACGTCTGGATTGACTCGGGATCTTCCTTTGAAGGTGTGATTCGACAACGAGAAGTCTTAAGATATCCCGCGGATTGTTACATCGAAGGAAGTGACCAGCACAGAGGGTGGTTTAACTCCTCCATTTTCCTTTCCGTTGCCAAACACGGAATTGCCCCGTTTAAAAGCGTTGTGACGCACGGTTTTATCAGAGACGGCAAAGGATATAAAATGAGTAAATCAATGGGTAATGTCATCCTTCCACAAGAAATCATCGAACAATACGGTGCGGACATACTCCGCTTATGGGTTGGCTCTTCAGACTATCGAAATGACATCAACGTCTCCCTTGGCATCCTTAAACAATACACGGAGTCTTACAAAAAGATCCGAAACACCTTACGATTCCTTCTTGGTAATTTATCGGATTATGATCCCAAGAAGGATGCCGTAGCAACTGAAGGTTTATTGGAATTCGATCGCTGGGCCTTATCACGGTTAAACAACCTGATCAAAACGGTACAAACCCATTACGATCATTTTGAATTCTACAAAGGAGTCCAAGCCATCAATCGATACATCATCTCGGATTTGAGCAATGTCTATCTTGATGTGTTAAAGGACCGGCTCTATGTGGAAGGTCCCGACTCATTGGGAAGAAGATCCGGTCAAACCGTCATGTACAAAATCATGACCGCCTTGACACGGATGCTTTCTCCTGTATTAGTCTTTACAGCCGAAGAACTCTATGACTATTTCCCGGAAAGTGACAGGAAATTTGACTCCATTCATGCCATGAACTGGCCGGTGTATCAACCTGAGGAAGTTGATTCAGCCCTTGAGAAAAAATGGCAACAATTATTGGAGATCAAAGAAAACGTAAACAATACACTTGAAAGAAGCCGTACAGCCGGTACAATTGGCCATTCCCTTGATGCCCATTGTATTTTAAAAACCTCTTCCGATGATATCTATCAACTCCTTGAGAGTCAGAAGGAAATGTTGGAAAGATTCTTCATCGTATCTCAGGTAAGCCTTGAAAAGACTGACAAGACACAAACGGAAAATGAGTTGGATATCGTGGTTGAACATGCAAAAGGCGAAAAATGCCAAAGATGCTGGAATTACGATGAAGAAACCGGCAACAACGCAAAATATCCCGATACCTGTCCCAGATGTGCGGCTATATTGGAGGAATTTTATCCCGACCCGGAAACTTTTAATCAGTAAAAGGGACTGAGGAACGGTTAACCCGTTTTGGAGGTAATGATTTGGCTTATACAATTTTAAAAAAGGAAAAAGTGGCACCCAATGAATACGATATTTGGGTAAAGGCCCCTCAAATAGCAACTCATGCAAAAGCAGGACAATTTGTCATCATCATGGCTGATGAACAATCGGAACGTATCCCCTTGACTATTGCAGACACGGACAAAAAGGAAGCGATCAGAGTCATTTATCAAATTGTGGGTACATCCACTGAGAAACTCGCCCAGTTAAATGAAGGCGACGCCTTAAGTAATTGTGCGGGACCTTTGGGAAAGCCATCCGAAATTCCCGAGGGAAAGAAGGCATTGGTGATCGGCGGGGGTGTAGGCATCGCAGCAATCTTAACCATTATCAAAACTTTAAAGGAAAAGGGCAATCACGTCACAACGATTCTTGGTTCACGTGACAGAGACCACCTTATTTTGGAGGATGAAATCCAACAACTCTCCGATGAAACACATGTGTATACCGATGACGGTTCAGCTGGAAAAAAGGGGCTTGTGACAGATGGTATGAAGTCATTGTTTGATGCCGGCAGACAATTTGATGCGGCTTGGGCTGTAGGACCTACTATCATGATGAAATTTTGTTCACAGGTGGCAAAAGTGCACGATTTACTCATCTGGACCTCATTAAATCCAATCATGATTGATGGTACCGGTATGTGTGGGGGATGTCGCGTTAAGGTGAAAGACACCATCAGATACGCCTGCGTGGACGGACCGGAGTTTGACGGCCGATTTGTAGACTGGGATATTCTCATAAACCGGCAAAAACAATACCTGGATGAAGAAACTCAATCCGAACATGCCTGTAAACTAAGGGGCATTCATCGTGAGCAAACCACAGAGGGGGAATCTTCATGAATCCAGCAGATAAAAAAAAGCAAAGGATTCCCACCCATGAAAGAGACCCTGAAAAAAGAAAAGAAGATTTCTTCGAAGTCAATTTGGGGTATGAGGAAGAAGAAGCGATCAACGAAGCTGAAAGATGTTTGCAATGTACGAATCCACTTTGTGTCAAAGGATGTCCGGTTAGCATCGATATCCCCGGTTTTATAAAAAAAATTACTGAAAAGGATTATAAGGCTTCCGGAGACATTTTAAAGCAATACAATTATCTTCCAGCTATATGCGGCAGAGTGTGCCCTCAAGAAACCCAATGTGAAGGGGCTTGCATCATGAACAAGATGAAGGGTTTTCAGCCGATTTCCATCGGTAAATTGGAACGATACGCTGCTGACTGGAATCGCGAAAAAAACGATGCACAAAAAGAAATCCAGATCCCCCGTCAGGTGAATAAAAGCGTTGCCATCGTGGGCAGCGGACCGGCGGGATTAACGGCAGCGGCTTTTTTAGCTGAAAGGGGTTATGATGTTACAATATTTGAAGCACTCCATCTTCCCGGGGGCGTGCTGGTTTACGGTATTCCCGAATTCAGATTACCTAAGGATATTGTTAGGCGTGAAATCTCGGATATCCAAAAAATGGGTGTTCGGATCAAGTCCGATTATATCGTAGGAAGAACGGTCACCATAGAAGAATTGAGAGATAATTATGATGCCATCTTTATCGGAATAGGCGCGGGTACCCCACGCATGATGGGGATACCCGGCTCAGAACTCATTGGCATCTACTCATCAAGTGAATTTTTAACACGTGTCAACCTGATGAAAAGTTATGATTTCCCTCGATACGATACCCCCGTAAGGGTTGGTAAAAATGTGATTGTTGTAGGTGGCGGAAATGTTGCAATGGATTCAGCAAGAAGCGCACTTCGAATGGGAGAAACCACCAATCAAGCCAATTATGATACTTATCATCCAAATCATGTTAAGGTGGTTTACAGAAGAACTGAAAGTGAAATTCCCGCCAGAATCGAAGAGTATCATCATGCGGTTGAGGAAGGCATCGAGTTTCATTGGTTAAAAAATCCCGTTGAGTATATTGGGCAGAAGGGTCGTTTGAAAGCGGTAAGGGTACAACATATGAAATTGGGACAACCGGATGATTCCGGTAGGAGGCGTCCCGTTCCCATAGAAGGCAAATTTGAACTTTTCGAAGCGGATACTGTCATTGAAGCCATTGGACAAACCCCCAACAAACTACTGTTGGAATCATTCCCACTACTGACCGTAAACCGATGGGGAACCATTGAGGTAGATCAAAATCTCATGACGTCAGTGGCGGGGATTTTTGCCGGAGGAGATATTGTAACTGGTGCTGCCACTGTCATTGAAGCCATGGGTGCGGGAAAACAGGCGGCAAAATCAATCATCCGATACCTGACGGGCGAACGGACCCCATCAGAACCAACTGAACGGATAAAGAAATGAAAGGAGAATGAATATGAAAATTGCTATGATATCCTATGAAGTGTTTCCCTTTGCCAAGGTTGGGGGTTTGGCAGATGTCATCGGTTCATTGCCTAAATACCTTGAAAGAAATAATATCGATGTGGACATATTCATGCCTTATCACAAGATTGTCGACAAAAACTCTATAAAATACGATTATACGATTGAAAAGGTCACCGATGAATTTGAGATCCCTTATATCCAAACCAACGAAAGGGCTTCTTTAT
>CAYUYU010000121.1:0-7573 GCA_964449405.1 uncultured Thermotogaceae bacterium
CTGTTGAACCAGCTCATTGATGGTGTTAAATTTCTGTTCTGCTCGAATGAAGTCAAGAAGAAAACACTCAACCCTCTTGTCATATAGTTGATAATGACCGTTTAAATAATGAATTTCATAACGAATAAAATCATCACAGCTAACAGTTGGCCTTTTGCCGATGTTTAATAGTCCAAAACCAAGTTCAGGGGTATAAGCCAAGTAAACCCCATAGGAGGGGATGAGCATTTCTTTTCCTTCTCTTTTAAGATTAGCTGTCGGAAAACCCAGCTTTTTTCCGATACCTTGGTCTTGATAAACCTTTCCTTCTATGGAATAAGGACGTTTTAATACCTCGTTAGCCCTGTTAACATCTCCATTTTTTAGATAATAGCGAATCAAAGAACTACTGACCCTATGACCGGAACAATTAACAGCGGGAATCACATTTGTACGAAATCCAAAACGATGTCCCAGTTCGGATAAAAGTTGAGAATTACCAATGCGGTCTTTACCAAAATGAAAATTAAACCCTACCGTTAACTCGGATGGTGTAAAATTTTCGCTGATATAGCTTACAAATTCCAGAGGTGTTTTTGAGTAAAAATTCTTAAAATCAAGAAATACAACAGAATCAATCCCAAGGGTTTTGATGATCTCTTCCCGTTTGCGTGGTGTATAGATCAACCCTGGAAAACTTCCTTTATTGAGATAATAATTTGCCGGATAAGCAAATGTCAGTAATATGGCTTTCCCTTCTTTGTTTTTCACTTCTTTTGTCTTTTCAATCAACCTTCTGTGGCCAATATGGACCCCATCAAATATACCTAAAGTTAATGAATTTCTTTTACTCATGATTAGGCTCCTCTTTAAAAACCTTTTTTGCTTTGACAATGATTTCATTTCTTTTTTGTGCTTTCAGGGTTTGAAGAAAAGAAGCGTTTCTTTCACTACTCCCCACTGCGATTAATTGACCAACGACATTGACAATCCGGACCAAATCATCTTTTGCGAAATCTTCGTAATCCTCAATCCATTCCAATCGAATGGGGTTACCGTTCATAACATTTTCATTGAACTGGGGCTTGATTTTGACGAAAGGAAATAGTGAAAGCGCATCGTTTAGCGATACCACATAACGTGAAAAAACCTGCAAATTAAATGGGTCCAAATCATCAATCCTAATACAGTCAGAAGTTGAAAAAACTCCGTTTGTATCACGAATTAATGCAACGGCAGTGGCATTCGTTCCAAGCTTTAATCCGATATCAAAAGCTAATGAACGCATATAAGTTCCAGGCGAAACAACAGCTTTTATGGTAATATCCCTTCCTTCTATCGATATAAGATCGATTGAATAAATCTCAATCTGTCTCGGCGGCATTTTGATTATCTTCCCCTCACGGGCATATTCATACAATTTTTTCCCTTTATACTTTTTTGCTGAAAAGATTGGCGGGACCTGTTTTTGAGAACCTAATAAACTTTTTATTGTGTCTTCTAACTTTTCACGAGGAAACAAAACATGATCATCAGCCATGATTTGTCCTTGAATATCGTAAGTATCTGTCAAAAGACCAAGTCTGAGCGTCATGGTGTAAACCTTCTTCTCATCCTTTAAATACTCAAGGATTCTTGTTCCATTGCCAATTCCCATCACAAGAACCCCTTCAGCAAAAGGGTCCAGTGTCCCTGAATGTCCAATCTTTTTTGTATTCAATTTTTTTCTCAGCAAACTGACCATGTCATGAGAAGTGGGTCCAATTGGTTTAAATAAAGGGAGTATCCCGTTAATAGAAGCCAACCTCACTCCTCCGGGTCTTTTTGATCGTCAGGTTGAATCTCGAGATTATCAATGATCTTTTGCATTTTGACACTTTGTTTAATTCCTTGATCGTATATGAGTTTAATCTCCGGTGTATAATACAAACGTACTTGCCGACCGAGAAAACCTCTAAAATAACCCGTTTTCTTATCCAATAGTTCAAAGATTTGTTTCGCATGCTCTTCACCCTTATCAGGATCATAGATACTGACATAGACCTTTGCATGCCTCTTGTCTCTTGATAATTCCACTCTGGTAAAAGAAATCAATTCTTTTGGTATTGGAGGTTCTTTCCAATTGGCAATGGCATCTGCCATTACTCTCAGAATTTCCGCCTCTATTCTTTCTTTTCTGAAAACCTTTGGCATAAAATCACTTCCCTTTCAAATTCCCTTCATCGATTCAAAACATTTAACTAAACCAGTTGATTATATCATGTTGCTCTGTAACCATCTCTATTCTTATTGATTATCGACTGTGTTTTTTTAATATATGACAATCTCAGCAAAAAAAAGATGCCGGTTAAGCACCTTTTTTTCTTGGATATGAAAATTGAAGATTATTACTGATTTTCGTTCTTCTCTTTTGTTGCTTGAACCCTTTTGGTGCGTTTAAGCACGATTAAATACAGAATCAAATCAACCAGGACACCGACTCCGGCAATAAAAAAACCTGCAGTTCCATCGGGAAAAATAAGCTGATATAAAAACCCAATGGCAATAACGAAATCTCCCAACATCACAACCTTTTGTCCACCTGACTTAACAAATTTTACAATACCACTTAAACAAAACCATAGAAAAGGTATCAGGTAGAGCCAACTTGGCACGAAATTTCACTCCCTTTCATCACACTGCTTCAATACAATTATATGTGTATTGCCCATCCTTGAGACATTCTTGACGCTTCCATAAGACCCTCCGAAAGTGTAGGGTGGGCATGAATGAGTTTGGCGATCTTTTCTATTGAGATTCCCAAATCCTTCGCTAACAGGAATTCATGGATTAATTCTGTCGCCTGTGCTCCAATAATACTAACACCAACGATTTCTCCACTCTCTTCGTCGGTCAACAACTTAATAAACCCTTCAGACTGCTCAACGGCTGTTGCCTTTCCAATAGCCTTGTAAGGAAATTTTGACACCTTTACCTTTTTATCTCCAATATCCTTTTCCTTCAATCCAAAACTACCGATTTCAGGTTCGCTATAAACAGCCCCGGGTATCAGATATGAATCCAATTTCTTTTCTGTATTTTTACCTGCAATGTGTTCTACTACTATCTCTGCCTCTTTAGAGGCAACATGTGCCAACAAGGGAGAAGCAGTTACATCACCAACGGCATAGATCTCTTTTACCGTGGTCTCATAATAATCTCCGGTTTTGATAAAGTTCCCTCTTTCCAATTCTACTCCTATTTGTTCAAGGCCCAGATCTTGTACATTGGGATCTCTCCCAACAGCAAGAAGAATTTTATCTACTTCCACCTTTTCTTCCTGATCCTCTTTATCCTTTAAAGTTACAATGAGTCCGTTGTCTGTTTGTTCTACTTCCGTTGCCTTTGTTGAAGTGTAAATGTTGATCTTTCGTTTCTTAAAGGTCTTTTCCAATTCTTTGCTGATATCTTCATCTTCTGTCGGGATGATGTTATCCAGCATCTCCACAAGATGAATCTCCACCCCAAAAGAACTGAAAACATGTGAAAATTCAACACCGATTGCCCCACTGCCAAGTATTAGCATTCTTTTCGGAAGCTTTTCGAGCATTAAGGCTCCTGTTGAACTCAAAATCTTATCTTCGTCTATCTCAAATCCGGGAATCTCTTTCGGTCTTGAACCAGTGGCAATGATTATGTGATCAGCCTGAATTTTTTCGTCATTAACCAAAAGTGTCTGTTTATCCTTGAAAGTTGCTTGTCCTTCGATGTAATCCACCTTATTCTTTTTTAGAAGAAATTGGACACCTTTTGAGAGCTTTTTCGCGGCAAGACTTGATTTTTTATAAACTTGTTTATAATCAAAATCTGTAAGATCTACCTTTACACCCATCTTTTCCAGATCAGCAATGGCGTTAAATTTTTCTGCTTGATGGATTAATGCCTTTGAGGGAATACATCCGATATTCAAACAAACTCCGCCGGGTTTGTCTCGTTCAATAACCACTGTCTTTATTCCCAGTTGAGCCGCTCTTATAGCTCCTACATAACCTCCCGGTCCGGCACCGATAATCGCTAATTCATAAGATCTCATAAACGCCCTCCTCAATTGAATAATCTAAACTCATTTAATCATGACGAATTAGCAGCATGAGTTGTTTTACATTAATGCTCAAAGCATCTTTTTTTCCAAATGATACTTTAGCTTTGAATACAATGGAACGCCATACATATATTGGTTAGGTGTTTCTCCAATGATTAACGGTCTGG
Organism: uncultured Thermotogaceae bacterium; assembly: GCA_964449405.1. Taxonomy (GTDB): domain Bacteria; phylum Thermotogota; class Thermotogae; order MWEM01; family MWEM01; genus JASUTC01. Next base: position 4,228 of record CAYUYU010000121.1, read on the forward strand.
CGTAATTTTTGAATTTATCGGTCACATTATAACCTGTTTCATCGATAAAATCTTTGGGTAATGTCTTCGTTTCTCCAGCGACTTTGGAAAGGTCAATCTGCTCAAAATGTCTGATATATGGTTGATCCATATCTCTAATAATGCTGACCATTTTCCCTGTCATCTTATCTCTTGTCATCCACATCACAGCCCTTGCACCAACCTCTATGGCATCCTGCCAATCGGTTAAACTGGCAATATGCCTTGACGATCTTTGAAGGTAATCTGGCAATGCCGAATGTATTTTTAGCTTCAACTCATCTTTAATCATCTGTTCCAATACATTACTGATCTTTCCCAATTGCACGTTACCAAATGAATCGGTATAGCCTGCATCGGAGATAAAATGGTCGTTTTCATCTCTCAAAGCTTCTGATGCAACAATCGAACAAAATCCATGTTTGATAATTTCTTCTTCAACTCTTTGAAGAAATCTTTCCTTGGAAAATGCGACTTCAGGCATGAGAATGATGGATGCAGCAGATACTTCAACTTCCTGAGCAAGGGAAGAAGAAGCTGCAAGCCATCCGGCATGTCTTCCCATTGATTCCATTAAAAAGACTTTTGTCGAAGAAGCACTCATTGATTTCAAATCCCGAGTCGCCTCCAATATAGCCGTTGCTGTAAATTTTGAAGCAGAGCCGTAACCCGGACAATGATCGGTATGCATCAGGTCATTGTCCACCGTCTTTGGTATACCAAAAACCTTCAAATCGTAACCAATCCGTTTCGCATATTCCGAAATGGCAAAAGCGGTTTCCATGGAATCGTTTCCACCGTTGTATAAAAAATAACCGATATGATGGGCCTTAAAAACAGTAAATACCCGTTCGAGCTGTTCGTGTGATTCTATTTTTACCCTGCAGGAACCAAAAACACCACCCGGGGTGTAAGCCATTTTTTCAATTTCTTCTTTTTTTTCGTCATTCAACACAAAAAGCTCTTCATCCAAAACACCTTGTATGCCATTTTTTGCCGCATAAACTTTGTATACATCATCAGAATTAAGCGCTGCAGCAATAACACCATATGCCGAAGCGTTGATAACAGGGGTGACTCCTCCGGATTGTGCGTATACAAGATTTTTAGCCATTCCATCACATCCATTCTTAAATTGTTTGCATTGAGTAAAAAACACTCATCCTTTACATGCATGGCATTATAGCAAATCATAAACTTCATGCAAAGATTGTGCCTGTTCAATAATCATGGCTGAACTGCAAAAACTTGGTTTTTTGAATAATACCCGAAAACATCAAAACCGTTATCTTCAGCGGGAGGATGGCGTTTTTGCCAATGGCAAAAGAATCCTCAGACCACTGCCTTTTGTGGCCACGCATAGGACCTACCATAAAAAATACTTATAGTGACTTACAGACCTTTTGTTTTAAATCCCCCAGGGGGGTTAAATTTCTTTCGATTTTCAAAAAAACAAACTCAAGCCATGCCCTTGGTCCGGGAGCAAAATAATCTTTTAACTATTGAGAATCAAAACTTCCAGACTGCCTTTGCATCGTTCTACTGAAAAGAACCCACATGAGTATTAAATCATTTTCTCTAATAATTTGATTTCTTCCAAGACCTTTTGATAAAGATCTTTAACAGATGCAACTGATTCTTTTTCATCTGCGGCATCTTCCAAACATTCAGCATAATGATGTAATAATTCAAATCTTAAATTTAAGGCCATCCCCTTTATCTTATGAGCAGACTTTTTAACGCTTGATATTTCTTTTGCAGTAAAGGCTTCTACTAATTTTTGTCTTTCTTCTGTCAACGATTTTTTTCCTATATTCACAATATGCACAAACATTTGCTGATCATCTTGAAAAACATGTTTCAATAACTCTGAATTAAAATGTTCCATATCTTTGCTGTCATGATTTGATATTGCTTTATTGTTCTTTTCAATATGGTCAATAACCTTAGGAGACTGAAATTTGTTTTGATGCAATTGAGAAAGATAATGACTTAGAATTCTTTTGATGGTATCATGCACAACCGGTTTGGTAAGGTATTCATCCATACCGGCTTGCATGCATATTTCGCGTTCTCCCTTAACTGCCGCTGCCGTCAAAGCTATGATAAATGGTCTGATGGTTTTTGATTGGGCTTTTCTTATCAGTTGAGCCACTTGATAACCATTTTTTATGGGCATTTGAATATCCAGAAAAACAAGCTCCGGTGATTCACTGTTAAATTTTTCTACTGCCTCTTTTCCATTTTCGGCTTTGATGATTCTTACTGGCGGCTCAGAATGAGAGGAGGTGACTAACGATCCGAAAACATCTTTGATAATAATTTCTGCCAATTCCATATTCACCTCGTTATCCTCAGCGATCAAAATTTTGACAGGTTTGGTTCTGAAGGCATCCAATTGAAGGGAGGAAAATTGATCTTTACTCATCGATACGCCAAATTTTCCAACCGCTTTATCAGTAACTCCTATTAACGGTTTATTCTCAACTTCTACAGTTTTTAGTTCAAGCTCAAAAGAAAACTCACTACCTTTGCCCCATTCACTTTTCAGATTCAGTTTACTCCCCATGAGTTTTAAGAGATTGTTGGTAATACTAAGACCTAATCCCGTTCCACCGTATTTTTTCGTTGTGGAATAATCCGCTTGTGAGAAAGATTGAAAGACCTTTTGTTGATTTTTCTGAGAAATGCCGATGCCTGTATCTTTTACAGAAAATCTCAATTGTACGCGATTTTCTTGCCACAAACATTGCAAACATTTCACCGAAATTTTGATCTCACCCCTTTCGGTAAATTTGGAAGCGTTACTAAGCAGATTAGTTAAAATCTGTCTTAATCGAATGGGATCGGTCAAAACAAGCGGGGGAATCTCCTTATCTATTTTTTTAATGAGTTGAATGTTTTTTTCTCGCACTTTGAATTGAATCACATCCAACGACTGGGAGATCAAATCGTTTAAATCAGTCTGTTCTAAATTGAGCTCCAATTTCCCCGCTTCAATTTTCGAAAAATCCAGAATATCGTTAATGATGTCTAATAGTGCAATCGCTGAAGTGTTGACGTGATCCATATATCGCTTTTGAGCTTTTGTTAAATTAGTTTTTTGCAGTATTTCCGTAAAACCAATGATACCGTTAAGCGGTGTTCGAATTTCATGACTCATATTGGCAAGAAAATCACTTTTCGCCCTGTTCGCTTCCTCTGCCTGTTCCTTTGCTATTTTTAAAGACTCATCGATTCTTTTTTGCTTTTCCAGAGTGTTCCTGAGTTTTTCCTCGACCTGTTTTCTTTTGGTAATGTCAATTACGGCACCGGAAATCTTAAGTGG
>CAYUYU010000122.1:0-7526 GCA_964449405.1 uncultured Thermotogaceae bacterium
GCGATATCATTGTCAAATACCGCTCCAAGAACATGGTCAAGGACTTCCACCAGGGTGACATCTTTTCCGGCTTTGTTCAATTCGTCGGATACTTCCACGCCGATAAAGCCGCCTCCTATGACAACGATTTTTTTCGTTTCGGGAAGTTTTTCTGCAAATGCGTCTAAGTAAACTTTGTTTTTGGGGATGGTGTAAACCCCATCAAGATTGCTTCCCTTTAGCCATCCCGGGACCTTTGGCATGGACCCCGTCGCAAAGACGATTTTTTTAAAGGATATTTCCTCTCCTGACTTTGTGGAACATTTGTTTGCCTTCAGATCAACTGAAGTGACTTCGTCGATGATCAATTGAACACCGGCTTTTTCAAGTCCCCCATCAGGAACTACATCCTGGTCGCTGCTCTCCAGAGAGCCAAAAATATAGGGTATTCCACAGGGGACGACTACTTTTTCTTCCTTCCTGATAACAGTAACGGTTACTTCCGGATTATGTCCTTTCGCTGTCATTGCGGTGACAATACCGGCTGCACTTCCGCCTATGATTAGAACATCTGTGTTTTTCATGCCTTTCCTCCGTTTTTTAGAATAGTATAACTGTTCATCGTTTTTATTATACATAATTTGTACATATATTTCAATGGCATATATATATTCATTTTTCCGGACCCGAAACCATAAACCCCAGACCCTCAAAAAAGAGAACGCCTTTTTAGGCGTTCTCTTTTTGCTTCACTCACTCATGATTTCTTTTATTTTATCCGGAACTCCCTGGCGTTTTCCCGGGAGGCACCCATCCTTTGGAGCTTCTCCTTTAATTATCGCCTTCGCGAAGGCTTCGCATCCCGGGTAGCCGCATGCGCCGCAATTGATGCCCGGCAGGGCTTCCATTATTTTTGTCAGTCTGGGATCTTCTTTGACTTCAAATTTCTTCGCTGCGAAGGCGAGGAATGTGCCAAAGACCAAGCCTAATGCTCCGAGTAATAAGATGCTATTAATGAAAATCATTCAATCACCGCCTTATAGTTTGATCATACCGCTGAAGCCAACGAATGCCATCGATAGAATTCCGGCAGTGATCAGAGCGCCCGATAGTCCTTTAAAGGGTTTGGGAATGTCTGCAAATTCCATCTGTTCTCTGATGCCTGCGAATAGTATCAGGGCCAACCCAAATCCAAATCCTGCGCCTAAAGCATGGAAGATGGTTTCAAGTAAACCGTAATTGTTTTGGATATTAAGCAAGGCTAACCCTAAGATGGCACAGTTGGTGGTAATCAGTGGTAAAAAGATTCCAAGTGCCTCGTATAAGCCCGGAGAAACCTTTTTCAAAAAGATTTCAACGAACTGAACGAGTGATGCGATAACCAAAATGAAGACGATTGTCTTTAAAAAGCCCAATCCCATTATGACTAACACGCCGTTCAGAAGCCAAGTGATGACACTGGCCAGGACCATAACGAAGATGACTGCCAAAGACATACCCACTGCCGTGTCAATCTTTTTCGAGACACCCAAAAACGGGCATATACCGAGAAATCTTTGTAAGACGAAGTTGTTGACCAGTATGGCCGACATAAAAATCAGAAATACATTCATGCGGTTTCACCTGCCTTCTTTGCCTCTTTTGCTTTTTTCTTCTTTCTCTCTTCACGTGATATGCCCATCCAGTTGAACATGGCTGCCAGTAGTCCCAAGGTGATAAAGGCACCAGGTGGCAAGATCATGATGAACACGTTGAAGGCATCTCCCCACACAGTGAGGCCAAACCAGGACCCCGCTCCCAGGATTTCTCTCACGGAGCCCAACAGGATGAGGCCGCCGGCAAAACCAAGCCCCATACCGAGAGCGTCCAGTATGGATTTGAAGACGGAGTTTTGGCTGGCATAGGCTTCTGCACGTCCCAGAATAAGGCAGTTGACAACGATCAACGGGATAAAAAGCCCCAGAGTCTTCCAGAGATCGTAAAGGAAGCCGTGCATCAACAGATCGATCATGGTTACAAATCCGGCGATGATGATAATATAAACCGGGATTCGGATCTTCTCGGGAACCAGTTTTCTGATCAGTGATATGACGATGTTAGACATGATGAGAACGACCAGAGTCGCCATTCCCATTCCCAGTCCGTTGGTGGCACTTGTGGTTGTGGCCAATGTGGGACACATTCCAAGAGCCTGCACAAAAATGGGGTTGTTAGAGAACATGCCGTTGGTCAGTTCAGATTGTTTTCTCGCCATTATTCATCACCCCCCAATGCTTGTTCAAGATACTCTGTCATAGTGTTTATGGCATTTGCAACACCCCTTGGCGTAATCGTTGCACCTGTCATGAGATCGCTGACGCTGATAACGCCTTCCTTTTTATGTGCTTCTTCTTCTTCATCCGTTTGAGCAGGACTCTTACCGGAATCTTTATCCACAAACAGTCCTTTATCTAAACCGGATTCCGGAATGTTGAAAAAGCGTTCTTTAACAGGTTCTTCAGCGATTTTTGCCCCCAGACCGGGTGTTTCCTGTGAATAGTCCAGGACTTCCAGGCGCATCATTTCCGTTGAGTCCCCATCACTGATAAACGAGCACATGATGGTGATATACCCGCCGTATCCTACCGAAGCGCCATTTAGGATGTAAGCGGTTCGTCCGTCTTTTAATGTGAATTCATAAGCGGGAGAGGCACAGAAGCCGTTGTATTTTTTGCTTTCGTAAAGGTTTTCCTCTTCGCTTTCTTTCCAAATCTTTTCGTTTAACTTTTCCTGTGAGCCGGGTATGTCACTTTGCTCGATTAAAAGTTCATTGCTGATGGGGTCCGTTAAAACGGTTTTGATGGATTGCAATTTGACATTCAGCTCCGCTTGTGCAATGGGATCCTCGGTGATGGTGTAAACAGCTGCGAGTAATGCTGCGACTACGATTGCAAAAGCCATCAGGGTCAAACCAATCTTTAAATAATTACCCATATCATCTCGCTCCCTTCTTTAAAGCACCAAAGGGCCTTCTTCTGGTATATTTGTCAATTAGCGGTTTTACTGCGTTCATAATGAGAATGGAAAAAGCAACCCCTTCAGGGAGAGCGCCGGCGATACGGATGAGCATGGTGATGATACCGCATCCCATCCCGTAAATCAGTGATCCCTTGACTGTGGAGGGGCTGGTAACCATATCCGTTGCCATGAAAAGGGCTCCAAGCATCAACCCGCCACCGAGAAGGTGGTACAGAGGCGTGCCGTATTGGTCAGGACTGATTAGATAAAAAACGGAAGAAATAACCAAAACAGTACCAATATAAGCAACGGGAATATGCCAAGAGACGTGTTTTCGAATCAGTAAATAGATAAATCCTATGATCAATGCCAATGCACTGACTTCACCCAAGGCTCCGCCAATGTTTCCCAGGAACATATCCATATAACTGTGATTTTCCAAAGCGGCCTGAACACCATTTTCCTTTAAAAGTCCCATAGGAGTTGCACCTGTGACGACTGGAGAAGCGGCTGTTTTCAGAGAATCTATAGTTCTCCAAATGCCGGGCTTAAAATAATTCCCCATGGCTGCTGGGAAGGAGATGACCATGAACACCCTTCCCACAAGCGCCGGGTTAAACGGGTTGGACCCTAAACCACCGTAGACGTGTTTTCCTAGGCCAATAGCGAGGACAATACCAATAATGAACAGATACCAGGGAAAACCTGCCGGAATATTCATGGCCAGTAATAAGCCCGTGACGGCAGCACTGCCGTCAGGTGTGAAATCCTTTTTTTTACGCAGTACCTTCATGATAAACAGTTCCAATGCTTCGGCAACAACTACACCCATCAGGCATAAAACCAAAGCAGACCATCCGAATACGATAACCGAAACGATAACAGCCGGAATAAGCGCAATAATCACATCCAGCATGATCTTTGAAACTGAATCAGTGGTTCTTATATGGGGAGCTGAAGCAGACGGGAAAATCTGAGTCATATCATTTACCCCCCTTCAAGGCGTTGTATACTCGTTTTGTTAATTGAAATGTCTTGACGTGATCGATTCTCGCTGGGCAAATATAGGCACATGCACCGCATTCTATACATGATAAAAGGTTCATATCCATGGCATCATCGTATTTTTTTGCTTCGCACAATTTCACCAGGAAATTGGGTTCCAATGCCATAGGGCAAACCTCTACACATTGATTGCAATTGATACACGGCTTTGGAGGTTTGGGCTGTTTATCCGGTTTAGGCAATACCAATATACCTGAAGTCCCTTTCATAATCGGTGTTTCAGTGGTGGTTAATGCCGGACCTGTCATGGGACCTCCTGCAACTACTTTTTCAGGTTTACCGTTATACCCTCCGGCAAAATGAATGAGTTCGGAAACCGGTGTGCCAATTCTTACCATGACATTTTTCGGTTGATTGATTCCCTCTCCTGTTATGGTTACACCGCGTTCAACAAGGGGAATGCCTTTAGAAACAGCTTCTGAAACGGCAACAGCTGTTCCCACGTTGTTCATGACAACACCAATGTCAATGGGAAGACCACCTACAGGCACCTTTCTTCCGGTGGTGGTATAAATCAACTGTTTTTCAGCCCCTTGAGGGTATTTTGTCACAACCCCTACTACATCGATATGATCATCGTGAGAGGCTATTCTTCGCATGTTTTCAATGGCATCGGGTTTGTTATTTTCGATACCAATGATGGCTTTTTTGTCCCCTGCGATCCTCATAAGAATGCGCAATCCATTCAACAGTTCTTCGCCTTTTTCAAGCATGAAACGGTGAGCGATGGTTAGATAGGGTTCACATTCGGCACCGTTTATAATCACAAGATCGGCGGGTTTTACCAAAGTTGACGTGTACTTCACATGAGTGGGGAAAGATGTACCACCCAACCCTACAATAACGGCATCTAAAATCCTTTGATACAGTTCTTCCTGTCCCGCTGTTGTGAAGTCGATGGGAGCCATAAATTGCCAATCGTCTTTTGCTGTTCTTTCAATTACGATGACGTCAAGCTTTTTTTTCTGAGCTGGATGCATCAACTTAATGATTTCTTTTACTTCTCCTGTGACAGGAGAATGCAATGGAACCGACACCTTTCCAGAAGGCTCGGCGATGATCTGTCCTGTTTTTACCGTGTCACCCGGTTTGCATATGAGTTTTGGTGGAGCTCCAAGATTCTGATGTACAAAACAATACACCCTCTTTGGTAAAGGCAACTTCTCCAAAGAGGCGTTTTGAGATAACTCTTTCATTTCCGGAGGGTGTATTCCACCGGGGAAAGTCAATACCGCCATTTTGTTCTGTTCCTCCCTTCAATCTATTTCAATTTCAATTTTTAATTTAAAACAACTCGCAGGTTGTTTCCGGAAAAGCCCGGGAAATTATTCCTCAAATTCCATTTAATTGAACTTTTAACCATTTTTTCATCGCCTTCAATCTGGCGTTATTACGTTTCATGAATTCAGAATTGGCTTTATTAAAATCTATTTTCTTTAATTTTGAAAAAGCGTATGCAATCTCTGAAATGGATTTGTCTTTAAAATAAGCCTGATAGCCTTCCATGTCTGAAAAATAGGAACGCATCTTGAATGTGTCTGAACACAAAAAGGGAATCCCAAAATGAGACGCGATAATGGCTCCATGAAGCCTTTCTGAGATGATTAAAGAACAGGTGGATGCCTGATCGGTTATTTCGTTAACTTCTCCAACCTTTACTGAAGTTTCGAAGAATTCGCTGAATCGTTTTGAGGAATTTTCAGCTGCTTCAAGGTCTTGTTCGGGAAAAGCAACAAAGAATTGTATTTGATTCAAATGTTCTTCCATAAAAGGAGCGATAAAATCCTCAGGGTTTAACCAAGGCCGTTTGAGAAAAACCCCAATTCGAAAAGGATTGTTTTTGACCACCGTTCGATTTTGCAAGAAATAATATCCCAGATCTGTCCCTCTTTTGTGCTTGTTGTTGCAGGTTTTTGCATAACGATAAGAAATTGTATCACGAAAATAACCCATACATAATTCATTGCTCAAAATCTTTCTCAAGCGGTTGTAATTCTTTTTGGAATTAATCTTACCAATTCCATGGCCCAACAAATATACAGGTTTTTTATAGAAAAGTGCTGTGGAAACAAGCCATTTATAATAGAGGAAACTCCTGTTGCTGGTTTCATCCTGGAAGATGTTTCCTCCACCGCCGATGATAATATCTGAATGTTTTAAAGCTCTAAAAATTTTTATTGGTGAATTTCGGGGAATATGTCTAATCATGATGCCGCCGATTTTCCTGGAACCCGCTTTTGGAAAAAGCAAATACAGGTCTTCAACACCTACTTCTTTCAACAGCTTTATTGTACTTCTAAAAAGCATTTCATCGCCGTAATTGTTCATTCCATAATATCCGAACAAGAATATTCTAATGATCTTCCCCCTGTTTTTTACCAATAAATTTGGGTTATGTTGCCCTCGGTTCTCAGAATCTTCAGTTCAATTTGTTTGGTCCTGAGGGGTTAAAGTTAATCAACCAAAGGATTATAACACGCAACAATTGAGAATCGAAAGAAAAATAAAAAGCTTTGCAGAAATTGCCTGTTATATTAAGAAATAAAAAGACTCGAGTGCACTTGAGGTATGGGTGTATTTTTACAAAAAGTTAATTTCTCTGGGTATTGACCTTGACTTGAGTTGAGATTGTACACTATATTCGAAGATGGTTGAAGGGGTATTAACGGAAACGATAACCTTCAAAAGAGGAAAGATTAAAAAAACCGGGAGGTACAGCGATATGAAAAAAAACATCAGCAGAATCGAACGAATCAGGAAAAACACAAACGTTCAGAGAGACTTTGACAGAATGATGGAATTGAACAGCCTCAAGGTTTACGATATCATCAACAGATTTTAAGATAATAACCAAAGAGACAACGACGAACAACACTTCACATAGATTGCACTCCTTTAACCCTCCGGATAGGAGGGTTTTTTTAAATCAAATTTCTTTATGAAGATTGTGATTCATAAGGTACGGTGATTTCAAATGTAAAGGTGCTTCCTACGCCTTCTTCACTTTCAAAGGTAAGCGATGAGTCCATCATTTGCAGTAATCGAATTTTATGTTACACTAATGATTGGTATCCTAATCGATTTTTATGAGAAAAGTGGGCTAACTAAATTTCTAAACAGATAATGACGTCTTGTATTATATAGTTAACTTTATTAAAGGGGGAAAATGATGAGAAAGCGTATAAGTCTATTGATTATCGCAATAATGGCGATGGGAATAATTTTTGCAGGTGTCAATGTCTTGTCACCGGTTGGACCGACGATTGTGTCTTTGGTTGGAATCCTTGAAGAGAAAGTGGAAACTGAGTCTGACGTCAATATCGAGTTTTGGAGTTCCTTCGATCAGATTACAGCACAATTGGTGACCAAAGATGTTGATATTGTCATCACACCGGTTGCACTTGGTGAGTTGCTTTATGACAAAGGGATGGATGTACAGTTGGCTGCGGTTACCCTTTGGAAAAGTTTTTATCTGGTCACAAAGG
>CAYUYU010000123.1:0-7510 GCA_964449405.1 uncultured Thermotogaceae bacterium
CAGAACTGTCTTGAGAACGTTCTATTCCACGTTGAAATCATCCGATGCCTATCTTGATTTTGTGTTCATCACAGGGATTACGAAGTTCACGAAAGTCGGTGTGTTTTCGACATTGAACAACTTAGACGATATCTCCACATGGGACGAAGTCTCACAAATGCTGGGCTACACACAAGAAGAATTGGAAAGGAATTTCGAGCCGTACATGAAAGAATGTGAAAGCAGTATGGAAATGACCCAACAAAAACTATTTGATTCAATTAAAGAGCATTACAACGGTTTCTCCTTTGACGGCAAACACTTTGTGTACAATCCCTTTTCGATCTTGAATTTCCTGAACAAGGGACAATTTAAAAATTACTGGGTGGAGAGCGGATCACCGTCTTTTATCATCAAATACGCAGAAAGACATGACTTAAAACCTGATCAATGGCTTGGAAAATATGTAGAAGAAGACATCCTCTCAACCTACGAAATAGAAGAAGCGCCACCTGTAAGTTTTCTGATCCAGGCGGGCTATTTAACGTTTAAAGAGTATAAAAAAGGTGAAGGCTATTTGATCGATTATCCCAACAAGGAAGTAAGAGACAGCTTTTCCAAACTGCTAATGGTATCAGAATACAACAACGATGTCCAAGAGGCGAATGCCATCCGGGAAAACATCCTGAAATCACTCAAGCAAAAAGATTTCGAGCTGTTGTTCCGGCAAATGCAACGCACCTTCTCAAACATTCCATACACCCTCTTTGAACCGAGAAAAAAAGATAAAATGAAAGAAACAGAACCAGAATACATCCAGCGTCTTGAAGGGTTTTACCACTCTGTCATATTAACTATGCTGTGGGCAGCCGGAATTAACGTAAGAGCGGAAGAGTTGACAGCCTTGGGCCGGAGTGACCTCATCCTGGAATATGAGAATGACGTGTATATCATCGAACTGAAAAAACAGCCACCGGAAGTATCTCTGAAACAGATCAGAGAAAAAGGATATGGCATGAAATACGGAAACAGAAAGTTGTATCTTGTGGGGATAGAGATTGATGATGAGATTCGAAATGTCTCCAGTTACAGGATTGAGGAATAGTTGAAAAAACAACCATAGAAGATCTGCTGCTACGATCATTGTAGACTGAGTATCAACAGTTATCGAAAGCTTTATTTGTTCATATAAAAAATAAGAGACCCGAAAGAGGTTATTAAAAACTTCTTTCGGGTCTTTTTTTAGGCCAATCACTCAAACCATTAGAACGCCCAAAAAAGGACGTGATATTTTGGAAAAGACAACCATTGTCGATACCATCCGGAAAAGACTGAAAGAAATCAGCGAGAAGCACCGGGTCATTATTCCGGTTAACTTTGACCCGGAGATTTTGTCTGAGCTAATTGAAGAAAGGGAGGATTTTCAAATCTTCGATGATGATTTAAAAAATCCCTTTCAACATCTGAAAACCCTTGAAAACAAAGCGCCACAAGATCTTTTTACTTATCTCTTACAAATCGCACAACCCGATACCAAACCTTTGCTCATAACTCAATGGTTTTACACCTTTATTCACCAAAACTTCCGAAATCTTGCCGATACCCTGGACGATATCGCCTTTTTATACAACGATGGAAAAAGCTTTACCAAAAAGGAAGAGGAAACACTCATCAACTATGATCACAAATACAACATTGAAAATTTGGACAATAATGCATTCGTCCCATATTCCCTCTTTTCAGATATTCCTTACACCAGTTGCTCCTCTTCTGAAAAACTCTATGACTTGCTTGACTCAAACAAGATTTATTCTCTCAACACATCTGCCAAACTGAAAGAACGTCTATCAGATGCGGGCTTCTCCTTTGTCAACAAAGTGGAACAATCCACCGTTCAACTCTTTAACAAACTTGGCAATGAAATAAAAACACGCATCCGGGAACTGTCTGCGTTAGATGAAAACGGGTTCCGACTGAATCCGGTGTACTTTGACGGATATATTCCAAATTCAGAAGTTCAAAAGATTCCCCTGGAAAACAACTTAAATGATGTGTTTAATCATTCACAATTCAGACAATACAAAAAACACAACAAAGAAGGTAAAAACAAAGAAATCATCGGGCAAGATGAGCTGATCCGATTTCTTCTGGAACAGAATCTAACGGAAAACAACACTATTCGAGACCTTCTCTTCGGTGGAGAAAGCTGAGAGGCTATCGTTTAATTCGGGATGTGTTAGATAATAAAACCTTTAGGGATGGGGAGTTATTGGAAGAAACGGTTGCATAATCTAAGTTATTTGGAGTACGTCATCTCTTATCCCACTCCACAACATTTGACAATAACTCCATTATTGTTTAAAGCCTACCTATGAGAAATGAAAACGATTAGATCATTCAGGATTCTTTCAGCGACTTCTTTCGTATAAAGCCTACTTATGAATGACCATAGGGTCTGTCCTTTAAGTTTTGGTTGAAGTTATCATAGGCATTCACATTTTGTCGGTTTTGTCGGCCAGGGCGGAGTGGGATATGAATGCATGTCGAGAAAACCGTTGTATAACTCTTCCTCTTTCGCTTATTATTTAGAAACGAATTATTAAAAATTAAATATCTTTATAGTTAAAAAGGTTTCGTTTTTCTCTTTAAACGAAAAACGAAACCTTCGTATAGTCATGTTATAATAATATATAGACAGATATCGTCATATTTATACGAAACCTAAGGAGGTAACATGGATATTAAACAGCTGATCAGACGGAAAGAACTACTTGATTTAAAACATATTGATATATCAAATAAAGAATGGCTATACATGCTTGGTGAGGAAACAAGAAATTCAGTCGCCATTGAAGGTGTTTTCGTAAGCGAGAAAGAACTTGAAGCAGTTATTACACGTAATACAGAAGAGAAAAATGTGAAAGCTGAAATCATTAATTACTTTCGAGCAGCACAAGTCTTTTACGATTTTGCTTTGAATTATCGAAACTCTAAGGAAAAGCCGCATTATTTGCATATTATAAGAACACTTCACAGTCAATTGCACAAAAGCTTAAACGTACACTACCACATTGGTGAATTTAGAAAGAACAGTGTACAAATCACAAATACAAGAATTACCCCTCCCTTTGATGCTTCAGAATGGATTGACTTTTTTTTAGATTATATTGATTATGCCCTTCACAACTATGATATCCATCAAGCCATCGCAAGAATACACACCTTGTTCGAAGCTATTCACCCCTTTTCAGATGGTAATGGGAGAGTCGGAAGGTTATTCATGAATTTTGTACTCATAACAAAAGGGTATGTCAATATCTGTATAAAAGGTCTGAAAAAGCAAGAAAGGAACCGTTATTATGAGGCTTTGGAAAAAGCTGATACCGGAATTGAAGAGATGTTTAAGGCTGAAAATTGTGATTTTAATACAAAGATATCCTTAATTGAAAAAGGGGATTTTTCGCTTATAGAAGAAATAATTTATGACGCAATACTTGAAGCAATGAACAGATGTATTATTATGCATATAGATGAAAAGCATATTATGAGCGTCCCTCAACTCGCCACATTACTTGGTATAACTGAACCAGCTGTGAAAAAAAGAATCAAAACCGGAAGTTTAATAGCCAGCAAGATGGGAACGGGTAAATGGAAAGTATATCCAGAATTAGAGTGGGGGAAATGATCACAAAAACCAAGGGGACAGCCCCCTCGGAAAACAAATAATCGAGTCTAAAGCCTACCTATGAGGAATATAATAAAAGCACAGTCAAGTACTATCTACTACTTGAAGGCTTGCTGAAAAACTCAGAACACTCAAAAAAAGCCTTTCAGAAGGATTTATTTGGTTTGAGTATAACTCCACCGGTGCTCCCCTCTCTGCTTTTGTTGTAATTTTCTTCACTGAATAACTTCAATGATCATTTTTTTTGAACCAGTGTGATTTTTTTCTATTTTTCATTTTTTTTATGGCGCTATGATAGTTTTCGTTTACTGGCTCACTTTTCGAGAGTCATCGTGGTTCAGAATTTTAATCGTGTAAAGAAACAAGTGTACGATGTTTTGAGCGTCCTAAGTAATAGTGATAGGAGGATAACAGCTGTGAGGCTCTTTCATATGATGATCTTATCAATAATTGTGAGACAATGGAGCAATTTGGATAAGGTGTTATAATCAAGTCATGCATTATTCGTCTTTTTGCTCACACCCGAAAAGTATGTTAGGAGTTGAATTATAATGGCTGAAAAACAATCAGTGTTTCGTTTTAAGGTTTCTTTGAAGGGCATCAAGCCAATGATTTGGAGAAGAATTGAATTGAAAAGTGATGCCACTTTTTGGGATTTGGCTTTTGCGATTATCGATGCAATGGGCTGGGAAGGTTATCATCTCTTTGCTTTTGAGATCCGGCAACCCGGAAGCCGATTTATTCAATATATTGGAAATCCCAATTACGATAATGATGAAGAGCTTCCAGCATGGGAGGTTAGGCTTAGCGATTTTTTTAAAGAAAAAAATGACAAGTGTGATTTCGTTTACGATTTTGGTGACGATTGGCGGCATACTGTAAAACTCGAGGATATTCACCCGGCAAAAGAGAACACGGACTATCCGGTTTGTCTTGGAGGGAAACGGGCCTGTCCGCCGGAAGATTGCGGGGGACGTTGGGGGTATTCTAACCTTCTTGAAAGCCTTGATAATCCCGAGAGTGAGGATTATCAAGATGTACTTGAGTGGCTTGGTGAGGATTTTGACCCTTCTGAATTTAACAAAGATGATGTTGTATTCCGAAAACCTGAAAAGAATTCCGGAATGAACACCGATCCCTCAAAATCACCAGCGGAAAAGCAAAAAGGGGTAACAAAGCAGACTGCCAAATCGGATCATAAAAAAATATTTCTAAAAGACGCTTTGAAAGATTCTTTAAAAGATAATTTGATCATTATCGCCCAAAATCATGATCTTCAAAATCCAAACAAGTTGAAAAAAGATGAACTGGTACGTAGACTGGAGCAGAAGATTCAAGAGCATTTTTTAGAAGAATTAATCTACCTGACTTCAGAACAGATGCTTCTCTTTTGTCGGACTTCAAGAGATACGGTGTTTGATTTTGTTCATAATGATTCCATGACGGAAGAACAAAAGGACAAACTTTCGAATTTAAGACTGTCCATTGAAAACTTAATATCAAACCCGGAAGAATTGTTGAACACAAACCCGCCTGAGATGGCCTATCTCGCAAGCAAAGGATATATTTTTATTGAGGAAAAAGAGTTTGGCGAGGTGATACAAGTCCCTGAAGAACTAAAGGACCTTTATATGAAGAGTGTCCAAGAAAAGGGACTAACCTTGTTGAACTATCAGAACCTTCAGCACTATATCACCGCTTTAACCAATCTCTATGGGGTATGTAGTTATCATCAGCTCCATCAGGTCTTTAAAAAATATAACGGTTCGCATCTTTCTTTCAAAAACCTAAAAGACTATACATTGGCTTTTTCCGATAGAAGTAATGCGTTTATAGCCGAAGAAAACTATTTTTATTTCACTCAGTTGGATGAGGATGAAGCCGCTTTATTCTTTGAATACGGTCTGAAGATGCCCTATTATTTCCCGACTAAAAGGGATATCGCGGTTTATGCCGTTGATCTTTTCTGTTTGGAAGCAAGACAAGTTTTTAATAGACTCAGTGATATCCTCTTGAAGAAGACGTGTATCTCTAAGGGTTTTTCAGTTGTAAGTGTTGATTATTCGGAAGCGATTGCGCAACAGGACGAAGAGATATTGGATAGCTACGATGAAATGCTTGCTGATATTCTGTTCGCTTCAAGAATGGGAAAAGGATTATATGAGGTCTTAAGTATTCTTGATTTTTCGGATTGCAAATTTAA
The DNA here is from genome assembly GCA_964449405.1 of uncultured Thermotogaceae bacterium. Lineage (GTDB taxonomy): Bacteria > Thermotogota > Thermotogae > MWEM01 > MWEM01 > JASUTC01. The sequence goes on from CAYUYU010000123.1 coordinate 5,868, forward strand.
ACAAGTGAGCGCTACGGACGAGTTCTACGCCACTTATCTTGAATTGCTGGAAAAGACAAGGAAGTGGCCGTTAAAAGGGAATCTTTATGAGAGTTTTCTTTTAAAATGACATATTCAGGCAAAAGATAGATGAAGCCCCTCCGGTGAGCTTTCTGATAAGGATGATGCTGTTGAAACACAAAGGGCGTATATTGAACGCTTGGAGGGGTTTTATCATTCTGTCATTTTAACAATGCTCTGGGCAACCGGGGTGAATGTGAGAGCGGAGGAACTGAATTACCAGTGATTTAATAATGGAATATAGGAATGACGTATATATCATCGAACTGAAAAAACAGTCACCGGAAGGGTCTTTGAGACAAATTAAAAAATAGGCACTATGGTATGAAATACGGGAACAGAAAGTTGAATCTTGTAGGGATAGAAATTAATGATGAGATTCGAAATGTCTCAGGTTACAGGATTGAGGAATAGTTAAAAAAGCAACCATAGAAGATATGTCACAATGATTGTGACCTTAGAATTCACTGTCATCAATATCTTCAGAGAACTGAAGAGAGTGTAATAGATCTTCAGTACTGCCGGATCGCTGAGAACAGAAAACAATTACATGATCAATCTTTTGAAACGGGTCAACAAAAAAAAAGAGATAATTCTCCCAGATCCTCAAAAAAATGCGTTTACTTCAAAAGGGGTAAAGCCTTTTAGCACCCATTTCCTTGCGTTATTAGATAAATCCAGGTACATTTTCAGAAACTTCGTTCCGGTTTCGTCGTCTTTGAAAACGTAATTGTGTTCTTCGAGGATATCGAAAGCGGTGCTGGGTATACTGTCAAACTTAATTTCCAGTAGGAGTTGAAAGATGATTAATTCTATTTCTCGGTTTGTCTTGATGGTTCCTCTGTTTTTTGTAAAAAAGGCTTTCAATGCTTTATAAGCTTCTGAATTTTCATCAACATGAGAGTATTTATTATTTTCGATCATTTCTTCTGATGGCGTATACCAGGGCAATGTTTTTCTTTTTCCCGCTAAAAATCCGTATTCTTCTACTGGAATGTCTATGTTGATTACAGTTTCATCTTCGAGCCAAAAGAGAGCGCTTTTCATATCCATTTTTTCAAGTAAGATATCTGCGAAATCCTCTGTGATTTTGTTTTCATTGTAAAGATTCCAGATATGGACGTACTGAGCATATGGATACCATCCGTAGATGTTTGTTAAGCCAATGGCATAATCAAGCATTTTTTGGTTTTCAAAGGACTTTTTTAACAGCGGCATTAAATTGCTGACAAAACTAATCATGATGGATGGATAAGGGAGTAACCAAGTTTGATGATCATTTATCCGTTGAGTTTGGAAATAACCCATTTGAATCAAATAATCACCGTCTTCTTCGTCTTTTTCATATTCGTACTTATTAAGAATCAATTGAAGTAAAGAATTAATCTTAGTTGGGTTTTTCTTTTCAAATTGGAGAAACAAATCCATCATGTAAAATATTTCATCTGGCAACAGATACTGACAGTCATGTTCAAATTCTTGCACCAGGACTTCATTGATTTTTTCTACCAATTCTTCTTTTGACATTTCATCATTCGGTTCCAGAGCGTGAACTTCGGCAACGTGGTAAATATCGTCTTTTG
>CAYUYU010000124.1:0-7508 GCA_964449405.1 uncultured Thermotogaceae bacterium
TTGATCATCTTTTTTATGGTTTATGGTGTCGTTTTGCTTTTTCTACGCAGCCATGTCAAACGCATTGAAGCCTATCCAAAAGCCTCTACAGTTTACAAAGAGGATAAAATCAGAAAAAAACAGTTATCCAAAAACGCCGAATTAATGATAAACGATACAAAAGAAACCCAAGGAGCTATTGGCTTTTTTGTCATGATTCTCGTTGTTCTTTTGATCTATCTGATTATCGCAACGCTAAACCCTTTTATTGCCGATTATTCCCTACTGATTATCGCCTTTCTATTCTTGATTGCAGTAATAGGCTCCGGTTTGATCATGAAAGCCAAATTGAAGAAGATAGCCCTTTTCTTTTTAGAAGGGATTTTTGGTATTTTGCCCGGGGTACTGTTGATCCTTCTGGCTAGTAGTGTGAAGCACATCATCTCGGAGGGCGGCATTATGGATACCATCTTGAACAATGCCTTTTTAAGCATGGAGAATGCCTCGCCCTTTGTTGCCATCTTAACGATTTATGGGTTAGTCCTTTTTATGAATTTCTTTATTGGTTCAGCAAGCGCCAAGGCATTTTTAATCATGCCTATTGTTGCACCGCTTTCTGAAATGATTGGATTGAATAAACAGATGGCTGTTTTAGCTTTTCAGTTCGGGGATGGTTTCAGTAATATTATCTACCCAACAAATGCAGTGCTTTTAATCAGTCTCGGATTGACAACCGTTTCCTATACCAAATGGTTTAAGTGGACGCTAAAGATCCAACTGACGATTTTTCTATTAACAATCCTTTTCCTGTATCTGGCTTTAAAAATGAATTACGGACAATAACTGAGGTGGTTTGATGGTTGATTACATGAAGTATTATAGTAAAACTTATGAAGCATCCAGGCAGGCTTTTCACGAGACGGTTAATCATTATAAAAATATGTGGAACGACGTAAGAATATGGGATGCAGAGGTGGTTGAAAATCGGTTTATCGATTTCGCCATGTTTAACTCAATTGTTAAAAAGAATTTATTGTGTATCACTTCCGGTTTACATGGTATTGAGGGTTATGTGGGAGCTGCTGTGATCCGATATTTTGTTGATCGGTTTTCAGATGTCTTATCTCCCGAAGATACCTCCATCCTTTTGGTACACGCGATTAATCCTTATGGTATGGCACAATACGAAAGAAATAATGAACATAATGTGGATTTGAACAGAAACTTCGTTAGGAGTTGGGACAATATCTCGTCCAACGAAGCCTATATGTCTGCAAGAGATTACTTTGAAAGCACGACGGTTCTGGGTGATCCTTTGTTTAATAAAATTGATTTCTTCTTTACCACCTTGGGACAGCTCATTCGAACAAAACCCGAAGTATTTAAAAATGCCCTATTAAGGGGGCAGTATTCATCACCCGACGGACTTTACTATGGTGGAAATGGTTATGAACGCTCGACGAAGTTGATGATCGAAAGTTTCAAAAATCTCTTTGAAGAGAATTACAATAAAATGGTCTTTATTGATTTGCACACAGGTTATGGACCAAAGGACAAGATGTTAATCGTTAGTTCCGCTTTAGAAAAATATTCTTCATCAAAATTAAAGAACCTTTTCTCGTATCCCGAAGTGAGAAAAACGGATAAAGAGGAATTCTACTCCATCAACGGAGATATGACGGACTATTTGTATCATTTAAATCGTATCTATGCCCCTGAGAAGACGTTCTACGCCTGTGCCTTTGAATTTGGTACTTTTGGAGAAGATTTGTTCGGTCTTCTTAAATCCTTGAGAAACACCATCAATGCCAGAAAGATCAAAAAGGGACTTGTCTCGCCAGACCACTTGGATCATTATAAGACTGAATACACTCAGATGTTTTATCCTTCAGATAATTTGTGGCGCGTTGATGCTTTAAAGCAAGCAGAAAAGGCCATGAAAGGGATATTCAAGGCCTTTAATTATATTAGGTGATTGTGTTAATACTCCTTTTTCTTGAACAGTTCCAATCCCAAGTAAGTAATGACGGCTGTTGTTATCACTAAAGATAAAGAATAGATCCCATCAAACGTTCCTTTGCTGATCACTTGAGTCCCAAGGATATAAGGATATGGATTCAACCATTTAAGACTTTCAAACATCGATAAAAAAGGCAACCCTACAATGACGATGATCCCTGCAAGTACCGGTTTGATTTGATCGTTAAACAAGATGGAGAACAGTATAAATAAGGCGTAGAAAAAAGTCACACCTATCACTTGCTGGATGATAATGGCGAACAGTTCTGGTGTGAAAGTAACTGCATATCCCGATAACATCATAGCTATGGGAGCCAAGAAAGAAAAGAGAAGTACCATCGTGATCACAACAAAATAACCCGTTAGAGTCTTCCCCCAAAAGAGCGCCGATCTGTTTTTCTTTGCCAACAAAAAGTAGATAGTCCCTTTGTCGGCTTCTCTTGAAAATATGGTAAATGTCATGATGAGAGCAAACAACGGTAAAAATTGCCCGAAATTCTTTGAATACCATTGAGACAAAAGGAAAAATTGGTCGTCTTCAAGCATCTTGGATATTTGTGCTGTTTCTGCCAACATGTTTTTAAAGAATTCCGGCAGATCTTTCAGCTGCTCATTGTCTATACTCATCTGTGACATCACTTCGTCTATTACCGGTCTTGTAACGATTAAAACCACCAGCATTAACACGAAAAACAAGCCAAAGATGATGATTCTAAATTTCATCTCCATCATGGTTTTATTAAACATAATTTTTCCCCCTCAATAAAGTCTGAAAGAACATTTCCAAATTTGGAACGACTTCTTCCGTTTCAGACACATCTCGGAGCGTCTGCATTGTTTCTTGTTCATCGGTGAGCACGATTAATTTTTCTCTGTCCTTTTTTGCCGACAAATAGTTAATCTGCTCGGGCAACTGATAGTCAAGGGGCATATAATAAATTCTGTAATTTGCTTTAATATCATCCGTATAGCCTGAAAACAGAATTTGCCCATCAAACATAATGGATATTCTGTCCGCTATTTTTTCCACTTCCGATATAATGTGAGAGGTGTACAATACGGTCTTGCCATCTATTACGAGATTGCGAATGATCTCCAACACATCGTCTCTTCTGATGGGATCCAGTCCCCAAGTGGGTTCATCAAATATATAAAGTGAAGACTTCTGCGCCAGGCATAAACTCAGATAAAGCGATGTCTTCATCCCATGTGAAAAACCCTTTATTTTCTTTTTCATGGGAAGGTTGAATCTTCGCATAAAGTCAAAAGCCGTATTCGGTTCAAATTGATCAATGATGCGGTTACAGACTTTGATTGAGACCTCCGGAGTCATGAATTCGTAAAAACTCTTATCTTCAGGAACAAAGGCCACGTTAGACCGAACAGCATCGATCTCTTCATTAAACACTTTGATATCTCCTTTGTAGCTGATAAATCCCAAGACGGATTTGATGGTTGTGGTTTTACCTGCACCATTTGGTCCCAGAAGGGCGTGCACCTCTCCTTCTTCTACTGTAAAGTCAACGTCTTTGACGGCATGCACGCCACCTTTGTAAACTTTATCAAGCCCTCTAATCGTTAATACCTTTTTACAGGTATTATCCGGTATCATTCTTTCCATATTTTGTCAATCACCTCGTTTACTTCCTCTTTTGTAATGCCTGCTTTCTTTATTCGGCTGATCTTTGGCAATAGTTCGCCCTCAAAGTCTTTTAACAATTGGCTTTTGATGCCTTCTCTATTGATGTTTATCATAAACCCAATCCCCGGCCTGGAAAAGATGATCCCTTCTCTCTCAAGTTCCCTGTAAGCCCTGGCAACAGTGTTAGGATTCACTTGAATATCCTTTGCCAGTTCCCTGATGGAGGGAATCTGCGAATCTCGCTGAAACTTCCCGGTCATCACCGCCTCTTTGATTCCCATTTTAATCTGTTCATAAACGGGAAGTGGCGACCTCAATTCTATCCGCATCCACAATGAAAACACCTCCGATTCTATCTGTATTATAACATATAGTACAGCTTTTGTCAACGGTTTTTGATTCTTTTGGGTAACAATAGAACGAAACCCGGACCAAGGGGGTATCTTGGTCCTAATTTTTGTGTTCTTTCTTTTGAAAACGAAAAGAACCAAAATGTCGTGATACAATTGATTCAAAGAAAAGCACGATGTCATGGAGGTGACACGCTTGAAACAAAAAAGAATTGAAGCATATGGCATACAGATTGGGAACATGAAAAAGGGGCGATTGAACAAAATCACAGATGTCATGGGCGTAAAAGTCGGCCACTGCACCGTTGATACCGAGGAACACAAAACCGGATGCACGGTGATTATCCCCGGAAACGATAATCCTTATAAAATCCGACCGGCTTGCGGTTCTTTTGTCATCAACGGTTTTGGTAAAACAACAGGGCTCGTTCAAATCGATGAACTCGGTGAACTGGAAAGCCCCATTGTTCTCACAAACACATTAAACGTGGGTCTGATGCAAGATGTTTTGACGGATTATATGATAGGAAAGTGTCAGAAAGAGGGGATTGAATTGAAGAGCTTCAACCCCTTAGTGGCTGAATGCAACGACAGTTACTTGAACAACATTGCCAAAAGGGCCGTAAGAAAAGAGCATCTGTTCAAAGCATTTGAGAATGTAAAGATGGATTTTCAAGAGGGAGATGTTGGAGCCGGTAAAGGAATGTCTTGTTATCAGTTAAAGGGAGGCATCGGCTCAGCCTCAAGGTTGGTGGAATATGACACAAACACGTTCACATTGGGGGTTCTGGTGTTAACCAATCACGGTTTATTGGAAGATTTAACAGTTAATGGCGAAAAAATGGGTCAAGCGCTTAAAAATAAACAATCAACCATTAAAGAAAAAGACGTAGGTTCGATCATCACCATTGTTGCAACGGATGTACCCCTTGATTTCAGACAGTTAAACCGAGTCTGCAAACGGGTTCAAAACGGGATTGCCCGAACGGGTTCGTTTACCTCACACGGTTCAGGGGAGGTCGTCATCGCGTTCTCAACCGGCAACATTCAAGCAAGTAATAAAGGGTCATTTAAAGCCATCCAAGTTTTAAAAGACGAGTATATAGACCCTTTATTTCAAGCTGTCGTTGAGTCTACCGAAGAAGCCATCTTGAATTCAATGATATGTGCGGATAGTATCACCGGTTTTCGCGGAAATTTTCGAAAAACTCTTAAAACACACATCACCCCGGATCGGAAAATTTGAAAATACTGAAAATTCTTTTTGCTACTTTGCCATATTTTTGCTATAATTAACTACTCGTTACTTACTATACTCTTTGAAAAAGATGTTTTTAACGATGATAGTCCATCAAAAGACAACTAGGCCGGAGGCTGTGCAGTATGTCTACAAAATGTTTTGTCTTGATCCTCCTACTCCTTTATTTCATTCCAATCCTATTTGCCCAAACGGATATGCCTGTAAAAGTTGGCATCTATCAAAATCAGCCAAAAATTTTCTTGAAAGACGATGGCGCTCCTTCGGGTTTTTGGGTAGATATAATGAACCACATCGCCTCAAAAGAAGGCTGGGAAGTGACATACATCCCCTGCTCTTGGGATCAGTGCTTGTCAAGCCTGGAAAGCGGTGAAATTGACATCATGCCAGATGTGGCATTCACAGAAAAAAGGGATGAGAAGTTTCTTTTTACGGACGAAAGCGTTTACACCAGCTGGTCAGGCCTTTATACAAAAGAAGAAGAAGATATTAAATCTATCCTTGATCTTGACGGTAAACGAATCGCTGTTTTAAAAAACAGTGTAAATTACGAAGGTCCGGAAGGGTTGAAAGCTCTTGTAAAGGCATTTAATATCAGCAGCACGTTTATTGAAAAAGACGATTATTTGGAAGTATTCGAGTCCGTTACAAGTGGCGAAGCACAAGCAGGTGTTGTCAGTAAAGACTTTGCCATTCTTCATTTATCTGATTTTGAATTAGTCACCACGCCCATCATCTTCCAACCATCAACCCTTTATTTCGCCATTTCCCTTCTATCAGAGCACGCACGACCTTTAAAAAACAGTATTGATGAACACATTTCACAGATGAAAGCGAATAAGGATTCTTTTTATCACCTCTCATTGGAAAAATGGTTTTCCACCAACCCTGAAGACACACCCTTGTTCAAATGGTTATTGTGGGGTCTTGTTGTTAGTGCCGGGGTTATTCTTTTTCTGGTTGGCGGAAGTCTTTTACTGCGTTCACAGGTACGCTTAAGAACAAAAGAACTTACGGCAGAGATTGCCGAGAGAAAAAAAGCTGAAGAAGAGTTACAGCAACATGAAAGACAGCTTGAAAAAGTGGTTATGAAGAGAACTGCTGAATTAACGCGTTCCAATAAAGAGTTGGAAATGTTTGCTTACATTACCTCACACGATCTTCAGGAACCCTTGCGAATGGTCACCAGTTATTTGCAACTGATAGAAAAGCGTTACAAAGACAACCTCAATGACGATGGCAGGGAATTTATCGCATTTGCCGTAGAAGGTGCCAAACGGATGCAGACGTTAATTAACGACCTTTTAAAGTATTCCAGAGTGGACACAAAAGGAAAGCAATTCTCCAAGGTCGATTGTAACGCAGTCCTTTCAGACACGTTAAACAACCTGGAAATAGCCATAGAAGAAAGCCGTGCGAAGATTACTCATGACCATTTACCAACCGTAAACGGCGACGAAACACAGCTCAGGCAACTGTTTCAAAATCTTGTGGGCAACGCCATTAAATTTCGGAGAGAACAGTCACCTGAAATTCATATCAGTGTTGAATCAGAAGATGATCATTGGCGGTTTAAGGTTCGTGATAATGGTATTGGTATCGAACCCAAATACTTCAAAAGAATTTTCCAAGTTTTCCAACGTTTACACGGCAGAAACGAGTATTCCGGAACAGGTATTGGATTGGCAGTGTGTAAAAAAATCGTTGAGAGGCATGGAGGAGAAATTAGCGTTGAATCCAGTCCAAATCAAGGTGCCATTTTTATTTTCACCATAAGAAAAGAGGGGGATATTAAGTGATAGAGGAAAAGACTAATAATTCGATTGAAATTTTATTGGTGGAAGACAGCCCGGGTGATCAGCGCCTAACGATGGAGGCTTTAAAAGAGGGAAAGATCAACAACAATCTCTACATTGTTGAAGATGGCGAAGAAGCCATCGCCTTTTTGAACAAAGAGAGACCCTTCACAAATGTCCCCAAGCCTGATCTGATTCTTTTAGACCTCAACCTTCCTAAAATGAATGGACAGGAAGTCTTGGAAATCATCAAAGCGGATAAGAAGTTGAAAAGAATACCCGTCGTCATATTAACGACTTCTCAAGCCGATGAAGATATCTTGAATGCCTATAACCTGAACGCTAACTGCTATATCACCAAACCGGTTGATTTTGATCAATTTATTCACGTTGTCAAAAAAATCCAAGAGTTTTGGTTTACCATCGTCAGGTTACCAGAAAAATGAAGGGGTGATAATACAATG
>CAYUYU010000125.1:0-3232 GCA_964449405.1 uncultured Thermotogaceae bacterium
AAGATGATCGCAAAGTCCGGTACGATCCAGTAAGTTTACAGCTCCCGAAGCAAACCCGCCCGCATCCTGGAAGGCAAAAAAAGCTGGCAGTTCCACGACAAGATTAACCCCGGAATCCAAAGCCATCTTCGTTCGCACCCATTTATCCGTAAACGCCGGAGTGCCCCTCTGAACAAAGTCCCCGCTCATAACAGCCATCACATGCGTGGCCTTTGTCAAATGCAAGGATTGTTCCAAATGATATTTGTGCCCGTTGTGAAACGGATTGTATTCAACGATTAAACCGAGGGTTTTTATAACGTATCACCTCATTTATTTTCTTCGCCTTCCCTTGATTTTATCACGTTCTTTCATGTATAATACACCGCGTTATTATCAATAAAGGGAGGAACAAACTGTGGAAACTTTGAAAATTATGGTCTACATACTACACGCAGCCATTTCCGTAGGACTAATCGTGTCTGTTACGATGAGCATGGCTAAGCATTCGTCGCTTGGCGGGGCTTTTGGAGCTGGTGGTGCGAATACGGTATTTGGAAGAGAAAAGGGGTTATCAGGACTTGGAAAATTGACGCTTTATCTTGCCATTGGTTTTATGGTAATGAGCTTTGTCACGTCTTACATGATGGGACTGTAATCACTCGTCTTTATGGATATAAATCAACAGATTGAATGTATTAAAAAAGGTGCTTTTGATATTGTTTCAGAGGACGAGCTGAAGGAAAAACTTAAAAAGAATCGTCCTCTTCGTATCAAGCTTGGCGTTGATCCTTCCAGGCCGGATCTTCATTTGGGCCATGCCGTTGTGTTAAAAAAACTCAGACATTTTCAGGAACTGGGCCATCAAATCGTTCTGATTATTGGAGACTTTACCGCCAGAATCGGTGATCCTTCGGGACGATCTGCCACAAGACCCATGCTTACCATGGAGGAAGTCAAAGAAAATGCAAAATCCTATCAGGAGCAGGCGTTCACTATTCTTGATAAAGAGAAGACTGAAATCCGTTACAACGGAGAATGGTTGGATAAGATGGGATTTGAAGATGTCATCCGTTTGGCTGCCAAATACACCGTTGCCAGGATGCTGGAACGCGATGATTTTGACAAACGGTATAAGGCCAATCAAACCATCAGCGTTGCCGAGTTCCTTTATCCGTTGGCTCAAGCCTACGACAGTGTTGCCGTCAAAGCAGATGTTGAGATTGGCGGAACGGACCAGTTGTTTAATCTTCTTGTGGGGAGGAAGATTCAAAACGACCACGGTCTGGAATCTCAGGTGGTCTTGACCATGCCGTTGATAGAGGGAACAGACGGAAACCAAAAGATGAGCAAAAGCTATGACAACTACATCGGTTTTACCGACGAGCCCAAAGATGTCTACGGGAAGGTCATGTCCATCCCGGATACGCTCATGCTCAAATACTACACATTACTTACCGATTTCAGTGAAGATGAGATTGCTGAAATCTCTCTCAAATTAAATGATCCTTCTGTCAATCCGCGCGATTACAAGATGAAGCTGGCCCGAGAAATGGTGATGTTATTATATGATAAAGAAAGGGCACAAGAAGCGGAAAAAGAATTCGTTCACGTTTTTCAAAAGAAAGATGTACCGACGGATATGCCTGTTCTCAAAGTAAACGAGGCTACCATTCAACTGACCGACCTGCTGGTGCTTGCCGGTGTTGAAAGTAAAAGTCAGGCGAAGAGGCTGGCAAAACAAGGCGGTGTCAAGATTGACGATGAGAAACACACCGATCCTTTTGAGAATATAAATGTAAAAAAAATCTCAATTTTGAGGATAGGTAAACGAAAATTTTACAAAATTAACTAAAATCTCTTTTTGAGCCAAAATCACCTTAGAAAAAACAAAAGGATACCCCCTGTATTCAAGTGAAAAAAGAAAAGAACTCTGAGAAACTTCATTTTATTAACAAAAAAATGATAATGCGGGATTATTTGCAAAATAACAAAGGTAATGATATAATTATCAACAAATGGGGAAGAATTCGAAAGGGGGAACAGCTAACATGAAAAAGCTCTTAATTTTACTCTCGATAATCATGTTGTTATTTTCCGTAACGACAACAGCAGAAGCTGTCATGCAGGAAGACATCAAGGCTCTTGAGTCGCTGATTGACATCATGAGTGGGAAAATAGCTGATTACGGTGAAGTGATTGGTGATACGGAAGATAATCTAAAAGCTGTAAACAAGGACGTAGAGGCTTTGGAAAAAAAGATTCAAGGGTTGAATGCCACAGACAGATTCCTATGGACAAAGATTGAGGCACAATCACCTGAGGCGATAATAGAAAGCAGAGTCAACGCACTAAAGGAGCAAATGGAGGATTACATCGCTCAACTGGAAAGTGACATTGGTAAACTATCAGAAAAGGTCGAAGATAAAACGGCTATTAAGAAACTGGAAAACAGAATAAAAGCCCACACGGATAATTTGAAATTCTTTATGGACGAGGAAGAAGAGCAACAAAAATTGGTTGCTTCCATACAAGATCAGATGGCTAAAGAGTTGGAATCCTTAAGCAGGACCATGACCGAACTTGAAACGTATACCAAGGCCATTGAAACCGAATTTCAAGGCGCCCTTGACAGCTTATCGGAGAAGATAGCTGCTGATAATGCTCAAGAAACAGTGAATATGGCTGAATTAGAAGCTTTAGAAACGGCTTTAAATGATGCAAAAGCATCTTTAAACACCCGGGCAAAGTGGATGGATATCAGCATAAAAACGGTAAAAGATGATATAACCGAACTTGCAGCCGAACTCTCAAAGGAAACGGTATTACTTAAAGATAATTTAGACCGATATAAAGAATCCACCAATCAAAGACTGAAATGGATTGACTTGACCATCGCAAAGAACAAAGAACGAGTCGAAACGGTTAAGACAAATATTAAATCCGTTCAGGAAGACTTTGATTCCAGATTAGAAAACAGTCTTTGGGCACTGAATCAAAGATTGAAATGGGTAGACATAAACACGGGCAACCTCAGAGCTTCAATGAATTCAATGAAAGAGAAAATCGAAGATAATCGCGTATATTTTGACAAACAACTCGGTGAATTGGAAACAGTTATCCAAAACAATCAATCTGCAACGAATCAAAGAATGAAATGGACAGACATCTCCATCAGCAATCTTAAAGGTGATGTTGACAACAATAAAGAAATGATACAAGAGATCTTAAACAACCTGAAGGAAATGGAATC
>CAYUYU010000125.1:3332-7496 GCA_964449405.1 uncultured Thermotogaceae bacterium
ACAACAATAAAGAAATGATACAAGAGATCTTAAACAACCTGAAGGAAATGGAATCTGAAGTGTCCGATACGGATTCCGTTGAGAATGTCGATTTTGATGAAACCATCGCTGACTTGAATCAGCGATTAAAATGGATGGATATCTCCTCAGGCAATACCAAAGAGCAAGTAGCAGCTTTGGAAGAAATGCTTAAATCCACCGAAGGTGAACTGAAGAATGACTTGGAAAGTACGATAGCCGATATGAACCAGCGTATGAAATGGATGGATATTTCTTCAAGCAACACCAAAGAAGCAATCAAAGAATTGGAAGCAAAGATCGAAACAGTCGAAGGACAGACAAAGCAGGAACTTGAAGAAACCCTGGCGAATTTGAATCAGAGATTAAAATGGATGGATATCTCCTCAAGCAATACCAAAGAGCAAGTAGCAGCTTTGGAAGAAATGCTTAAATCCACCGAAGGTGAACTGAAGAATGACTTGGAAAGTACGATAGCCGATATGAACCAGCGTATGAAATGGATGGATATTTCTTCAAGCAACACCAAAGAAGCAATCAAAGAATTGGAAGCAAAGATCGAAACAGTCGAAGGACAGACAAAGCAGGAACTTGAAGAAACCCTGGCGAATTTGAATCAACAATTAAAGTGGATGGAAATCTCCTCAAGCAACACAAAGGAACAGGTAACGGCTTTGGAAGAGTTTTTGAAATCGACCGAAGGAGAACTGAGGAATGAATTAGAATCTGCCCTAGCCAATCTGAACATGAGATTGAAATGGATGGATATCGCTTCAAACGGGCTGAGGGAAAAAGTTCAGAACCAGTCAGAACAGATTGCGACGCTCGAAAAAGAGTTAAAGGCAGAATTGACTGATAAAATTTATTTCTTGAATCAAAGACTGAAGTGGATGGATATCCAGATCAACAAGATAAAAAGCGAATCCGCATCACAGGAAGATATGCTGACATTAAAAGACGAATTTGACTACAACGTGTCACGGCTGAACAACCTCGCTTTCGAAGTTGCTTTCAGCAAAGGTATTACAGAAGATATTCTTGACAAATTGTCTGAAATGAGTGAACAAATCGCCTTATTGAATAACAGTTTTAATATGGTACTCTCTGAGTACGTGACAAAAGATATTCTGGAAGAAGAGTTAACCTTTATTTACATGGAACTGGATGAAATTGAATTACTGACGTTGGACTTAACCGAAGAAAATCAGGCAGCGATAGAAAATGCCGTATGGTCCATTAACCAAAGACTGAAATGGATTGACATCACTATCAAAAAAGCCAAAGACGAAAGAACGGAATTGGCACAGTATACAAAGGAAATAGAAGAGAGACTGCAGAATGATATTAATACGAAGGTCCTCTTCATTAACAAAAGACTCAAGTGGATGGACATCAGCATCACCAACTTGAAAGAAACAAAGGTCGATGAAGTGGAGTACACAAAAACAGTCACGAAATTGGATGCGGACAAAGTGGACAAAGATACCTTTGGAGAAGAGCTTAAAGGGATCAGCACCAGATTCAACACTTTAGAAACAGAATTGGATGCCTTTAAAACTGAAACAGAAGACTTAATGGCAGCCCAGAAAAAGGCACTTGAGTCAAAGATCGGAGACAACACCGTTTTGATCCAAGACAATACAGAAGATATAGAAAGTAACGAGAAGCAAATTGAAACGCTGGAAAAGAGAATTGAAGAATTAGAAGCTCAGGTATTTCCTGAACAAAAACAGCCTGCAGCATTTGGCGTACTGTTAGGATTCGGAGTGGTGATCGGATTGGGATTCGCCATTTCATCAATCGCTAAATAAACCATTCTGCGGTGTGTTTAGCTTTAAAGTTTAGTGAAAATAAAGTACCAAAAACGAAAAGTGAGCACAAAAATGAAAGGGGGTTGCAAAAAACGAAAAAAATAGTGTATAATTGCGATTGTATGATTACAAGCCACAAGACCTCAAAACAAAAACAAAATTCAAGAGGGAGGGGTATTTTTATGAAGAAGAGTTTAGTATTAGTTATGGCATTAGTCTTAGTAGTAGCGTTCGCGTTTGCGGATGAAGTCGGAAAAGCTTCACTCGGAACAGACAAAGGTGTTATCACCGCTGGCGATCCTTTGAATGTAAGCTTTACGCTTTCAGTCGAAGACGTTGCTGACGATGTAACAACCATCGAAGTTATGGGTGACGAGGTGGCCGACGATGTATTCGTTATGTTGATCAAAGATCTGCCTAATGAAGATGCAACTTATGAAGCACAGAAAGTTGTTGATCCAGATGCGCAGAAGACAACATACTACATCAAAGCGCAAGAACTCGTTGGAACAAAAGGAAACATTTATGCAGAACTCAGAGACTGGAACGGCGAAAAAGTTGCTGAAGCAACAGAAGAATTCGCCTGGAAGGGTACAACATGGACAGACACACTTCAGTTAGTACCTGAAGTAGAAGGCCTCTACACAGTTATCGCTTACATCGAATTTGAAGACGGCACAAGAATGGAACTCAAAGGTTGGGAAGGCTATGCACAGCTCGTAGCTCTTGACAATTACATGAAAGAAACGGTTCCTGGACTCGAAGCTTGGGTTTCCAACGATGGAGGATATACTGCAGCGGAATACGGCTCTTATAATGAGCTAACAGTTAATGCTGGTGTTGAATTCATGTATGCAAAAGCAAATCCTGAAAGCCAAGCTTCAGATTCCACATATCTTGGAGTTTATGGTGACGGATCACAAAAAAGCCCTGAATTAATGTGGAGATACAACAAAGGAACAAAGCCTGAATTTGCCGATGTTGAATTAAGATATGCTGGAGATGGAGATGCACATTCTGATGATAATACAGCATATATTAAATTTAAAGTGATGGGCGAGAATTTTGCCGAAGGCGATTGCTGTGCAACTCCAGAGGACACAAAATGGGCTCTCTGGATGGCAATTGGAACTGGTGAATATCACACGTTTGCAACACCTGAATTAACCCAAGGCTATGGTTTCCACGTGCTTTATGGCAGTATGTCTCAGCAGTTCACATGGGAGATTATAAAGGGAGCGCCTTGTAAGGGTTGGATAAAAGCGATATTCTATTTAGATCCTTCTGATGTGCATATTTGGCTTTATGCAATTCTTGGAACATATGCTGAATATGATGTAGCGGGACAATCTGGAACTATCCAAGGTGATTTACCTGACTCTGAGGCACCAGGAGACCAGTATGACCAGAATTTCCTCACGAATGCTGAATTAAATCTTATATCAGACGTTATGATCAAAGATGTAATTACTTTGAACATGGGAGTACTTGATATTCCTGTTACAAAAGATCCTGAAACAACTATCAAAGGTTTCTTGGCAGGAAATATTAAACTGTCTGACGATGCTAAGACAGTAGATCTTGGTGGATCATTATTCACAACTAATATTGCTTCAATGACAGGTAGTGCAACAACTTCCTGGCAGGCATATGCACAGATTAGTGGACTTGAAGTAGCACTTCCTGGTTTTGGATTATTGGAAGAGATTAATAACATCAGATTTGGAGCTATCGCAAGTGGTTATATCTCAACTATGGATACAGAAGTTGAAACTGGTTTGAGCGATGTTGAATTATTTGCATGCTTCTCACCAGATGGTGTATGCTGCCTTCCCGGATTCAAAGTCGGTTTAGGTCTTAACTATGATGATTCACAGTTCTCCTTTAGCAGAGTATTTGGAGAATACACACATGATATCGGAAAATTTGGACCTGTTGCGCTTAAGGGAACATTTGGTGCAGTATTCTCAAATGATACAGAAGTTGCTATCGATGCAAATGAAGATTGGGGTGAAAACGCATTTAAAGCTGACTCAACATATGACTGGGTACTTGGTGTAGGATACGAAGTAACCGGTTCAATGACTTGGTAATCATTTGAATTAAAGAGATTTAACAGAATAAAAAAAACCCGCTCATTAAGGGCGGGTTTTTTTATAAAACAAAGGCGAGGTTAGGAAAGATGAAATATTTTAGCATTCTACTGATTATTCTATGCGTTAACATACTTATAATAGGCAACGTTTTTATTATTGATGAAAAGACTTTTGAGTTTCAAACAAAAGCAGAAGAGTCAATTCGTTGGATGGAGGAAAAAAATAACGCTTTGTTCTTG
>CAYUYU010000126.1:0-7434 GCA_964449405.1 uncultured Thermotogaceae bacterium
GAACAAGCCGTAATAGACAACGCAGATGCTCAGACCATTACCAACGCCACCCAACAAGTCAATGACGCCACAGTACTCAAAGAAATGGCTTTCCAAGCAAGGATCATCGAAAAAAACTACCAACTCTATCATGAGAGTACCAACCTGACAGAGATGAAAAATCATATGACCACGATATTCAGTAAGATACAGGAGGCTAAGGGGATATTGGAATCCCAGGAAGACAAAAACCTTTACACAACACTGGAACAAGCGGGGCGGGATTATCAGCAGGCTTTTGACAAAAACGTTGAAGCCTATGAGGCCGGACAGACATTAACCAGTCAGCTGACTAACGCAAGACAAAACTTCCAGAACGAGACAGAAACACTAAGATCTTTACAGAAGGGCGATATGGAAGCTTTACAGAATTCAACTATCATGTTGGTCCTGGTGCTATCCGTTGTTGGGGTTATTATTGGAATCGTCGTTGCCATCTTCATCGTCAGAAGCATCGTAAGACCCTTGTCTAACATCAACAACAATTTGAGAGATGGTTCTGAACAAGTGGCTTCAGCGTCAGAAGAATTGTCCTCAGCCAGTCAGCAATTGGCAGAAGGCAGTTCTGAACAAGCCTCCTCATTGGAAGAAACCTCAGCCACGTTGGATGAATCCAGTTCAATGCTCCAACAGACAGCAGACAACACCTCCCAGGCGACGGAGATTGCACAGAGAGCGTCTAAGGCGTCAAACAAGGGGTCTCACGAGATGAAGCAAATGATGCAGTCCATGACCGAAATCAAAGAATCAAGCGGAGAACTTTCCAAGATCATCAAAGTCATCGACGATATTGCCTTCCAAACTAATCTGTTGTCATTAAACGCAGCAGTGGAAGCGGCAAGAGCAGGTGAAGCCGGAGCAGGATTCGCCGTGGTTGCCGAGGAAGTCAGAAACTTGGCACAGAGAAGTGCCAAAGCCGCGCAGGATACAACCGATATCATCGAAAAGAACGTGAAGCTCTCCGAATCCGGAGTCACCGTTGCCCAAAGAGTACAAGAAGCCTTGCAGGAAATCAACACCCAGTCCAACGAGTTGAGCAAACTCATTGATCAGATCAATTCCGCCAGCCGGGAACAGACACAGGGGATTGCACAAATCAACCAGGCGGTAAGCCAGATGGAGCAAGTCACCCAACAAAACGCTGCCAATGCTGAAGAAACGGCCTCTTCTTCCGAAGAGATGAGTGCCCAAGCTGAGAGTTTGAATGAGATTGTCTCCAGGCTGAATGAAATGATCACAGGTGTCGCTTCAGATGGCAATCATGGTTCTTCCGGTTCAACCGGAAGCGGTGGTTACAGTAAGCCGAAAAAGAAAGCGACAAACTATCAGCGCCAGTCTTTATCAAAACCTAAAGACACATCAATAGCCAAGCCAAAAAAACAAACACACGTCGCTTCACCGGAAGATGTCATTCCCCTTGAAGATGATGGCGGGAATTTCTAAGCATCTGACAGATACACCATAAACAATATCGCAACAATAACAGACAAACAAGTTGATTCTAACGGATCAGCTTGTTTTAGTTTTTCTGCAGGCTCTAATAGTTTTTAAATGATTACCGCACAAATGAGGTCGTTAACGTTTGTTCCTGTGGGACCGGTTTTGATCAAGGCATTTACAGCTTTTAAGGCGTGATAGGCGTCGTTGTTTTGCAGCATTTGGGTGGGATTGATTCCTAAGGCTTTCATTTGTCGAACGGTTTCAGGTGTTACAATCCCGCCAGCGGCGTCTGTGGGGCCGTCTGTTCCGTCGGTGCCCAGTGAAAAAAGACAGCATTCCGCTTTTAGGGTGTCTATGGTAATGGCTGCTGAAAGGGCAAGTTCCTGATTTCTTCCGCCTTTGCCGGTTCCATTAAGATGTACTAGGGTTTCTCCGCCAAATATGAGACAATGGGGTTTTGAAAAATCTGAGTTTCTGTTGTCAATGTCTTTGATCATCGCTGCGATGAATCGGCCTGCCTCTTTGGCCTCACATTCGAGACAGGTTGTGACGATGGTCGCAGGAACACCTTGTTTTTCAAAATGTTTTTTGGCACTTTGACAGGCATGCACCACGTTATCAATAATCGATACCTGGACATTTTTTAGCCCTTTTGGAAGTTTTCTTTGGACGGAATTTTTGATCTTCTCATCTTTGATCGATAACCTTTTTAAGATATCAGAAAGATCTGGGACAAAAGTTTCTTCCGAAACCGGACCTGAGGCAATATCAGAAATACTGTCGCCAATCACATCCGAGATGATATACGCACGTATGGATGCTGGTGAGCAAATCTTAGCAAATTGGCCCCCCTTGACTATTGATAGCCTTTTTCTGATTGCGTTGATCGTCTTGATCCCCATCCCTGAAGCCATCAGGCGCTGAGTTATCTCTTGTAAGTCATTTAAAGTTATCCCTTCTTGCAACACTTCAAATAAGGCGGATGCGCCTCCTGAGATCAGAAGAAGAATCTCGTCTTCCTTGTTAAGTTTGGAAAATCTTTCTAATGCTATCCTTCCGGCTTTTAAGCTGTTTTCATCAGGAATCGGATGACCGGCTTCTAATATTTTAAAAGAATCGATTTTCCCATTTGAATGACCGTATTTTGTAATGACCAAGGCACTTTCAAATCGATCTCCCAAAATTTGGTACGCACCATGCGCCATGTTCCAGGCTGCCTTACCAATGGCAAATAAATGTAGTCTCTTTTTAAAGGTTTCTTTCGAAAGGGCTTGCTTCAGCCTCGCTGTAGGGTCAAGGTCTTTTAAAACGGCTTGAATGACATGTCTTGCGATTCTTTCACCTTTGGACATGCCTACTCTTTCTCCTTGACAAATTTTGGCAGGACTTCTATTGGATCGACACCCTTTGCCTGAAGAAGGTCTACAATATTTTCAAACAGTTTGAACTTTTCCTGCCAAGCCAACTGATCGTATTCATAAATATCCAGTACCCCCTGATAATAGTCATACGAGGTGATATAACCTTCTTTCTGGGCTTCTTGAAGCTTTATTAATTTTTTTAAGTAAATGTCCTTTAGGGCTAATGCGGAATGATACCTCAACGAGGAATACTTGACATCTTCATAAGCAAGATTGATGTTGTAAACGGCTGCGTTGGCAAAACCTTCTTCTTTCAACTGGTGTATCTTAGCGGATCGCTTGTTTACATTTGCCAGGTAGGAAGTGGTCATACCACTTTGGGCTAATTTGTATTTTGTTTCTTCAATTTGTTTTTTGTGACTTTCTATCTTTCGATCGATGTTATCCTCTTTGATGGTATTCATCTCTTCTACGGATAATGATTGAATACCTTCGGTGTTCAACGTTAATTTAGGCAGCTCTGAAACAAACAGGGTATCCGTTATGAAATCTTCTTTTTGGGATTGGATGCTTTTATAATAATCCAATTTACCCTTGCTCTTGTCAGTGTTGATTCTGGCGATTTCAACATCCCTTTCAGAAACACCACCATAAGCTACGGCCTTTTCCTTGTTTGCCAAATCTTCACTGTACATTTTGTATTCAATGTCTGCAATGGCTTTTTTTATGGAGATTTCTTCCAATTCAAACAAGATATTAAAGACCTCTTTGATCACCTGCCATCGGTCTTGCATGTAGGTTTTATACGCTTGTAGTCTTTCCAAATCAGCTTCCATAATGGTTAACTTTGAATCCGCTTTTAACAATGTGGCGTTGTAATTATCATAAGCACTCTGCCAGGTTAATTCCACAGCTACGGCATCGGGATACTGTTCAAAGATTGTTTTTACAAAGTCTTCGATTTTTATGGGAAATATGATTACCGTATACAACAGGAGGAGAGTGATCACTTTCATTTTTTTGTTCATTCATTCACCCCCATTAATGGGCTTAATTCTGCCTGATTCTATCTCACTTTTTAGGTACACATCAAAAAAACCTTTATGTGCTTGAAACCTTTCATATGTCTTTTTATCAACGATAACTTGCTCACACTTTTTCAATTTGTCTTTGACCTCCAATACCTTTGCCATGGTATAGGCCATATCCCCTATGGCAGGATGATAAGGTCCGGCAATAATAGATGTCTCCAATTCATGAGGGACAAAAAGCCCGATCCTGTTCAATTTCACTGCTGTGGAAGCAGTCCATAACAGGTATTTCCCAAGCTGTACAACTGCTTCTCTCAAGTCAAGCGGTTTGTACAAACCGCTAAGATAAAGCCTCTCAAGCGCTGTTTCTTTAAGAACTAAGGTGGGATGTACGCGTATGGTGTCCGGATTCAGTGATAAACCCTTTTTAAAACTCGCATCATCCAATTCGCAATTCGAACCGTACATACCCGTCATTAAATGCACACCGGTTTCGATGTTTGCAGAAAGGAGTGTCTTTACTGCTTTTACAGCTGTAGAAACATCATGTCCCCGGTTGTTTTTGATCAACACATCGTCATTAAAACTCTGTACTCCCAGTTCCACTGATTCACACCTATAGCGCTTTAACAGTTCAATTTCCCGTTCTGTTATACCATCCGGTCGTGTTGAAATACGAATGGAATGCACTGCTCCCTTATGTATATAGTCATTGGCCCATCTGAGAAATTTTTCCTGTAATGGTACCGGTGCGTTGGAAAAGGATCCACCAAAAAAAGCAATTTGTTTCTTTTTATCTCCTTTGTTGAATGAAAGGTGATCGTTCA
The DNA here is from genome assembly GCA_964449405.1 of uncultured Thermotogaceae bacterium. GTDB lineage: Bacteria > Thermotogota > Thermotogae > MWEM01 > MWEM01 > JASUTC01. The sequence continues at coordinate 4,699 of CAYUYU010000126.1, forward strand.
TAAGTTTGTCAAGTTTCTTCATGATGTCTAAATCATGCTCATTCAGATGATCATTCCCCGTTACGGCTTTTTCATTACAATATATACAACGATTTGAGCACCCCATCCAGGGTAAAAAAACGGGGATAATCGCCATTCTTTTACTTCTCAACAATCTTCTCTCTTCTTAGATATTCAACGGCCTGTTTGGCTGCCTGTTGCTCTGCATCTTTTTTACTTTTCCCGCGTCCTTCTCCACATCGTTTATCCCCTATGATACACTGAACGACAAATTCAGGATCGTGAGACGGACCAATGGAATCAATCAATTTGTATTCGGGTAGGCTTTTCAAGCAGGATTGTGTCAACTCCTGTAATTTGGTTTTGTAATCCAAATACAAAGAATCCCGCATGATCACATCGACAAATTCATCAATGAGACGTACAATAAAATCTCTTGCCTGCTCAAATCCCTGGTCAAGATAGATGGCAGCGCAAAGCGCTTCAAAGGCATCAGCTAACAGGGAGTCTCTGTCTCTTCCTCCAGACATAATCTCACCGTGGCCCATGAAAATAAAGTCCCCCAGAGAAATTTTTCTGGCTGCTTTGGCCAATATGGTTTCACTGGCAAGAACGGACTTCGCCTTTGCCAGATCTCCTTCGGTGTTTCTGGCAAAATGTTTATAAAGATATTCAACAATGACCAATCCAACCACGGAATCCCCGAGAAATTCAAGTCTTTCATTTGACAAAAGGAGCTTGTTTTTGAACCGCGCCTTTTCGTTAACGTAAGAAGTGTGTCGAAGCGCGTGAAACAGAAGCTTTTCATCTGAAAAATTGATGCCTAAAATATTCTGAAGTCGTTCAAGTCGCTTTTTTTCACCTATTTGAATGATACCCTTACCTCCGCTGTTCGTTGTTTAATACTTTACCCTAACTCGCTTTCAATCATATTATACCATCACTTCAAGAATGATGGGCTTTATGATATAATTTTCCATGATGAAAATAGCTTATTTTGGCTCGTTAAAAACGCAATTTGTTAAAAGCGGTATTGAGCGTTATTGTAAATGGTTGAATCCATATGTGAAATTATCACTTTTAGAGTTGAAAAGTGGCGGCGATATTAACCGTGAACAGGTTGAACAGATTCAGAAAAAAGAAGCTTTCGCTTTGATGAAGCGTATAAAAAATGAAGAACTGATCGTTCTCGATGAAGGTGGAGAAGAATTGTCATCTATAGAATTTGCCTCTTTGATCAAAAACCGACAAATCACATCGCTCGAACCGTTCTTTGCCATTGGTGGTTATACAGGGTTTCACAAAGAAGTCAAAGAATCAGCTTCCAAAGTTCTCTCTCTGTCAAAGATGACGTTTACCCACGAAATAGCTTTGTTGTTGCTGATTGAACAAATATACAGAAGTATGAAAATAATTAATGGTGAAAAATATCATTATTAAACATTCGAAAGGACGGTGGGGTTTCTAGTGGAACCAGAACCTTTTAGTAGTAGCTCTTTGATGTTGCAATTTATCCTCATGGGGATTATGTTATTGATATCCGGCCTGTTTTGAGGATAGGAAACGGCTTTTAGTTCCATGACCAAGCTTAGATTGAAGGCAGGAGCAGAAAAGGCCTATTCGAAAGAAGAACGTAAGGTGGTGGAAACAGCATTACACGAACCAAACAAGCTGTTGACGACCATTTTGGTCTTTAACAATTTTGTGAATATCTTCGCCTCATCTTTGGCAACCTTGATCGCTTTAAACCTGTTACCGGACAGTAATGCGGGTAACGCAACTGCGATTGTTACTGGAATTATGACCTTGTTGATCCTGATTTTTGGCGAAATTACTCCAAAGGTTTTTGCCACACAAAATCCTGAGAAAGTTTTTAATTGGGTTATTCATCTGATTACTTTTCTGAGTATTGTCCTAACCCCTTTGATTTGGTTGTTAGTCAGGATTAGTAACGTTTTCATCCGAATCGTTGGCGGTAAGGTGGTAATGGATACACCATTTATCACCGAAAATGAAATCATCTATGCCATGCAAGTTGGAGCTCAAGAAGGCGCTATCGAAATAGAAGAGAGTAGGATGCTTACAAGGGCACTGGGTCTAAAAGAGACCAATGTTAAGGAGATCATGATCCCCAGAGTGGATGTAGTCGCATTGGATGAGAATATCCCGCTTTCTGAAGCTTTATCCTATGTAAGAGATGAAGGTTACTCCAGGTTTCCCGTTTATACGGATAGCATCGACAACATCACCGGGATCCTCTACGCAAAAGATATCATCAAGGTTATTGATGAACGTGGAACAGATATTTTGGAGAAACTGAACGCCAGGGAAATCAGCCGTGTTCCCTATTACGTCCCAGAAACGAAAAAGATTGACACCCTTCTTCAGGAGTTTAAAGACAACATGGTTCATATGGCTATTGTTGTCGATGAATACGGGGGGACGGAAGGTTTGGTTACCATTGAAGATATCATCGAAGAAGTCTTGGGAGAGATCATGGATGAATTTGATGAAGGGGAAGTATTTGGAATTGACAAACTCAATCCCAATACTTATATCATCGATTCGAAAGTTCCCATTAATGATATAGAGAGGGAATTAGATGTCACGTTCCCTGAAACCGACTTTGAATCTATCGGCGGTTATTTATTGGAACGGTTTGAAAGGGTTCCAAAAGTCGGAGAAGAAATGAAGGTCAACGGATTCTATTTCAGGATTCTGGCGGCCAGCCAAACG
>CAYUYU010000127.1:0-7390 GCA_964449405.1 uncultured Thermotogaceae bacterium
CAAAGACTGGCACTGATCAACACCTCATCTGAACCTTCAAAGATAGCCTTGCCATCACTGGCATCAATGACATTTAGCCCCATATCTTTGATCTCATGAGCAAGAGGACTTTCAAGTCCCGCTGTGCATGTTGCCATGAACTTCATTTTTCACGCTCCAGGAGACTTTTTAGAACTTTTTTGCCGTAAGGATCTTTATCAAGTAGCTCGTAAAACTCTTTATGAAATGAGAGTAGTCTTTTCAAACCATTTTCTACCATGACTTTCTGGTTGGCATCTAACCATTCGAACTGTGTAATTTTTAACAGATCAAACAATGCACGGGGTTCATCTATATAAGAAAGTGTCATGATAACCTGCCCGATGATCTCTTCCGTAAAATCATCTTCGAACGCCAATAGTTCCAACAGATCAATATACTTAAGCCCGCCGCCCAATTTGGCGATAGCCTCGTAAATGATTAAATGAGCCTTTTCCTCATCAAACAAGCCTAAAAAGGCCTCTATCAATTCTATATCTTCATGAACACCAAGCTCACCCATCAGATCGATAACCACCAGAAGGGTGGTTCTGTAGGCTTCTTCTTTATATTTGCAGGGATCAGTATTAAAACGTTTTCTCTTGTCCTTGAGATACTCTATTAAATAATCTCTGGACCCGGAACCCATTCTGCTAATCATTTCGGTTATCAATAAAATGAGTTCAGAATCCCCTTCATTTTTTTCCATAAGGGTCAACAGATCCGGTATTGCCTCTACTCCCTTTTCTTCAACAACTTTGTTGATGATTTCAAGCCTTCTTTCATCTAATTCCAAAGTAAAACTCCTTTTCCGTTAATTTCAAGTATTTCACGAGTGATTATAACATAGTGATGTTGAGTTTCTCCTTTAATATTCTCCATTTACAAAATTTAAAGGTCAAATGATTTAATTCTTTTTTAGGGAATAAAGAAACATGTTTTCTAATTAATCATATAAACGCAACAAAAAAGGCGGGATTTTCATCCCGCCTTTTTGCTAAAAATATATATTCTAACTGTCTACAATTTTTATTCTACTACTGAAACCTCTGCTGCTTGAGGACCTTTGCTACCTTCCTGAACTTCAAATTCGACTTTTTGTCCTTCCTCGAGGTTCTTAAATCCTTCAGTTTTAATTGCTGAATAATGTACGAATACATCCTCTCCGTCTTCCTTGGTAATAAATCCATAACCTTTTTGGGTGTTAAACCACTTTACTGTTCCTTTAACCATTAATCTGTTCCTCCTAAAATTACTTTTTACCTTCTGTCTCGATTAAACCAGCGTTACGTTTGATGCTTGCGGACCCTTGTTGCCATCGGAAATCTCAAATTCTACAGGTTGTCCCTCTTCGAGATTCTTGAATCCGTCTGACTGAATTGCGGAATAATGTACGAATACATCGTCTCCGTCGTCCTTTGTGATAAATCCATAGCCTTTTTGGGTGTTAAACCACTTTACTGTTCCTTTTGCCATTAACTTGTTCCTCCTAAAATTCTGCGCATCAGATGCGCTTGATGGTATAATATACTACAAATATTCCTTTCTGTCAAGTATAGAAAAAATTTGTTATAAGAAAGTTTGATCAGCCTATAGTTTTTAATCTTCGTCTTCTTCTTTCAAGGCTGGCAAACAAGATGGCTGCCACCAACATGCTTGCACCAAATGTTTGTACCATACTCATTTGTTCTCCAATATATAAGACGGCAAACAGAGCAGAAAAAATCGGTTCTCCCACAAAGATCAAAGCTGTTATGTTATTTCCAACTTTTTTTTGATATTTCAATTGGATAATCAACGCTAACAGAGTTGGAAAAAGGGCCAAATAAACAGCTGCAGATAAAACTGATGCCGGAAGAATCCAGTTCCCTCCAATTCCGGCAATGGTATTGATGATTGCGGCTGTAGCAAACTGCCATGTTAAAAGACTCATTTCATTTATTTTTCTGGATGCCTTTGTAATCATCACAACATGCAAGGCAAAAAAGACCCCGCAGGCAATATTCAAGATATCCCCGGCATTTAACCCACTGATCCCCCCTGCCATAAGATAAGAACCAACAATAGCAAAGGGGAAACCCAACTTTTGAAAACCGTTAATCTTTTCGCCTTCCATCAAGAATGCAAAAAGAGGAACAATGACGATGTATAAAGAGGTTAAAAACCCACTTTTGGAAGCTGTTGTTAGAGTAATTCCCCATGTTTGAGTGAGATAGGCGGCTCCAAATACAAGCCCCAGTAATACCGCCTCTTTAAAGACATGTTTTTTGGTAAAAAACAACGAAAAGAAGGCAGCCAACCAAAATCTTATGGCGTTAAATACAAATGGTGATATATCCACCAAAAAAAACTTTTGAAGCGGGAAGGTTGTCCCCCAAATCAGAGTTACCAGCAACAAATATGCGATTGCCTTCATTGAAAACCCCCATAGCCAATTTTGACTATACTAACACAATTCTTTCAATAAATCCACTTGGCAACCGAATCTGCTGTCCTCTTGATATTTTTAAGTCCGGAATCTTTCATCTCAATGTAAAGAGCTGAGAAAAGCAATTCAATCACAAACAATTGAGCGATTTTGGCCCGAATAGCACCACTTTCGAAAGGAGTTTCCTTAGTTGGAGTAAGTAATACACGATCTGAATATTTAGTCAAAGGCGAACGCTCATATCCGGTAATTGAAATGACCTTTGCCTCTTGTGCCTTCGCTTGCTGGGCAATATCAACTATTTCCAAGGTACTTCCACTTTGAGAGATGGCAATAAGAACATCTTCTTTGTGTAACTGTGAGGCTAACATCGCTTGCATGTGAGCGTCAATAGTCCTTTGACAATTCAAGCCCAATCTAATTAATTTGTAGAAAAAGTCTCCTGCTGTGTTTCCGGAAGCCCCCATCCCTGAAATGAGGATTTTGTTGGCATTTTTAATATCTTCTACACACAGGGCTAACTCCGTTTCAGAAATAAACTGATTAGTACTTTCGATTATTTCTATATTTCTTCTTGCCACATAATTCTTCAGTGCCCTCACGTCACCGTTGTTGACTGTAAAAAGATCATCAGTATCTGTAATGGTTCTTTGAGTAACAGCAAGGCTAATCTTAAAAGGATGGAATCCCGAAAAACCCATTTTCTGACAGAATCTGACAATCGTCCCTTCACTCACCTTTAGTGTATCGGATAACTCCGTTATGGACATGTACACCACTTTTTCGAAGTCTTCTAAAACAAACTCTGCTATCTTTGTTTCTGTTTTGGTAAAATTGTTTTTTTTACTCTCTATTTGTAGAAGTAAATTTTTATCCTCCATCTTTTTCTCCTTATTTTGAGATTTTCTCATATAATCTATCATACTACAATTTTGTTTATTTTGAAAAAGCAGATAAACTAAGAAAAGGGAAGAAACAAATAGATATTTTCACATAACCTGCCTTGAGAATATCTCAATTAAGATAATCATATTTTGAGATTATAATCAAATCATTTATACTATAATTGAAATTTACTCCAGGAGGAATCTTATGTATTCCATATTTAAAAACGCGTTAATCGTATCCTGCCAGGCAGAAGAAGGGGAACCATTACATGGTGCCCAACACATGCAACGAATGGCTTTGGCAGCTGTTCAAAGCGGTGCGAAAGGCATCCGGGCAAATTCAGCAATCGATGTGGAAGCGATAAAAAGAGTTGTTGAGGTTCCGGTTATTGGCTTGATCAAGGATAGAAATCCTGAATACGATGCCTTTATTACAACCACACCAGAACAAGTTCAAGCCCTTGTGGAAGCAGGAGCAGATCTCATAGCAATTGATTCAACAAGAGTCAGCCGGCCTGTTGAACTAAAAACATTATACGATTATACAAAAACCTATCATCCGAAAACAGGTATCGTCGCTGATGTGGCAGACCTCAAGGACGTAGAGACTGTGATCTCATTAAAACCCGATTTTATCTCTACGACCCTCTCTGGCTATACGGATTATTCTGAAAACAGAAACAAACCAGATTTGGAACTGATTGATGAAATTAAGCATATAACAAACATTCCCGTGATTGCAGAGGGAAACTACAACGAACCTTATCAGATTAGGCATGCCATCCTTCGGGGAGCCTATACCGTTATCGTTGGGGGAGCCATTACGCGGCCTCAACAAATTGCCAGGAGATTTGTTGAAGTCATCTCAGATTTTCAGAAAGAGATCTTCTCAATTGGTATAGACATTGGCGCCACTCGAATAAGAGGAATATTAACCGATCAATTTGGAAAAATCATACATTCAGAGATAAACCAAACGCCAAAAGATTCTGATACAATCATTCATCTCGTTTCAGGCATGATTAACAGACTTTCTGCACAGTCATCAAATATCACATCGCTGGGAATTGCTACTGCAGGCAGATGTGATGAAAAAACCGGGTCCATTCTTTATGCAACAGATAACATAAAAAACTGGACCGGCAAAGCCATCGGTAAAGAAATATTTGAACAGACAGGATTGTTTCCCGTGATCAACAACGACGCCAACCTTGCCGCTTATGGGCAGTGGAAAACAAGCAAAGAACAATCCTTGGTTTTACTGACGGTTGGAACGGGTATTGGGGCGGGGATCATCATTGATGGACAACTGATTACCGGTGCCTATGGCGGCGGAGCAGAAGTGGGGCATATCATACTACCCGGTAACGAAATGATTTGCACCTGCTCCAAACGTGGCTGTATTGAAACAGTGGCCTCAGCAAAAGCCTTAAGAGAAAACCTTGATCATCATCCCGGTTCAGAAAAAGAAATCATAGCTATGTTCACATCTAATTTGGCTTGGCTAATTGACACTATCCAAAGAACAGTAGAAACGAATGCCTTCTATTTAAGCGGTTCAATCATCAAATATGGAGAAAGAATATTGAACCAACTTAATCAACAGTTAAAACAACTGGATCAATCCTATAGGGAAGATTTTGTCAAATTTTCAGATTTAAAAGAAATGGCAGGCGCTGTAGGCGCAGCTTTGTATGCGTTGGATCATGCATACAAAATCTTGAAAAAAAGCCATGTCATGATGGAGGAATTGGGATGAAATATGATTTAGTGATCTTTGGAGGGGGAATGGCGGGATTCCATTGTGCCTTATCCGCCGGAAGATTGAGAAAAAAGGTTCTTTTAGTTGAGCAAACAGGCAGTTTGGGAGGAATGGCCACATCGGGACTTGTCAATCCATTTATGAGATATTGGCTGAATAATGAATACCTTGTTCAAGGCCTGTTTTCGCAGCTCTTAAAAAGAGTTGATACTCTGGGCGGTATCAAGGCTAATACGTTTGACTCAGAGTTAATGCGAATTAGTCTTCATTCCATGTTTGAAGAAGAAAAGGCCATCTCTTGCATGTTTAATTCCCAACCCATTGCCCTGCATACAGAAAGTGGAAACATCTTAAAAACCACAATCATGACGGGACTCTCTGAGTTGATTGATGTTGAAGCTGATTATTGGGTGGATACAACCGGAAACGCTTCTTTTGCACATTTAGCTGGCGCTCAAACACAATCAGGCGATGAAGACGGAAACAATCAAGCTTTAACCACTATGTTCACCATTGCCGGTGTTGATTTTCACAAGATCAAAATCGATGTCAAAAAAAACACAGATAATTTCTTGGCATGGGTCAAGCCGGAAATGGAACTCATCTCTTGTGCGGGATACTTTAAAGAGATAGAAATTGCCAAAAAACATGGGATGGATTATCCTAATACTCACTTCTTTTTCGTTCAACTGCCTGGCGAAGGACGTGTCAGTGTCAATACCACTCACATCTTTGCTAATGCCACAGATTCATTTGACCTTTCAAAAGCGATTAATAAAGGAATCAAACAGGTATTGACAGTCTTTCAATTCGCAAAAGAATACGTTTCCGGTTTTGAAAATGCCTATATAGAAAAAATCGCCCCTCAAATTGGCATACGTGAGAACAGGCGCGTGAAGGGATTGTACACATTCAGCGCTCAAGACGTTCTGAAGGCAAACAAATTTGAAGATGGGGTCGTCAAGGCTTGCTATGGCATTGATATTCACAAAAAAGTCTCCAAACTCACCGATTCGGATAAAACCTTCATCCCAAAATACACAGATTATTATGAAATACCTTTGCGAGCTCTCATTTCAGTGGATTTTAAAAATCTGTTCATGGCTGGACGTTGTTTATCTTCAGACTTTGGAGGGCAATCCGCTGCAAGAATCATGCCAACCTGCGCAGGTATGGGACAGGCACTTGGAATCTATTTGGCTTTATACCACGGTCAAAATAAACCCATGAATAAAAATACGCTTTATCAGCATATTGAGCAAATATCACATCAAATCCCGAAAGGGTAATAAGGAGGTAGTTTTATGAAAAAAATGATGATCTTGTCTTTCGTTTTGCTAATTGCTTTCACTGTTTTTGCTGAAACAGCAAAAATTGAGGTTTGGACACTTTCACTCAGCCCATGGTTTGACGATTACATGAATGATGTCAACAGAAGTTTTGAGGAAGCTAACCCGGGAGTAGAAGTTGAATGGGTAGATGTTGCCTACGATGCAGGACTGCAAAAACTACAGGCAGCTATCGCAGCAGGAACAGCCCCGGATGTGGTAAACATGAACACCATTTGGACCATAGATTTGGTGGCGTTAGAAGCGCTCACACCGTTGGATGAATACCTGTCAGAAGTCGACAAGTACAGGTATTGGCCTCAACTGCTTGCCGGTAACACCATTGATGGACAATTGTACTCCATCCCATGGTATGCATCCCCACAAATCCTGATTTACAATCGAGAGATTTTTGAAGAAGCCGGATTGGACCCGGATAATCCCCCGAGAACTTGGGAAGAAATGCTGGAAATATCGAGAATTATCAAGGAAAAGACAGGGAAATACGGATTTGAACCTACCATCAGCGGATTCGAAGATCTAATGCTTGAAGGTATTCAACTCGTTTCAGAAGATGGAAAAAAGGCCACCTTCAACACACCTGATGCAGTTGCGAAGTTGAACTGGTATAAAACACTTTTTGAAGAAGACCTGATCCCCAGAACACTTGGAGGATACACAGCTGGAAGAGAAAACTACTCTGCCGGAAAAATCGCCATGTATCCCGTTGGCATGTCCATGCTCAAGCACATTCAGGAAAACAGCCCCAGCATCTATGCGGTAACCGATGTTGCACCACTCCCATTGGGAAAGGCTGAAATGCTGAAGTCCGCAATGATGAATTTTGTCATTCCCATCAACGCCGAGCACAAGCAGGAAGCCGCCGATTACATCATGTGGATTAGCTCATCCTATTGGCAGGTTGAATTTGACAAACAGGCCAGCATTGTTCCTTCAACCAAGATTG